>NZ_CP012831.1:6672500-6972500 GCF_001307275.1 Pseudomonas fluorescens
CCAGCTGGGCCAGGGAACCGGCCGCGCAACGGGCGAACACGGTGCCGGTCGCCGGATTGATCACATCGAAGTGGCCGTTTTCGCCGTCGACCCGGGCCCCATTGATGAGCATTTGATAATCGTGCATAACATCTTCCTTTCACGCGCGGCCGGACCGTCCCGAACGACAGCGCAATTTTTTGTGTGGTTTGACGTGGTCGCGTGGCGCCCTAGAGCTTGTGGCTGCCCAACGCCATGAACCGCTCGGGCGAGGACTTGCGCAATCGGGCGGCGAGGAATACGCCGACAATCAGCGCGGCGGGAATGACGGCGCAAAGGCCGTAGGACAACAGTTGGCTGGCGCCGGTCAGCACGTCGAAATGCATCACCGCAAGGGCCAGGACCGCCAGCAATGCCAGGCACGAAAAGCCCGGAAGAATCCGTCCACGCCAGAGCCCCAGCTTCAACTCCGGATGCGAGCGGAAATAGACCCATACCGCCGCCGAGGTCAGGGCCATGAGCAGGATCACGCACAACGTGGCCAGGTTGGAGAACCAGGCGAACAGTTGCAGGATCGGATCGGCGTCCAGCGCGGCGAAGATCAGCACCACCACCGCTGCGATCAGGCTCTGCAGGACCGAGCCCATGTGCGGACTCTGGTGCACGCGATGGGTGGTGCCCAACCGGCTATGCAGCAAACCGTCACGCCCGATGGCGTAGAAGTAACGGGCCGCGGCATTGTGGAACGCCAGCAGGCCGGCGTAGATGCTGACCATGAACAGCACACGGATGATCTGGGTCAGGTGTGGGCCGACAAAGTGATCGGACATGCCGTAGATGAACGTGGTGGGATCCTGGAGCGCCTGCAAGGTCGGTACGATCTTGTCCGCGCCTACGCCAACCACCATGGCCCAAACCGACAGGGCATAGAAACCGCCGATCAACAGCACCGAGCTGTAGGTGGCGATGGGAATCGTACGGTGCGGGTTCCTGGCCTCCTCGCCGTAGATGGTGGTGGCCTCGAAGCCGATGAACGCCGCGAAGCAGAACAGCAAGCCGATGGACGGCGTGCCGCTGAACACATGGCTGCGATCGAACGAATCGAGATTGATGCCACTGTCGCCACCGGTCTTGAGGATGGCGAAATCCAGCGTCAGGATCGCCAGGTACTCGGCAATGACCACCACCGACAGCACCCGGGCCGACAGGTCGATCTTGCGATAACCGAGAATCGCGATGCTCGCCATCGCCAGGAGCGAATACGTCCACCACGGCAAATCCAGGCCAAAGACACTGGCCATCGTGCCGCTGACCACGCCACCGAACATGCCGTACAGCCCGACCTGGAGAATGTTGTAGGCGAACATCGCCAGCACCCCCGCCGCGCCACCGGCCAGGCCACCCAAACCGCGAGAGGTGAACGCATAGAAACCACCGGCGTTGGTCATGTGCCGGGACATGGCCGTGTAGCCCGCCGAGAAGGCCAGCAACACCAACAGCGCCAGGAGCAGCAACGCTGGCGTACCCGCGCCGTTGCCCAGCATGATGCCGATGGGGAAACCGCCGGCGATGACGCTCAAGGGGCTCGCCGCCGAAATCACAAAGAAGATGATGAAGCCGACGCCCAGGGCGCCGCGCTTCAACTCCGTCGAGCTGCTGATCGGGAAAGATACACTCATTGTTCTTGACCTTATTGTATGAGGCAGTTGTTGCTGGATCGGAGACGGCCAGTTTCGCCGACTCCAAAAGCTTATTGTTCTGCTTGCACGCTGGATTCGATGCTAGGCCCTTGCCAAAACCCTTCGCTATCCCAAAACGGCAGCATCCGAGGCGGCGCCCCAAAACAGGTCAGCCCAATGCTGTAACGCTGATCATGTCCCTGGACCAAACGACAACCTGTGGCGAGGGAGCTTGCTCCCGCTGGGCCGCGAAGCGACCCCTCTTTTCTGGGCCTGCTGCGCAGTCCAGCGGGAGCAAGCTCCCTCGCCACAGGTTTTGTGTTTTCTTGGCGGAACCGCATTGCCCAACGCCGGGGCACAACGGCTGCCGATTAGGGATAACCGGTAGGCGCTTCCTGCCGCAAGATAGCCTCGCCCGTCGTTCAAACAGTGCGGGGCACAGAACAATAAAAATCCCTAAGCGCAGGAAAATCTCAGCATGTTCTTCGCTCGTCTCTCTATCCAATGGCGGATCACGCTCCTGAGTGGGCTGTGCCTGCTGGCCGTCGTCGGGGCATTGACCGGTACCTCCCTGTATCAGAACCAGCAAGGCGCAACGCTGCTCAAGCAGCAAAGCAGTCAACTGCTCGGGCGCTCGGCCCTGGAAGGCCTGCAGGCACAGGGCCTGGCACACGGTCAGCGGGTGGAGCGCTTTTTCAGCGAAACCGCGATCTATGGGGAAGGTTTTGCCCAGCAGGTCCTGCAACTGCGCGCCCAGGCTTGGAACGGACGACTGACACCGGGGCAACTGCGCCAGGACCTGATCGCCGCGACCCGCCAAGCCCTCCAGAACCGCGAAAAAGTCCTCGGCTTCTACGTGGTGCTGTTTCCCGACGCGCTGGTCGGTGAAGATGCCGGTTTCATTGGCCAGCGCGATCTGGCCGGCAACGAAAAGGGTCGCTTCGCCTTGTACTGGTCGCAAAGCCAACCCGGCCACTTGGTGCAGGAGGTGCTCAGCGAAGCCCAGATCAGCGCCAACACCGCACCACCGGGCAGCGAGCCGGCCAACGCCTGGTACGTCTGCCCGCAGACCCTGGGACGCACCTGCGTGACAGAGCCCTACGCGATCGAGGTCGAAGGCCAGAAGACGTTGATGAGCAGCATCTCCATACCGCTGCTGGACCAGGGCAACGTCATCGGCGTAGTGGGCATGGACATCAGCCTCGATACCCTCCAGCAACTGGCCGCCAGCCTGGCCAACGACCTGTATCCCGGCCACAGCGAGATCAACATTCTTTCCCCATCAGGGCAAGTTGCCGGCCATAGCGGCACGGTTGACGGCACCTCGGTCGACGTTCGGCAAGCCGTGCAAACCGCTCCCGACAATAGCCCCTGGCAATTGCAGATACGCGTACCTGAAGCGCTTGTGCAAGCGCCAGCCCTGCACATGCAAGCGCAGTTGGACGACAAGTATCGCCAGGCCAACTGGCTCAACCTCAGCCTCGGCTTGCTGGCTGCCGGCTTGGGACTGTTGCTCATCTGGCTCACCGCTTACGGCGTCACCCGGCCACTGCTGAGGGTGGCGCATATGCTCGATGCGATTGTCGAAGGCGACGGCGATCTCACCCAGCGCCTGCCCAACGACCGCCATGATGAGTTGGGCCATCTGGCCAGGGGTTTCAACCGCTTTCTCGACAAGTTGCAGCCCATTATCCGCGATATCCAGCAAGCCTCCCTGGACACCCGCAACACCGCCGATACGTCGGCGCAGGTGGCCCGGGAAGTCAGCGCCGGCATGCACACGCAGTACCGGGAAGTCGAGCTGGCAGCGACCGCCTTGCATGAAATGAGCACCAGCGCCCAGGAAGTGGCTCGCCATTCCCACCAGGCGGCCGATGCCGCCACCGTCGCCGAAAACGCAAGCCGATCGGGGCGGGAATTGTTCGCCAACGCAGTCACCAGCATCGACAGCCTCGACCGGCGCCTGGAAACCACACTCGTGCAAGTGCAGGCGCTGGCCGGCAACAGCCAACACATTGGCCAGGTGCTGGACGTGATTTGTGCCATTGCCCAACAGACCAATCTGCTGGCCTTGAATGCCGCCATCGAAGCGGCCAGGGCCGGTGAACAGGGGCGCGGCTTCGCCGTGGTGGCCGACGAAGTTCGCCATCTGGCCAGCAACACCCAGAACTCGGTCGAGCAGATACGCACGGTGATCGAAGCGCTGCAACAGTTGAGCCAGGAGGTCGTGCTCAGCACCCAACTGAGCCGCGAACAGGCCAGGGACAGCGTCGCTCAAGTCGAAAAGACCCATGTGGCGCTGCAACACATCACCGACGCCGTGGAAGTGATCGAACACATGAACCAACAGATCGCCAGTGCCGCCCTGGAGCAAAGCACTGTCGTGGAAGACATCAGCCATCGCGTCAGCGACATTCGGGCAATCAGCGAAACCTTGACCAGCCGGATGCAAGAAGCGTCGCAGGCGAGCCACTCGTTGCATGCCATGGCCAACCATCAACAGCAGTTGGTGGGGCATTTTCGGATCTAGTGGCCTGTGCGCTTACACAATTTCACAGAGCACCTACAAAGCTTCACCCCTGGCATTGGCCTCGATCCCTACCATGGGCGGCTCAATATTGGGGAAGCACCATGTCCAAGATTCCTTTCGTCACACTGGGCTTGTTGGTCGGCGCGCTGCTGCTCAGTGGCTGTGATAGCGCTTCGAACCCGCAAGCCTCCGCCCCCCTGGCAAGCGTGCGTGTCGAAACGGTCCAGGCCCGGCCGCTGTCGATCAGCAACGAGTTGAGCGGCCGGATCGCCGCGCCACGGGTCGCCGAAGTCCGGGCACGGGTCGCCGGCGTGGTCTTGCAGCGGGTGTTTCACGAAGGCCGCGACGTCAAACAGGGCGAGGTGCTGTTTCGCATCGATCCGGCGCCGTTCAAGGCTGACCTGGACAGTGCCGAGGCGGCGTTGCGCAAGGCCGAGGCCAATGCGTTCCAGGCCCGCTTGCAGGCACAACGTTACGCCCAGTTGATCGATGACAAGGCGATCAGTGGCCAGGACTACGACAACGCCAGGGCCAACGTGCGCCAGACGGCCGCGGACGTCGCCGCCAACAAGGCCGCGGTGGAACGGGCGAAACTGAATCTCGGGTATGCCACGGTGACCGCGCCGATATCCGGGCGCATCGGCCGCGCCCTGGTGACGGAAGGTGCTTTGGTGGGGCAGAACGAAAGCACGCCGTTGGCGTTGATCCAGCAACTGGACCCGATCCACGCCGACCTCACGCAATCGACCCGCGAACTCAATGACCTGCGCCGCGCCTTTCGCGCAGGGCAACTGCAAGCGGTCGGCCAGGGCCAGGCCAAGGCCACCTTGATCCAGGACGACGGCAGCCCTTATCCGCTGCCCGGCAAGTTGCTGTTCACCGACCTCAGCGTCGACCCGAGCACCGGCCAGATCACCCTGCGCAGCGAGTTCCCCAACCCCGACCTGGACCTGCTGCCGGGCAGTTTCATCCGCGTGCGCCTGGAACAGGCGGTCAACAGCCAGGGCATCACCGTGCCGCAACGGGCCATCTTGCGCGACAGCGCCGGCATCGCCCAGGTGTTGCTGCTGGACGCCGAGCAGAAGGTCAGCCAGCAACCAGTGCAACTGGGCGCCGCGCAAAACGATCGCTGGGTCGTCACCCACGGTTTGAAACCCGGCGACCGCATCGTCATCGAAGGCCTGCAACACGCCCGTCCCGGCGAGCACGTCCGGATCGACGACTCTCCACTCCCCCTCGCCCAGGTTCCCGGGCCACAGGCAGGACACTAAGCCATGCCGCAATTTTTCATCGACCGTCCGGTATTCGCCTGGGTCGTCGCCTTGTTCATCTTGTTGTCCGGTGTCCTGGCCATCCCACAACTGCCGGTGGCGCAATACCCGGTGGTGGCGCCGCCACAAATCGAGATCTACACCGTCTACCCGGGCGCCTCGGCGCAAACCGTGGACGAAAGCGTGGTCAGCCTGATCGAGGCAGAACTCAACGGCGCCGACAACCTGCTGTATTTCGAATCCCAGAGCAGCCTGGGCAGCGCCACCATCACCGCGACCTTCCAACCCGGGACCAACCCGGAACTGGCCCAGGTCGACGTGCAGAACCGCCTCAAGGCGGTGGAGTCGCGCCTGCCGCAAGCGGTCACGCAGCAGGGCCTGCAAGTGGACAAAGTCTCCGCCGGCTTCCTGCTGCTGATCACCCTTACCTCCAGCGACGGCAAGCTCGACGACGTGGCCCTCAGCGATTACCTGGCGCGCAACGTGATGAACGAGATCAAGCGCCTGGACGGTGTCGGCAAGGCCCAGCTGTACGGGGCCGAGCGCGCCATGCGGATCTGGATCGACCCGCAGAAACTCGTCGGCTTCAACCTGACCCCGGCCGATGTTAATGCCGCCATCGTGGCGCAGAACGCCCAGGTGTCGGCAGGCAGCCTGGGGGAATTGCCGAGCCGCAGCACCCAGGAAATCACCGCGACCATCGTCGTCAAAGGCCAGCTCAACACGCCGCAAGAGTTCGCCGACATTGTGCTCAAGGCCAATCCCGATGGCTCGACGGTGCGCATCGCCGACGTGGCACGGGTGGAGATCGGCAGCCAGGAATACCAGTTTTCCACGCGCCTGAACGGCAAGCCGTCCACCGCGGTGGCGGTGCAACTGTCGCCGGGCGCCAATGCCTTGAACACCGCGACCCTGGTACGCAACAAAATGGACGAGCTGTCGCGCTACTTCCCGGCCGGCGTGGCGTACAAGATTCCCTACGACACCTCGCCGTTCGTCAAGGTCTCGATCACCAAGGTGATCTACACCCTCGGCGAGGCGATGTTGCTGGTGTTCGCGGTGATGTTCCTGTTCCTGCAGAACATCCGTTACACCCTGATCCCGACCCTGGTGGTGCCGGTGGCATTGATGGGTACCTTCGCGACGATGCTCGCGCTGGGGTTCTCGATCAACGTGCTGACCATGTTCGGCATGGTGCTGGCCATCGGTATCCTGGTGGACGATGCCATCGTCGTGGTGGAGAACGTCGAGCGGATCATGGCCCAGGAAGGCTTGTCGCCCAAGGAGGCCACACGCAAGGCCATGGGGCAGATCACCGGTGCGATCATCGGCATCACGCTGGTGCTGGTGGCGGTGTTCATTCCGATGGCGTTCATGCAGGGCTCGGTGGGGGTGATCTACCAGCAATTCTCGCTGTCGATGGCAACGTCGATCCTGTTCTCGGCCTTTCTCGCCCTGACCTTGACCCCGGCGCTTTGCGCGACCTTGCTCAAACCGATCGCCCAAGGTGATCACCACGCCAAAAGCGGCTTCTTCGGCTGGTTCAACCGTGGCTTCGACCGCTTCGGCGACCACTATCAGGGGTGGGTGGCCTATGCGGTGAAACGCAGCGGCCGTTATCTGCTGATCTACGGCGTGCTGCTGGTGGGCATGGGCCTGTTGTTCAGTCGCCTGCCCTCCTCGTTCCTGCCGGTGGAAGACCAGGGCTACACCATCACCGACATCCAGCTGCCACCGGGTGCGAGCAAAAACCGGACGGTGCAGGTGGTGGAGCAGATCGAAGCCCACAACGCCGGCGAGCCGGGGGTCGGCGACAGCACGATCATTCTCGGTTTCAGCTTTTCCGGCAGCGGGCAGAACGCAGCCCTGGCCTTCACCACCCTCAAGGACTGGTCGCAACGCGGCGCCGAGGATTCGGCGGCGTCGATTGCCGACCGCGCCAACCTGGCCCTGGGTCAAATCAAGGATGCCATGGCGTTCTCGGTGCTGCCGCCGCCCGTGGATGGCCTGGGCACCTCCAGCGGTTTCGAGTTCCGTTTGCAGGACCGTGGCGGACTCGGCCATGCCACCTTGATGCAGGCCCGCAGCGAACTGCTCGCCGCCGCCGAAAAAAGCCCGATGCTGATGAATGTGCGCGAAAGCGCCCTGGCGGAAGCGCCGCAGGTGCAACTGGAGGTCGACCGCAAGCAGGCCAATGCCCTGGGCATTTCCTTTGCCGATGTCGGCAGCGTGTTGTCCACGGCGGTGGGTTCGGCCTACATCAACGACTTTCCCAACCAGGGGCGGATGCAGCGGGTGGTGGTCCAGGCCGAGGGCGACCAGCGCAGCCAGGTCGAGGATCTGCTGAAGATCCACGTGCGCAACAACAGCGGGAAAATGGTCCCGTTGTCGGCATTCGTCCAGGCCCGCTGGACCCAGGGGCCGGCGCAATTGACCCGCTATAACGGTTATCCGGCGGTGAGCATTTCCGGCGAACCGGCACCGGGCTACAGCACCGGACAAGCCATGGCCGAAATCGAACGGCTGGTGGCCCTGGGGCCGACGGGCCTGGGCCAGGAATGGACCGGGTTGTCCTTGCAGGAACGCTTGTCCGGCAGCCAGGCACCGATCCTGTTGGGCCTGTCGTTGCTCGTGGTGTTCCTGTGCCTGGCGGCGCTGTACGAGAGCTGGTCGATCCCGACCTCAGTGTTGCTGGTGGTGCCACTGGGTGTGCTTGGCGCGGTACTGGCCGTGTCGTTGCGCGGCATGCCCAACGACGTGTTCTTCAAGATCGGGTTGATCACCATCATCGGCCTGTCGGCGAAGAACGCGATCCTGATCATCGAGTTCGCCAAGAGCCTGTACGACGAAGGCCACGACTTGATCGACGCCACACTCCAGGCCGCACGCCTGCGCCTGCGACCGATCATCATGACCTCGCTGGCGTTCATCCTCGGGGTGGTACCGCTGGCGATTGCCACCGGTGCCAGCTCGGCGAGCCAGCAGGCCATCGGCACCGGGGTGATCGGCGGGATGATCACCGCCACGCTGGCGGTGGTGTTCGTGCCGGTGTTTTTCGTGGTGGTGATGAAGCGTGTCAGGCGGGTTGATCCAAAGTGAGGCCCGGCCGGGCCAGCGCTATCGCGAGCAAGCTCGCTCCCACAGGGGTATTGGTAAGGCATCAATATGTGTAGCGCCTCGGAACAGTGTGGGAGCGAGCTTGCTCGCGATGGCGTCTGGTCAGTTGAATGGATGCCGGCAGACACACCGCTATCGCGAGCAAGCCCGCTCCCACAGGGACCTGAGGGGGCAGCGAGCCCTGCGATCAGTCCGCCTGCACCGTGACCTGACGCTGTTCGCCCAAGCCCTCGATCCCCAGGCGGATGGTCTGGCCCGGCCGCAGGAACACCGGGGCGGGCTTGATGCCCAAGCCGACGCCGGGTGGCGTGCCGGTGGAGATCACATCCCCCGGTTGCAGGCTCATGCAGCGGCTCAGGTAGGCAATCAGTTGCGGCACGCTGAAGATCAGCGTTCGGGTATTGCCGTTCTGATAGCGGTGTCCGTCAACCTCCAGCCACAGATCCAGCGTATGCGGGTCGGCGATTTCATCCCGGGTCACCAGCCAGGGGCCAAGTGGGCCGAAGGTGTCGAAACCCTTGCCCTTGTCCCAGGTGCCGCCGCGCTCCAGTTGCCACTCGCGCTCGGACACATCGTTGATGACGCAGTAGCCGGCGACATGCTCCATGGCATTGGCTTCGTCGATGTAGCGCCCGCCTTTACCGATGACCACGCCCAGCTCGACTTCCCAATCAGTCTTGAGGGAGCCGCGCGGGATCTGAATGTCGTCGTTCGGCCCGCAGATGGCACTGGTCCATTTGTTGAAGATGATCGGCTCTTTCGGCACCTCCATGTTCGACTCGGCCGCATGGTCGGCGTAGTTCAGGCCGATGCAGATGAATTTGCCGACCTGGCCGACGCAGGCACCGATACGCGGCTGGCCGGCAACGAGCGGCAGGCTGCGCGGGTCGAGGGCGGCGAGCGCTGCCAGGCTGTCCGCGCCCAGGACCTGCCCGGCGATGTCCGGCACACGGCCCGAGAGATCGCGCAGCTGATTGTCGGTATCCAACAGCCCGGGTTTTTCCGAACCTTTTTCGCCGTAGCGCAATAGTTTCATGTCGTGCTCCTGCTCAAGTGAAGACCGGGGTTCAGATGCTCATGCCACCGTCGATGACGTGAATGGCACCCGTGGTGTAGGCCGATGCATCGCTGCCCAGGTACACCGCCAACTGGGCGATCTCTTCAGTGCTGCCGATGCGTCCCATGGGCTGACGGTCGAGGAATTGCCGGTAGACCTGCGCCTCATCGACGCCCTGTTGCACGGCCTGGTCGGCGATGCGCTGGCGCAGCGAAGGCGAGTCCACGGTGCCCGGGCAGATCGCGTTGCAACGGATGCCCTGGCTGACGAAGTCGATGGCGACAGCCTTGGTCAGGCCCACCACCGCCGCCTTGCTGGTGGCATAGGCGAAGCGATTGGGCACGCCCTTGACGCTGGAGGCCACCGACGACATGTTGATGATCGAGCCGCCGCCACGGGCCAGCATGCCCGGCAGAAACGCGTGGATCATCCGATACATGGCCGTGACATTAAGGTCCATCGAACGCGCCCAGGCTGCTTCGTCGCATTGCAGTATGTTGCCGCTGTGCACGTAGCCTGCGCAGTTGAACAGCACATCGAGCCCGCCGATGCGCTCGCAGGCGGCGCTAATGGCAGCGGTCGAGGTGACATCCAGGGACATGGCGGTGACCTCTTCGATCCCCGCCAGTGCATGGATATCGATGTCCGTGGCGATCACCTCGGCCCCGGCCCGGGCGAAGGCAATGGCGCTGGCCAAGCCAATGCCCTGCCCCGCTGCCGTCACCAGCACGCGCTTGTTCTGCAGGTTCATGCGGCCTCCAGTTGCGCTGCCGTGGCGGCGTGCTTGGGGACCCTGCCGAGCATCGAAGCGGGGATGGCCAGGATCAGCCCGCCGCTGACCAAAAGACACAAGGCCAGTACATAAGTGCCGTTGTTGATGTTGCCCGTGAGGGTTTCGGCCACGGCAGTGATCATCGAGCCGGTGAAGCCCGACAAGTTGCCGATGGCGTTGATCATGCCAATACCGGCTGCGGCGGCGACCCCCGACAGCACGGTGCCCGGCAGGGTCCAGAAAATCGGCATCAGGCTGAGGATCCCCGAAGCGGAGACGCTGAGAAAGAGCACGGACAACACCAGGTTGTCAGCGAAGAAGGCACTGAGGATCAGGCCGACGCCGCCAATGAACGCCGGGATCGCCGCGTGCAAGCGCCGCTCACCGGTGCGGTTGGAGTGCCGAGCGTTGAGCAGCATCGCCACCACCGCCACCGAATAAGGGATGGCGGTGAGCAAACCGATGTGCAAGCTGTTGGTGATGCCGGTGCTCTTGATGATCGAAGGCATCCAGAACGCCAGGCCATAGAAACCGGTGTTGAAGGTCAGCAGGATCAATACCAGCAACCACACCCGCGGGTTGAAGAACACTTCGCTCAAGCGCGTGGCCTTGCCCTGGTTGTCGGTTTGCAGATTGGCCTTGAGCAGGGCTTTTTCCGCGACCGTCAGCCATTTGGCTTTGTCGATGTTGTCGGCCAGGCAGACGATCACCACGAACGCCATGATGATCGATGGAATGCCTTCGATGAGCAGCATCCATTGCCAGCCGGACAAGCCATGCACCCCTTGCATGCTGTTCATCAGCCAGCCGGAAAGTATGCCGCCCAGGGTCAGGCTGACGGGCAGCGCCAGCAGGAACCCGGACATCACCCGGCTCTGCCGGTGGGTCGGAAACCAGTAGTTGAGGTAGAGGATCACGCCAGGGAAAAAGCCCGCTTCGCAGATGCCCAACAGGAAGCGCAGCACATAGAACATCGTGCTCGATTCGATGTGGAAGAAAGCCGCCAGCGGCACGGTGTAGGCCACGGCCATGGAGATCACCGCCCAACTGAGCATGATCCGGGCGATCCAGAACCGTGCGCCAAAGCGATGCAGCAACAGGTTGCTGGGCACTTCGAAGAGGAAATAGCCCCAGAAAAACATACTGGCGCCCAAGGCATACACCGTGTTGCTGAATTGCAGCTCGTTGAGCATGTCGAGCTTGGCGAACCCGATGTTCACACGATCGAGGTACGCCGCCATGTAGCACAACAGCAACACGGGCAGGATCCGCCAGATCACCTTGCGGTAGGTCCGGTCTTCGAAATCCAGCTGGCCGGCTTGTGCCTGGGCGGGCAACGGCTCGGAGATGGTTTGCATGAGGTAACCCCTGATTGTTTTTATTGGGTCACGTCGAATGAGTGACTCATCCGGCGATTGAACGAGGACTCTACTGTCGGGAATCGATTCTTTCCCAATGGCATTTTTGGATTAGTCGATAACGTATTGTTATCGAGGCTTGGGTTTGGCAAGGGGGCTACTGCGTAGCCCAGCGGGAGCAAGCTCCCTCGCCACAGGGTTCAGTGCAGGCTGATCCGCCGCCATCGCGAGCAAGCTCGCTCCCACAGTTGTTTCGTGTTGACTGAAAGATCCGCGACACTCCCGCCTCCTGTGGGAGCGAGCTTGCTCGCGATGGCGGCGGCACACTCAACCGCTCAGACGGGCGTTGTCCTTGAGAATCTCGGCAAACTCCAGCGCCGCGCCCACCAGCGGTTCGTCCTTTCGCGTGAGGATGCCGTAGTCCTGGGGCACCAGGTGCAGCGGGGTATCGAGGGTCTTGAGCTGGCCGCTGTCGAGCAGCGGATCGACCATGGCATTGGGCAGCATGCCGATCATGGGCCCGCGTTGCAGCACCTGGAGGAAGGTCTGCATGGAAATGGTGTCGATGGTATTGCGCGGCATTCCCACCCCGGCCTCGGCGAAGGCCAGTTCCATGCGTGCACGGATCGGCGTGCCGACCGGGTAGAGAATCCACGGCAGGTCCACCAGTTGCTGCAGGGAGGTCGGCCCGGCGTTCGCCAGGGGATGGCGGTCATTGACCACGATGCAGAACGGTTCCGGGGCCAGGGGCTGGAAGTCGTAGCGCTGTTGCTGGCTTTGCTCGGTAAACCTGGCTACCGCCAGATCGAGTTTTTTCTCTTCAAGCATCTTCATCAGATGGTTGCTGGTCTGCTCCACCACCTCGATGGACAGCAAGGGCCAGCGTTGCTTGATCTGCAGGATCGCCTCAGGCAAGGCCACCGCCGTCGCGGCAAAGATACCGCCGACCTTGAGGTAGCCATGGCCACCTTCGCGCAGGCTGCTGATTTGCTCGACGAACGAACGGGCATCGTTCAAGGCGATCTGCGCGTAACGCAGTACGTGCTCACCCAATGCGGTGGGCGGCATGCTCCGGGAGCGGCGCTCGAACAGGGCGAAGCCGAGCAGGCTTTCGATTTCCTTGAGCATCTTGCTCACGGCGGGCTGGCTGAGGTTCATCTGCTCGGCCGCCAGATGCATGTTGCAGGTTCGCCCCAAGGTATCGATCAACAGCAGATGGCGGAATTTGAGCCAGCCGCAGAAGCTGGAGAAAGACAGATCGGACATGGGCAATCCTCGACGATGCAATAACCGGACGTTATCAGATACTGAATATATCTCATTGGAGTTCATCAACCGCGGGCCCTAGCTTGAAAGCTTTACGAACCCGGAAGACTGCCCATGTCACTGATGCTTACTCCCGAGAACACCCTGCCCGTCGATGGCGTCGCCGGCACCCTCATCGGTCGTGCCTGGGTGCCTGGCCGTGTCGCCGGACCTTCACCCGTCGTGTTGCGCAGCGATGGGGTGTTCGACCTGTCGGACCGTTTCGCGACCTTGAGCGATTTGCTGGAAACGTCCTCACCGTTGGCGGAAGTCAGGCAAACGCCCGGCATTTTCATCGCCAGCGTCGAAGCGCTGCTGGCCAACACCGGCATTCATGCCGACCCGGCCAAGCCATTTCTGTTGCCGCCGCTGGACTTGCAAGTGATCAAGGCCGCCGGCGTGACCTTCGCCGCCAGCATGATCGAGCGAGTGATCGAGGAACAGGCCGGCGGCGACGCGGCAAGGGCCGAGGCGGTACGCGCCACCGTGCACAGCGTGATCGGCGATAACCTGCGGACGATCGTGCCGGGTTCCGAGCAAGCCATGCGCCTGAAAGCCTTGCTCATCGAACAGGGCATGTGGTCGCAGTACCTGGAAGTCGGCATCGGCCCGGATGCGGAGATCTTCACCAAGGCACCGATCCTGTCCGCCGTGGGCAGCGGCAGCCAAATCGGCATTCATCCGGTATCGCACTGGAACAACCCGGAACCGGAAGTGGTGCTGGCGGTAAACAGCCGTGGCCAGATCCACGGCGCCACCCTGGGCAACGATGTCAACCTGCGAGACATCGAAGGTCGCAGCGCGCTGTTGCTGAGCAAGGCCAAGGACAACAATGCGTCCTGCTCTATCGGGCCGTTCATTCGCCTGTTCGACGAACACTTCAGCCTGGATGACGTACGCGCCTGCGTGGTCGACCTCCAGGTACAAGGCGAAGATGGCTACCGCCTGCACGGTTCGAGTTCCATGAGCCAGATCAGCCGTGACCCACAGGACCTGGCAAGCCAGACACTCAACGCCAACCACCAATATCCGGATGGTTTTGTGCTGTTTCTCGGTACCCTGTTCGCCCCCACCGAAGACCGCGACCATCCCGGCAGCGGTTTCACCCACAAACGCGGGGACCGGGTCAGCATCAGCAGCCCCTTGCTCGGCAGCCTGCATAATGAGGTGACCCACAGCTGCGACGCCGCCCCCTGGACCTTTGGCGTCAGCGCCTTGTTGCGCAACCTCGCTGCCCGCGGACTGCTGGGCCGCTGACGCTACGACCGTGACCGATTCATCCAATTACAAGAGAGACATGAATCATGAGTGACACGCCTGAACGCCGCCTGCGCAGCGAGCAATGGTTCAATGACCCGGCTCACGCGGACATGACCGCCCTGTATGTCGAACGCTACATGAACTACGGCATGACCCGCGAAGAGCTGCAGTCGGGACGCCCGATCATCGGCATCGCCCAGACCGGCAGCGACCTGACGCCCTGCAACCGTCATCACCTGGAACTGGCCCAACGGGTCAAGGCCGGCATCCGTGACGCCGGTGGTATCCCCATGGAGTTCCCGGTGCACCCGATCGCCGAACAGTCACGGCGCCCCACCGCTGCCCTGGACCGCAACCTGGCCTACCTGGGGCTGGTGGAAATCCTCCACGGCTACCCGTTGGACGGCGTGGTGCTCACCACCGGTTGCGACAAGACCACGCCCGCCTGCCTGATGGCGGCGGCGACCACCGACTTGCCCGCCATTGTCTTGTCCGGCGGGCCGATGCTCGACGGCCATCACAAGGGCGAGTTGATCGGCTCGGGCACCGTGCTTTGGCATGCGCGCAACCTGATGGCCGCCGGCGAGATCGATTACGAAGGTTTCATGGAAATGACCACTGCGGCATCGCCATCGGTGGGTCACTGCAACACCATGGGCACCGCCTTGTCGATGAACGCCCTGGCCGAAGCCCTGGGCATGTCGCTGCCCGGTTGCGCGAGCATTCCGGCGCCTTATCGCGAGCGCGGGCAAATGGCCTATGCCACCGGCAAGCGCATCTGCGAGCTGGTGCTGCAAGACATTCGTCCGTCACAGATCATGACCCGCCAGGCCTTCGAGAACGCCATCGCCGTCGCCTCGGCCCTGGGTGCTTCGAGTAACTGCCCGCCGCACCTGATCGCCATCGCCCGGCACATGGGCGTCGAACTGAGCCTGGATGATTGGCAGCGGATTGGCGAGGACGTGCCGCTGCTGGTCAATTGCATGCCCGCGGGCAAGTACCTGGGTGAAGGTTTCCATCGGGCCGGCGGTGTGCCCTCGGTCATGCACGAACTGCAAAAAGCCGGACGCCTGCACGAAGACTGCGCCACGGTCAGCGGCAGGACCATCGGCGAAATCGTCAGCAGCAGCCTGACCAGCAACGCCGACGTGATCCATCCCTTCGACACCCCGCTCAAGCACCGCGCCGGCTTCATCGTGCTCAGCGGCAATTTCTTCGACAGCGCGATCATGAAGATGTCGGTGGTGGGCGAAGCGTTTCGCAAGACCTACCTCTCCGAGCCCGGTGCCGAGAACAGTTTCGAAGCCCGGGCCATCGTGTTCGAAGGACCGGAGGATTACCACGCCCGCATCGACGATCCGGCGCTGGACATCGACGAGCGCTGCATCCTCGTGATTCGCGGTGTCGGCACCGTGGGCTACCCCGGCAGTGCCGAGGTGGTGAACATGGCCCCACCGGCCGCGCTGATCAAACAGGGCATCGACTCCCTGCCCTGCCTGGGCGACGGGCGCCAGAGCGGCACCTCGGCGAGCCCATCGATCCTCAACATGTCCCCTGAAGCAGCCGTGGGCGGCGGCCTGGCGTTGCTGCAAACCAACGACCGGCTGAAAGTGGACCTGAATACACGCACCGTGAACCTGCTGATCGACGACGAAGAGATGGCCCGGCGTCGACTCGAATGGACACCGAACATCCCACCGTCGCAAACGCCTTGGCAGGAACTGTACCGGCAACTGGTCGGGCAATTGTCCACCGGAGGCTGCCTGGAGCCTGCCACGTTGCATCTGCGCGTGATCGCCCGCAGTGGCGAGCCGCGTCATTCGCACTGAGTCCAAAGCGGCCGATTGTTCACGTACGTTGAATTCAGATGCCAATCCAGAAGGGTTTATTCCACAGGCGTAAAGGAGAAAGATGCGCGCCAGGGGCCATCGCCCCTGGCGAATCTTTCACACCTACGGAGTCGATCCATGCCATTTGCCAACTACAAATTTCCCGAAGGAATCCTGGACCACGCCCGCAAGGAAGAGATCATCCATCGCACCACGGAAATGTTCGTCGAATACTTCGGCGAAGGGGTCCGTCCATTCACCATGGTCCTGGTCGAAGAGGTGGCAGACGGTGGCTGGGGGCGCGCCGATGAAACGCTGACGCTGGCGAAGATGGGGCTGCCTGCCAAAGGCCAATAATGCTGTTCGCTTAAGGTTTGTCTGGCCACAGGTTCATCGTTTTTCCTAAGTGAACAGCATTACCCTATATAGAAGAGATCGGGAAAGAAAAGTGAGAGGGGTGACCCTGTGCTAGAGCCACCCCTCGCCATGCCTCAGAAATCCACCGTGGCCGACAATTGCAATGTGCGCGGCGAGCCTGGAGAGAAGGCGCCGTACGAGGCGACCCCCGACCAGTACTCGCGGTCAAAGACGTTCTGGACCGTGGCTCGGAAAGTTGTCGGTCGACCTTCGATCTTGGTGGCGTAGCGAGCGCCCGCATCGAAACGGGTCCAGGCATCCAGCTCCTGGGTGTTGGCCTGGTTCACGTATTGGCTGCTGGTGTAGATCGCGCCACTGGTGAGGGTAAAGCCTTCCACCCACGGGGTGTCCCATTCGGCCCACAGGTTGGCTTGTACGTCTGGCACACCCACCGGCTTATTGCCACGGTTGGCCGCGGTGGCGGAATCCGTCAGCTCACCGTCGAGCAATGTCACGCCACCCATCAAGCGTGTGCCGGGGGCCACTTCGCCGAACACGCTCAGCTCCAGGCCACGGTTGCGCTGTTCAGCCTGTACGGAGAAAACATTGTTCGCACTGAGTTCGCCACTGGGCTTCTCGATCTGGAACAGCGCCAGGGTGGTCATGAACGTGCCGTGCTCGTACTTGACGCCCATCTCGTGCTGCTTGGATTCATAAGGTGCGAATGTTTCTAGAGGATTGTTCGCGTTGGCTGGCGCAACGTCACCTTTACTCAGCCCTTCGACATAGTTGTAGTACAGCGACACGTCCTCCCAGGGCTTGACCACCACGCCGACCATCGGGGTCGTGGCACTGTCGTCATAACGGGAACTGACCGAACCCGTCTCGCTGTAATTGCGTGATTCGACCTTCTGCCGGCGCAACCCCAGGGACAGTTGCAGACGGTCATCCAGTACCGACAAGGTGTCGGTCAAGGCGAAGCCGGACAGCTGCGACTCGGAAACCCGCAGCACCTTGGGCGCATTGATGGCCGGCTTGGGCACGTCCACCGGGTGATAGATGTTCGAGCGGACCTCCGGCCCATTGTTGATCCCCCGGGACAGTTCATCCTGGTAAGTGGTCGCCATCAGCGTGGTCGTGTGGCTGACAGGGCCGGTGTCGAACACCCCACGAACCCCCACATCGGCTGTCGAACGGTCTACGTTGAATTTGTAATACCCCGGCGTGTTGCTGATATCGCCGGCGTTGTTGAGGATTCTTGGTACCTGGTCGGACATCCGCTTGACGTCCGAGCGACCACCGCCGGCGTGGGCAAACACCGTGACCGCGTCCGTCAGGTCGTATTCGCCACCCAGCAAGGCCGACTGCTCCTTGGTGTCCGACCAACCCCATTTCTGTGACGCATTGGTACGACCGTTGGGGGCGGATGGAATTTCAACGCCACGCGCGACAGTGAAGGGCCGCGAGGCACCCTCAAAGCTTTCTTTCTGACTGATGAAGTCGAGGTTCAAGCGCAAACGCTCGCCCCGATAATCCAGGGCGATAGCACCGATGTTGAGCTCGCGTTCCTGGTCGTCGATGGCCGTGTCGCCACCCTGGAGGCTGCCGTTGAAGCGCACGCCGAACTGGTTTTCCGAGCCGAATCGACGGCTGACATCCAGGTGCCCACCCACTTGGGAGTCGGACGCGTAGCTGCCGGTAAAGCGCGTCAGGTCTTCGTCCAACGGACGCTTGGGAACGATATTGATCACCCCGCCCACCCCGCTGTTCGGAGACATGCCGTACATCAGCGCACCCGGCCCCTTGAGCACTTCGACCCGTTCGGCGTAGTCGGTGAAGACCCGGTAGTTGGGTGCCACGCCGTATACGCCGTCGTAGGCCAACTCACCGAGGTTGCCCTCGCCGATGGGAAAACCACGGATGAAAAACGAATCGACGATGCCGCCCACCTGCCCCGTAGAGCGCACCGAAGGGTCTCGTTGCAGGGCGTCGGCCACGGTCACGGTTTGCAGGTCGGCCAGGGTCTTTTCGGTGTAGCTGGTCACGCTGAACGGCGTGTCCATCACGTCCTTGTTGCCCATCATCCCCAAGCGTGCACCGCGCGCCACCTGACCGCCGGCCAGCACGGGCGGTAGTGCGCCTGGGTCGTTGTGGGTGCCGCTGATGGTGGTGGCGTCAAGGGTCAAGCCTTGCCCGTTGCCCTTGGAGGCGTCCTGGGTTGTATCGGCGGCAGGCGCCTGTCCGGGGGTTGCCGCCCAGGCGGTGGCGCTTCCTGCGACCAGAATGAAACTCAGCGTGGCGTTACGAATCGCGAGGGATAACGCAGACTCACCACAAGGTCGACGTGCAACAGACATGGCTTAAGGATCCTTTCCAACGAGAGAAAATGGTAATCACTCCTATTGCCAGTCGACCTGCGGAAAAGTATCACCTCCTGGGGATTATTTTTCAGACTGCGCCGGATCCCTCAGGCATACAGGCGTTCCAGCGGTATCGCGACGACGGGCAGGGCCGGGTCGAACGCGTGCCGCGTGGTCTTGTAGGGGAACAGCTCGCCCCGGGCGATGGTGCTGAAAATCCGCGCCACCTCGAACGCCTTGCCGGTCTGCCAATGCCGCACACACACCCGCGGATCCGCGTAGTCGAGCTGGATGCACGGGACCCGCTTCAAGCCCAATTGCAACGCCGCGTTGAAGCGATGATTGCCGTCCATCACGATGCCTCGCGAACGCTCGACGATGATCGGCTCCAGCCAATGCCCGGCACGGATGATCGACTCCCGCAGCCATTGCACATTGGCCGGATCGACATGCTCCGATTGCAGCACTTCGCACAGCGGTCGCAGCGCAATCTGATAACCCTGGTGTTCCATGGCGAATCTCCTGGTCGGCAGCGGGTTCAGCAGGCGTCCGCCTTGGCGGGCACCGCGTAGAGGCTGGCCACGTCCAGCAGGCGCTGGGCATGTTCGATGAGCGGCAGATCCACCATCTCGCCGTCCACCTGCACCGCATGGGAGCCGCTGGCCACGGCACGCATCACGCGATCGGCCCAGGCCAGCTGACCCGCATTGGGCAGGAAGGCCCGCTGGACCGTGTTCAATTGCGCAGGATGGATACACAGCTTGGCGCCAAAGCCCAGGGACCTTGCGTAATGCGCATCGTGATTGACCATCGCCAGGTCGCTGATGGCCGGTGTCACACCATCGATCGGCGCAGGCAAACCGGCCGTGCGCGATGCCAGCACGATCCGATTGCGGGCGAACAGAAACGCCTCGGGCACCTGGCTGCAGTTGATGTCGAGGGAAAAATCCAACGAACCGAACGCCAGGCGCGACAGCCCGGCAATGCCGGCAATCGCCTCGACCTGCTGCAAGCCCTTGGCCGTCTCGATGATGGCGACGATCTGCAACTCGGGCTGCCACGCCAACAACTGCTCGACCACTTGGCACAAGGCCTCGCCGTACTGCGCCTTGGGCAAGAAAATCCCCGCGCAACGCTCGGGATAGCGCATGTCTCCCAGCCATGTCAGATCTTGGCGCAGGAAGGTGCTGTCAACGCTGTTCAGGCGGATGTAGCGCTGGCAAGCAACACTCGGCACGCTTTCCTGCCAAGCCCAAATGGCCGCTCGAGCCGCGGCTTTGCTGTCGGGATGAACGGCATCCTCGAGGTCGAGAATGATCGCATCCGGCGTCGCGTCGACCGCCTTGGCGAACCGTTCGGGGCGGTTGCCGGGAACGAACAGGTAGCTGATGGGAAGCGTGGCGACGGTATGGGGGCGTTCAGTTGTCATGGAGCTCTCCTGGGTATGCGTCAGTGGTGATCAGCGAAAATTTCATGTACCTCAGGCAGGGAAATCCCGGTCTCGGCTGCGGCCTGTTCCAGCGCTCCTTAACTCCTTTTCCATCAAGGCATTAAGGTACTTCTTCAACTGCGCAAGAACGCTTACAAGCACCTGCAAACAAGCGCTTATGCACGCTCGTTCAGCGAGTAATTATTTAAAATTTTTGAAAACCTTACTTGATAATCGTTCGCGTTAGCAATATGGTTCTCGCCATCGAGCTGATGCAAGCCAATCATCAAAGGAAGTCTTTGTCATCACAGGAAGTGCATAGCGGTGATGTCATTTGAATGCCATTCATTGGCTATTTAACACGGACGCGCCATCCGTCGATGGCGGCTGCTCCGCTCTTCGGATAAACCTTAGGGAATGGGTTTCTTATGCCGTGCTTTGTGAAATATTTATTACGTCCGGCCTGATGATTTTATCTTCAGGCTTCGTTTGGCTTACACCGCCAAATACAGAAATTTCTTAAGCCTGAAACGGACGTTTTATATCCGCCTCGACAACAGCGGTTGTCGAACTATGAAAAATGGCATGTTCGACGCCAGGGGTTAACTATGCCTAATGTTTCCACGCCAATATCCAACAACCGAACCAAAGTGCATCAACCCACACTGTTGACACCCCTACTCGACCCGGCGATCGGACAATTTATTCATGATCATTCACAAAGACTTATAGAACTTGTTTCACAACACGGATCACCCCTGAACCTGATGTGGCCCCATGCATTTAAAGCCAATACAACGGCGCTGAAGAGCGTGTTGAAGAAATACGACGTGAATCACGTCATCTTCTATGGTGCCAAAGCCAACAAGTCCCAATGCCTGCTTCGCGCGGCAGAAGATTTGGGTATCGGCGTCGATGTATCGAGCATTCACGAACTGAATGCGGCCCGGCGCGCCGGCACGCCGGGCGCGCTTTTGTGCGCAACGGGGCCGGCCAAAACGGCTGTTTTCCACCGGGCACTGGTAGAGGCTGGCTCACTGATCTGTGTGGATTCGCTGGAAGAATTCGCTCATCTCAAAGCGCTGGTAAAAGCCACGCGCCCTCCCTTACAGGCCAGGGTTTTACTGCGTTACCGGCCGCAGAGCTGCCTGGCGAGCCGTTTCGGAATGGGCACCGATGACTTGCTGGAGTGCCTGCGACAATTGACCGAAGAAGGCGAACATTTTCACTTCGAAGGCTTCCATTTCCATCTGGGCGGCTACGGGTACGAAACCCGGGTACAGGCCTTCCGAGAGGTGACCGCCTTTGTCGAGGCGGCGCACGAGATGGGCTTGACTCCGAGCATGATCGACATGGGTGGAGGGCTGCCTATTCGTTATGTCGATCCCGAGACCTATAACAGTTTTCTGCAGAACGACAATAAACCCGGTCATTACTACAACCATTCAGTGCCCGAGTCGTTTTATCCCTATGGCGGCAGTTTGACAGCCAGCCAGTGGTTGGAATTTTTTCTGGAATCCGATCATTCACCCGGTCGTTCGATAGCGAATTACTTAAAGTCACGCAATATCACCTTGTCGTTGCAACCCGGTCGAAGTCTGGTGGATCAAGCCGCCATCTCGGTATTTCGAGTGACCCGCACCAAAAAGCTGGCCGACAATAAAACCGTGATCTTCGTCGAGGGCAGTAGTTTCAGCGCGTGTGAAACCTGGTTCGCGTCTGAATATCTGGTCGACCCCATCTTGATAAGCGCAACGCAATCGCCCCATAACCCGACTCAAGCATACATCGCCGGCCATAGTTGCCTGGATGATGACGTCATCAGTTATCGCCTTATCAACTTCGAATATTTACCCCAGCCCGGCGACTTATTGATCTACGCCAATACCGCCGGCTATCAGATGGATTTGCTGGAAAACGAATTCCATCGCCACCCCCTACCCCGTCGATTAATGGCGACTTGTTGTACACAAGGCCACTACGCGTTTTCACCTGACTGCTAAAGGGAGTACTTCACATGATACTTAATAAAGTTTCCGACCTGATCGGTAATACCCCCATGCTGGGCATTGATATACCCGACACTCATGCCAGGCTGTTGCTCAAGATTGAAAAGAACAACCCCGGCGGCAGCATCAAGGACCGCATGGCGCGGAACATGGTACTGGCCGCGCTCAAGTCCGGACGCTTGAAGCCCGGCGGCGTGGTCGTGGAGTCCTCTTCCGGCAACACCGGCATCGGCCTGGCCATGGCCGCTGTCGAATTCGGCCTGCATTTTATCGCCGTGGTCGACCACCATGCCGCCCAGGACAAGATCGCCGTCATGAAAGCGCTGGGCGCCGACGTTCGATTTGTCGCCGGCCATTATCGCGAGGATGAAGTCGCGGTAGTCGAGCGCCAACGGATGGCCGCCGAACTCGCGCAACAGATCCCGGGAGCGGTGTTCATGAACCAGTCGGACAACGCCGCCAATGCCGGCGGCTACAGCGACTTCGTCCGCGAAACCATTGCCCAGGTGGAAGGCAAGGTCGGCGCCTACGTCGGTTGTGTCGGCACCGGCGGCTCGATGACCGGCATCGCCCGCGGGCTGAAACTGCACAACCCCGACACCGTGACCGTCGCTGTGGAACCCGCCGGCTCCATTGTCTTCGGTCATCCCGGCTACCCGTACTATCAATCCGGCACCGGTACCCCGGCCGGCGACACCGTGGGCCTGGTGCTCGACTACAGCTGCATCGACCTGGGCGTCCAGGTCACCGATTCCCAAGCCTTCGAAACCGCCCGTTATATCGCTCGCAACCTGGGGCTGCTGGTGGGCGGCTCTACCGGCGGAGCGATTTTCAAGGCCCTGGAATTCATTCACAAAGGTGTGCTGACCGGCAATGTCGTGGTCCCGATCGCCGACGGCGGCGAGAAGTACCTGCACACCGTGTTCGACGATCAATGGCTGCAAGAGCGCGACTTGCTCGACCCAGGCGTCGCCGTGCAACTGGACGGCTGGCTGGGCAAGACCCAATGGCTGGAATCCAGTTCTGCGCCGCTGCAATTGAGCGTCGCATGACCCTCCACCCACACAGGAACGCCTCTTCATGAACGTGCTGAAAGTCGCCATTTGCGGCGGTGGCAGAACCGGCCATCTCAATGCCGTCCTGTTCAAGCAATTGCCTGATGTCCAGGTGTCGCTGCTCACCAGCAATCAGGACATCGTCGACCTCCACGCCCGCCAAACCCCCATTCAGGCGTTGATGCCCGATGGTTCGACGCTGAGCGCGCGGCCGGACCGGGTGACCACCGAGGCAAAAGTCGCCGTCGAGGACGCCGACATCGTCATCATCACGGTGCCGGCCCATGCCCGGCCGCAGGTCCTGCAGGACATCGCACCGTACCTGAGCACGACCAAGCCGGTGTACGTCGGTGCCATTCCAGGCTTCTGCGGTTTCGACTGGCTGGCCCAAGCCACACTGGCGGATAAACCGAACCTGGTGATCTGGGGCATGAAGGACGTCCCGCACACGGCGTTCGACCTGAAACCCGGACGCTCGGTGAAGATGGGCGGCGGCAAAAGCCAGTTGTATGTCGCCACCCACGCCCGGGAAACCCAGGCGTCGCGCCAGCAGCTCCAGCAAATGCTCAGCAGGCTGTACGGCCCTTGCGTGACCCTGCTCGACCATTACCTGGAGATCACCCTGACCCCGGGCAATCCGATCATGCACAGCTCGGTGATCTACGGCTTGATCGGCCCTTACGGCCAGTGGCACCGCAAGATCTTCCCGCAACGCCTGTGCTGGTGGACCGAGTGTCCGGAATTGGGCGCCTATTTCCTCGAACGCATGGATGAAGAAAGCCAGAACCTGTGCGCAGTCATCAGCCAGCGCATGGGCGTGGACCTGTCCTCGGTCAAGTCCTTGAAACAGGAGATCGTCGAGGCCTACGGCGAGCAGATCCGCGACCGCAGCAGCATGCTTTCGATCCTGCGCACCAACCGGGCCTACAACGACATCCTGGCGCCCATGGTGCCGGCCGACGGCAACCGCCCCGGCTATGTGATCGAGCGCCAGAGCCGAGCCTTCAATGAAGACGTCGCCTATGGCCTGGTCCTGCTGGTGGAAATGGCCAAGCGTTTCGAACTGAAAGTCCCCTACATCGAGGAAGTCCTGCAGTGGAGCATCGCCTACATGGAAGGCTTGCGCGACTCGGCGCTGGACTACTTCCCGACCCACTGGCCGCGTTCGGCCTGAACCGGGCTTCACCCTCTTCCTTATTCATCGACGAGCAGATACCGATATGGATGACTTCAAGACACTGGTCACTTATTCACGCAAAAACGCCATGCGACGCTTGGTTCGCTGCCTGTTTGCCGAGAACATCCTGGACCGTTCGGCCCTGAGCTTTTCCGCGGACGGCAGCGAGGCGACCTACCCGTTGAAAAATGCACGGGCCCAGCTGTTTTTCTCGCAGATTACCCTGGCCCCCGCCGACACCTTGATCAGTGACGGTGACGTGGTCCTGCTGACCGACGAAGGCGTACGCCAAGTCATTCACAGCCATCAGGACTTGCTGGACGTGCTGCGCGACAGCTTCGACTTCGAACCCAGCGACGAAGGCGTGGCCGGCCTCAAGTCGGACATGGAAAACAGCCTGATGAACGATGCCCACGCCCGCCAGCATCGCCAGCAATGGAACGCGCGCCTGGCCCAGGCCGCTGAAAGCCACGGGCTCGCCAGCCTGACCGACTACCTGCGCCAACACACCAGCACCAAGGACGCCGCGATCCTGTTGGACCAATGGGGGTCGCTGGAAGGCCATCCGTATTATCCGACCTGGAAATCCCGTCCAGGTCTCAGCGATGCGGAAGTCGAACAACTGTCCCCCGAGTTCAACGCCCAGGTCCCCTTGCGCATCGCCGCATTGCGCGCCGACATGGCCAAAAGTGAAAGCATGCCCCACGTCACCAGCTACCACCGTTGGTTCGCCAGTAACTTCCCGGCGCAATGGGCACAGTGGACCGCCGCCCTCAATGCCAAGGGCCTGGACGAAAACCAATGGCTGCCGCTGCCCATCCATGCCTGGCATCTGCAGGCCTACGTACTCAAGACCTTTGCCGCGGAAATCGAAGCTGGCATCCTGATCACCGAGGGCCCCGACCTCCAGACCCTGCCGACCATGTCCTATCGGACCATGATGCCGGTGCTGGACGAGACCGCGCCGCTGATCAAGTTGCCCATCGCCGTGTGGATGACCAGCGAGCTGCGCAGCCTGCAAGCCAAGTCGATCCACATGGGCCCGCGGATCAGCACGGTGATCACGAAAATCCTCGCCGCCGAAAACGGCTTCGACCAGCGCCTCGAGATCTTCCCGGAAGAGATCGGCGTGCGGTACCGCAACGCGATCACCCAGGACGATGCTCCCGGACGACACCTGTCAGTGGTCTATCGCGCCAGCCGAGCGGCGTTCGAACGCAACGACGACTGCCTGCCCATCACCGTGGCCTCGTTGTTCACCCGCCTGCCCGGCGGCCGTCCGCTGTTTACCGACCTGATCGAGCGCGATGGGGTTCGGGCCGAGGCCCAGGGCGTTGAAGACTGGTTCCGGCAGTACGCCGCCGTGGTCACCCGCCCAGTGGTCGCGATCTACCTGATGTACGGCATCGGCCTCGAAGCCCATCAGCAAAACACCATGGTGCTCTTTGCCCCCGATGGCACAGCGCGTAGCCTGCTGATCCGCGATTTCGGCGATGGCAGGACCTACGCGCCCCTGCTGGAGGAACGCGGGTACACCTTGCAACCTCATGTGCAGCCGGGCATCTTGCCGACCGTGTTCGTGGAAGATATCGAACCGGTGCGCATGTTCGTGCTCGACGCGGCGTTCCTCACCCACCTGCACGAGATCGCCTTGTGGCTGACACGGGAATACGGGTTGGACGACACGCGACTGTGGAGGGTGCTGCGGGAGGAAACCGAGGCGGCGTTCGAAGCCGTGCGCGAGCGTGTCGCCGCGCCATTGTGGGAAACCGAACGCCAGGCGTTCATCCAGGACCCGTGGCCGACCCGATCGTTGTTGCGCATGCACCTGTTGCAGTACTCCAACTATCGTTTACAGCACACGCTGACCAACCCGCTTGCGAGCGTTTAACCACCGAGGCTGAGTCATGTCCCACGCAGGTGCCATCCAGGGTTCGAACGTCAGAATCCTGATTTACCTTCTATTCGCGATCCAACTGATCTCCATGGGCGCGATGGAAATGAGCGGGCCGTTCTGGCCGGTCCACCTGCGCGGGCTGACGTCCTCGGAGTCGGTCTTCAGCTTCGCCAGCATCGCCGTGTATGTCGGCCCGATGCTGGGCATCATTCTGACCAGCGCCTTATGGGGCCGTATCGGTGATCGCTACGGTCACAAGTTGATGATGATCCGCGCCCTGGCGGGCCTGTCATTGACGCAGCTCGGGCTGGCGCTGTGCAGCGATATCTGGATCATCCTGGTGCTGCGCTTCCTGCAGGGCGCCTTTGCCGGGTACATCGCCCCGGCCCAGGCCTATGGCGTCAGCATCGAAGCCCCCTCGCGACGGGCGCGGCTGTTCGCGATCCTGCAAATATCCACCAACGTCGGCTCATTGCTCGGCGCGGTGGTCGGGGGCCTGATCCTCGACTACGCCACCTTCTTCTGGATCAACATCATTGCCTCGGCCTTGTGCGCGGTGTGCACGGTGGTGGCCGCCGTGACCTTGCCGGACGTGCCTCCGGTGAAAAAACCCGCGACCAGCCAGGCCCCGACGACAGCGAGCCGTACCGACAGTGTCTGGCAAGGATCGCCATTGCTGTCATTGCTGTGGGTCATGGGCATCCTGCTGTTGGCCCGGATGCTGCCACAGACCTCATTTTCCTTGTATGTGAGCTCGGTATTCGACGTCAGCAACTCGGTGGTCGGCCTATGCTACGGCTTGCTGGCGCTGGGTTTCATCCTCTCGGCCACCGCCTGGTCGCGCTATTTCGAGCACCGTACCCAGCAGGACACCTTGCACCGCATCATCTACATCGTGCTCGGTTGCATCGCCCTGACTGCCCTGGCGGGGGTCACGCGCAATGCCATCGTCTTTGTCGTCGTCTACTTCATCTGGGGCGTGCTGCTGGGGGCTACCACACCGGTGCTGATGGCGCTGATCTCGAAATCCGCCGACAGCGCACGCCAAGGCCAGGTGCTGGGCATTGCCCAGGGCACCGCGCAATTCGCCTCGATCGCGGGCATCTCGGCCGGTGGGTTGCTCAGCCAGGTCTACGGTCTGCAGTACACCTACCTGTTCGTTTGCCTGGCCTATGTGTTGGCCCTGATTCCCATCGTTGCCTTGCGGTACTGGCCCGCGAGCCTGCAAGCCAGCCCCGCCCCACCCGGGGACTGATCAAGGAGTTTCCCTTTGAACGTTGAACAACTGCGCGCCGATACGCCCGGTGTCGCGCATCTGGTCCATTTCAACAACGCCGGTGCGGCACTGATGCCTGAACCGGTGATCGAGGCCGTGACCAACCACCTGCAACGGGAGGCGCGCCTCGGTGGTTACGAGGCCGCCGGGCAACAGGCCGCGGCGCTGGACAATGTCTACAACGCCATTGGCCGCCTGATCAACGCCCAGCCCGACGAAATCGCGGTAATCGAAAACGCCACCCGCGCCTGGGACATGGCCTTCTATTCATTGCCGCTGCGGCCCGGCGATGTGGTGCTGACGTCCACCACCGAATACGCCGGCAACTACATCCCCTACCTGCAACTGAAGAAACTCCGCGGTATCGAGCTGCGGATCATTCCCAACGATGAACACGGCCAGGTGTCGCTGCCGGCCCTCAAGACGCTGCTGGAGGATGATCGCGTCGCCTTGGTGTCCTTGCCGGTGATTGCCACCAACGGCGGACCGGTCCAACCCGTCGAACAGATCGGCGCCCTGGCACGGGCCGCCGGGGTGCTGTTTATGCTCGATGCCTGCCAAGGGGTCGGGCAAATGCCGATCGATGTGAAACGCATCGGCTGCCACATGCTCGCCGCGACCAGCCGCAAGTACCTGCGCGGCCCCAGGGGCATGGGTTTTCTCTATGTCGAAAAGGCCCTGTGCCAGAACCTTGAGCCGGTTTTTCTCGACCTGCATGCCGCCTCGCTGCAAACACCTGACACGTTCAGCCTGCGTGGCGATGCCAAGCGTTTCGAGAATTGGGAATGCAACGTGGCGGCCAAGCTGGGGCTCGGCGCGGCGGTGGAATATGCTCTGGCCCAAGGCATCGAGCCGATGTGGCAGCGCATCCAACACCTGGCCAGCCATTTGCGCGAACGCCTGACGGCGATTTCGACAGTGACGCTTCAAGACCAGGGCACGCTCCAATCCGGCATCGTCACATTCACTCACCGACACGGCAGCGCGACCCAGGTCCAGCAATGGCTGGCGGGCCAGGCCAAACGGATCAACGTCAGCACATCGACGTTCCGCTCGACGATGCTCGACATGCAGCAACGCGACTTGCTGGAAGTCAGCCGCGCCTCCGTACACGCCTACAATACCGAAGCTGAAATCGACACCCTGGCGGCCGCGCTGGCGCACCTGCCGCGCACCTGAGGGATGGTTCAGGGCTTTGCTCAAAAACGGTGGGAGCGAGCCTGCTCGCGATGGCGTCGGTACAGCCAACATCCCCGCAAGCTGACACACCGCTATCGCGAGCAAGCTCAGCTCCCACAGAGGATCGATGGTGGACGCCTGATCTGTGAACGCTCAAAAAAACTGTGGGAGCTCGCTACCACAGGGGATTCGGGGTGTATCTCAAATCTCATCATCATCCCGAAAACGGTGGGAGCGAGCCTGCTCGCGATGGCGCCGGCACAGCCAACATCCCCGCAAGCTGACACACCGCTATCGCGAGCAAGCTCAGCTCCCACAGAGGATCGATGGTGGACGCCTGATCTGTGAACGCTCAAAAAAAACTGTGGGAGCTCGCTACCACAGGGGATTCGGGGTGTATCTCAAATCTCATCATCATCCGGAAAACGGTGGGAGCGAGCTTGCTCGCGATGGCGCCGGCACAGCCAACATCCCCGCAAACTGACACACCGCTATCGCGAGCAAGCTCGCTCCCAGTCGATGCCGCTTGCGTCGCGAGCAAGTTGTCCTTTAGCATTGGGAATACTTCTCAATTGCAAAAAAGTCGCAGCCATGAGCGAAACCCTGCCCGCGAACAACGACCAGCATCTGCGCGTGATCGAAGACCTGTACGCCGGCCATCACAGCTGGCTGTACAACACGCTGAAGAAGAAGCTGGGCAACGCCATGGATGCGGCGGACCTGGCGCAAGACACCTTCGCGCGCATTCTCGCCTCCCAAGTCACGGCCATTGACCAGCCCCGGGCCTACCTGAGCTGCGTGGCCAAGGGCATTCTCATCAATTGGTATCAGCGCAAGGCCCTGGAACGTGCCTACCTGGAGGCGCTCGCGCATTTGCCGGCCCAGGAAGTGCCCTCCCCGGAATTGCGCTTTCTGGTGCTGGAAACCCTGCACGAAATCGACGCCATGCTCGACACCCTCCCGGCGCCGGTCAAGCGGGCATTCCTGCTGTCGCAGATCGGCGGCCTGAAATACGACGACATCGCCCAACAGCTGAACGTCTCGCTGATCACGGTCAAGCGCTACATGAAGCAGGCATTCGTGCAGTGCTTGATGTTGGTGGAATGAATGCTCACTCGTCGCCGTGAGCCGCCGCTCGACCCCAAGGTCCTCGAAGAAGCCGCCGAATGGCTGATGCGCTTGAGCGAAAGCGACCTCAGTGACACCGAGCGCGCCGAATGGGAATGCTGGAGGGCCAGCAGCCCCGAGCGCGGCCGGGCCTGGTCTCGTGCGCAATTGCTGCAAAGCAAGCTCGGCGGCTTGCCACGCGCATTGGCGATGTCGGCGCTGGATCGCCCAAGCAGCCCCGAACGACGCGCGGCCCTCGGCAAACTGGCGTTGCTGCTGGCAGCGGTGCCTGTCGGTTGGGGCAGTTGGAAACTGGCGCAATCGCAGCAATGGTCCGCCGACTACCGCACCGCCATCGGCGAGCGCCGCGAGTTGACCCTGGCCGACGGCTCTCACCTCACCCTCAATACCGGCACGGCCATCGACGTACTGTTCGACACCCGCCAGCGGCTCCTCCATGTGCGCGAAGGGGAAGTCCTGGTGCAGACCGCGCCGGATGCCTCACCCCAGGCCCGACCGTTCCTGGTCAGCACCCGCGAGGGCCGGATGCAGGCCCTGGGTACGCGGTTCATCGTGCGCCAGCTGCCATCGCGCACCCATCTGGCGGTACTCGAAGGCGCAGTGCGGATTGAATTGACCGAGGCTCGCCAGGCCGCGCCGCTCATCGTCAACGCCGGACAGCGTACCGACTTCTCGTCCCAGGCCTTCGGCCCGTTGACCCCGACAGATCGTAACGCCAGCGCCTGGACCCAAGGCATGCTGATGGCCGACAGGATGCGCCTGGCGGATTTCGTCGCCGAACTGGCGCGCTATCGCCGCGGCTTCGTGCGTTGCGACCCGGCCATTGCCGAGCTGCGGGTGTCCGGCGCGTTTCCCATCAGCGATACCCAGCGCACGCTCAACATGCTGGTGCAAACCTACCCGGTCCTGGTCACCGGTCATTTGAGCGGTTACTGGGTGACGCTTTCCCCGGCCTGACCCCACAAAAATTATTTGCTGCTCGGGTGATACTTTTTTTGATCTCAACTGGCAAAGAAAGGAATAACCATTTCATCTCGTCCATAGGGTCATCCATCCATGCTCGTTGCGCGGCCCCTGCGTCCGGATCGTCCGTCCAAGCCCGTCATGCGCAGTGTGCTGTTGAGCCTTGCGTTGAGCACGGTCACCGGGCCGTTCGCCTTCGCCGCCGTGCCCGCACAACTGGAAGCCGTCGCCCCCCGCGCCTATGACATCGCCCCGGGGCCGCTCGGCCCTGCCCTGTCGAGCTTTGCGGTGACCGCCGGCATTGCCTTGTCGTTCCAGCCCTCGATCACTGAGGGCCTGGTCAGCCCGGGGCTTTCCGGCACTTATCCGGCCACGCAAGCACTCACCCAGCTGCTGGCCGACAGCGGCGTGGAAATGGTTGCCCGCGACGATGGCAGCTACACACTGGTGCTGCGCCAGGTGTCCCTGCCGCAGATCAGCGTCGACGCCGCCGGCAGACGCAGCAGCGACCTGCCACCTACCGACGCCAACGGCCAGGTCGCTCGCGGCGCACGCCTCGGCCTGCTGGGCAACGCCGATGTGATGGATGCACCGTTCAGCGTCAGCAGCTACACCTCGACGATGATCAGGGATCAACAGGCAACCACCGTGGGCGACTTGCTGGAACGCGACGCTTCGGTGCGCTCCACTGGCCAGGCGGGCGGCATCGTCGATTCGTTCTTCATCCGCGGTTTTCCGTTGGGGGAAGGCAACCTCGGGGAGTTGGCTTTCGACGGCGTGTATGGCGTGGCGTCCAATTACCGGGTGTTCACCGATTACGCCGAGCGCATCGAACTGGTCAAGGGGCCCGCCGCGCTGCTGTATGGCATGTCGCCCAACAGCGCGGTGGGTGGAGTGATCAACGTGGTCCCCAAGCGCGCCCTCGACGAGGACCTGACCCGCTTCACCAGCCGCTACGCCACGAACTCGCAACTGGGCGGCCACCTCGACGTCAGTCGGCGCTTTGGCGAGGAACGCCGGTTCGGAATCAGGCTCAACGGTAGCCTGCAGCAGGGTGACACGGCCATCGACAAGCAGTCCCGAGACGTCGGTACCGGCGCCATGTCCCTGGATTACCAAGGGGATCGCCTGCGCATGACCCTGGACCTGATCAGCCAGGATGAAAAATTCGACGCCGCCTCCCGCCCTTTCCTGATCGACTCTGGCGTGCAAATCCCCTCCGCCGCCAACGGCCGCACCAGTGTCAGCCAGGACTGGGGACGCTCCCGGGCCCGGGACAAATCGGCGTTGCTGAGTGGCGAGTACGACCTCAGCGACCAACTGACCCTGTTTGCCCACGCTGGCGGTGGAAAATCCGAGGTCGAGCGCATGTCCGACCAGACCCCGACCATCATCAACGCCGCCGGCGACACGTCATCGGTTCCCGGCTATTACAAATTCAACGTCCAACGCTACACCGTCGATGCCGGCGCACGCCTGGGCTTCGACACCGGGCCGGTCAGCCACCGCGCGGTGCTGCAAGTCAGCCGTTATCGCGATGAATTGTCCCGGGGCATTGTTTCCGGCCCCGTTATCCTCTCGAACATCTATCACCCGGTCGATCGACCCAGGCCCAACATCGCCGAACCTCACACGCCAAAAATCTCCGAGAGCGAACTGTCGGGCGTCGCCCTGGCCGACACCTTGTCGGTGCTCGATGAGCGCCTGCAACTCACCCTCGGATTGCGCCGACAAAACATCCAGTCGGACAACTACAACACCACCGTTGCCACCCCGTCCTACGACAAAAGCAAGACCACCCCACTGCTCGGTATCGTCGCCAAGCCCTGGGACCATGTCGCGCTGTACTACAACTACATCGAAGGCCTGAGCAAGGGCGACATCGCACCGGCTGCCGCCACGAACGCCGACGAAGTTTTTTCACCCTACATTTCCCGCCAGCAGGAGATCGGGCTCAAGCTCGACTACGAGCGTTTCATGGCCACGCTGGCGCTGTTCCAGATCAAGAAACCCAGCGGCGAATTGTCGTCCAGGGTGTTTTCGGTCCAGGCCCAGCAACGCAACCGTGGCGTGGAACTGAACCTGTCCGGCGAGATTGCCAAGGGCACGCGCCTGCTCGGTGGCGTGACGCTACTCGATGGGGAACTGACCCGCACCAGCGTGGCCGCCAACCGCGGCAATACACCGGTGGGCGTGCCCAAGGTCCAGGCCAACCTCTGGGCCGAGTGGGACACCCCGGGCATCGATGGGCTGACGCTGACCAGCGGCGCGATCTACACCGCCAGCCAGTACGTCGACCAGGCCAACACCCAGGAACTGGATGCCTGGACCCGCTTCGACGTCGGTGCCCGCTATGCCACGCGCATTGCCGAACGGCCCACGACATTTCGCGCCACGGTGCAGAACGTCTTTGACCGCGCCTATTGGTCGGGGGTCGCGTCCTATGGCGCGTTTTCCCAAGGCGCACCGCGCACGCTGTTGTTATCCGCCACCGTTGATTTCTGAAACCTGCGGGCCGGGGCGGCGACTTGCGCCGTTGTCCGGTCCGGCTTTCGTAAAGGCATGAACCATGGTTACCGTTTTTCGCCGCCCTCACACCCTTGCCGCCCTGCTGTTCACCGGGCTGCTCGGTGTGTCGTTTCTTTCGCTGACGCCCCGCAGTGCCCTGGCCGCCGAGGCGGACCCTGCCCTGGGCAGCGTGACCGACCTGCTCGGGCGCCAGGTCAAGGTCCATCTCCCGGTCAGGCGGGTGATCCTCGGCGAAGGCCGCCAGTTGTACCTGGTGGCGGCACTGGACACGCAAAACCCCATCGAACGCGTCGTCGGTTGGCGCAAGGACCTGATCCAGTCGGATCCGGACACCTACGGCGCCTACCTGCGCAAATTTCCCGAGATTGCCAAGATCCCGACCTTCGGCGGGTTCGAGGACGGCACCTTTGACATCGAACAGGCCATCTCCCAGCGTCCGGATGTGATCATCCTCAATATCGAAGCCCAGCACGCCACCGAGGATGCGCGCTACATCGAGAAGCTCGACGCCTTGGGCATCCCGGTGGTCTACGTGGACTTTCGCAACAACCCGATGCAGAACACCGAGCCGACCATGCGCCTGTTCGGCCAACTGTTCGGCAAGCAAGCCCGTGCCGAAGCCTTCATCGATTTTCGCAACCAACAGATTCGACGGGTCACCGACGTCATTGAAGCGCGCCACCCTGCCCGGCCCAAGGTCTTCATCGAGCGAATCGGCGGCTACACCGATGATTGCTGCCTGAGCTTCGGCAACGAGAATTTCGGCCTGTTCGTCGAAATGGCCGGTGGCGACAACATCGCCAAAGGCATCATCCCCACCACGTTCGGCCAGTTGAATGCCGAACAAGTGGTGGTCGCCAACCCGGCACAGGTGGTGGTCACCAGTGCCAACTGGGAAGCCTTTGCACCCGGTGGCCATTGGGTCGGCGTCGGCCCCGGGGCGGATATGGCCCAAGCCAGGAAAAAACTGGCGTGGTACACCCGGCGACCGGCCTACGCCGGCATCAAGGCCCAGGACGACCAGGCGTTCCACGCCATTTGGCACCAGTTCTACAACAGCCCCTATCAGTTCGTGGCCATCCAGCAATTGGCCAAGTGGTTCCACCCGACGTTATTCGCCGACCTGGACCCGGACGCCTCGTTCCGTCAACTGCACGAGCAGTTCCTGCCAGTTCCTTATGAGCCGGGTTACGCCGTCAGCCTGGACCAGACCGAGGACAAGCCATGACGTCGTTGAACGAAACCCTGGTGATGCAACGTGACACCTACCGGCGCCTGGTGCTGCGCAAGCGGCTCATTCTCGGCGGGCTCACGCTGTTGCTGATTTGCAGCGTCCTGCTCGACCTGGCCCTCGGGCCGGCACGCTACAGCCTCGACGAAGTGCTCGGCGCACTGTTTTCGCCGGACAGCGCTTCGCCCCAGGTTCGCGTGGTGATGTGGGACATCCGCCTGCCTGTGGCGCTGATGGCTGTCGCGGTCGGCGCCGCGTTGTCGCTGGCCGGCGCGCAGATGCAGACGATCCTCAACAACCCGCTGGCCAGCCCGTTCACCCTGGGCATTTCCGCTGCCGCCAGTTTTGGTGCGGCCATGGGACTGGCGTTTGGCGTGGCCTTGTTCCCATTGGCGGCGCAGTACATGGTGCCGGTGAACGCGTTCATCATGGCCATGTTGTCGGCATTGTTGATCCACTTCCTGAGCCTGCGCCGCGGTGTCACCGCCGAGACCATCGTGCTGCTTGGCATCGCCCTGGTGTTCACCTTCAATGCGTTGCTGGCGCTGGTGCAATTCTTCGCCACCGAGCAAGCCGTGGCCGCCGTGGTGTTCTGGACGATGGGTAGCCTGACCAAAGCCACCTGGCCCAAGCTCGGGGTAATCTGCCTGGTGATCCTGGTCACCCTGCCGGTTTTCGCCCGGCGCGCCTGGGCCTTGACCGCGCTGCGGTTGGGGGACGACAAGGCCGCGAGTTTCGGCATCAACGTGCGCAGCCTGCGCTTTCAGACGCTGATCATGGTCAGCCTGCTCGCCTCGTTCCCGGTGGCGTTTGTCGGCACGATCGGCTTCATCGGCCTGGTCGGCCCGCACATCGCGCGGATGCTGATCGGTGAAGACCAACGGTTCTTCCTGCCGGCGTCGGTGCTGACCGGCGCCCTGATTCTGTCCGCCAGTTCGGTGATCAGCAAAACCCTGATCCCTGGGGCCATTTTCCCCATCGGTGTGGTGACGTCGCTGATCGGCGTGCCCTTCTTCATATCCTTGATTCTCGGCGGGAAGAAAAACTCATGGTAACGATCCGGCTGGAGAATCTCGGAGCCCGCTATGGCCAGCGCACGGTCATTCACGGCGTGACCACGGCAGCTTTTGTCGGCGGCCAGGTGGTGGCGGTAGTCGGCCCCAACGCGGCGGGCAAATCCACCTTGTTCAAGCGCATGGCCGGGTTGATCGACGGCCCCGGGCAGGTGATCCTGGAGGGCTCGAAAAAGGGACCGCAGGGCATCAGCTACATGCCCCAGGGCTTGAACGCCAGTGCCCGGTTGACGGTGTACGAGTCGGTGCTGCTGGCGCGCAAGCAGCTCACGCCGGGCTGGGTCGTCCACGATGACGAACTGAAGCGGGTGGATGACATTCTCGCCGCGCTGGGCATCACTGAGTTGTCGTTCCGTAACCTCGGAGAGCTCAGCGGCGGACAGCAGCAACTGGTGTCGATCGCCCAGACCCTGGTGCGCGAACCGGAAATCCTGTTGATGGATGAGCCGACCAGCGCCCTGGACATGCATCGGCAAGTCCAGGTGCTGAATTTCATGCGGGCCCTGGCGCGCAAACGCCAGGTCATTGTGTTCATCGCCATCCATGACCTGAACCAGGCGCTGCGCTTTGCCGACCAAGTGCTGGTCATCGCCGACAACACCGCCCAGGGCAGCGGCCCGAGCGCCGAGGTGATCACCGAGTCGATGCTGCGCCAGGTCTACAAGGTCGAAGCGCGGATCGAGCAGTGCAGCCGCGGCGAGCGCCACATCCTGATCGACGATATCGTTTGAACGCACAGCCGGGCCTTGCGCCAAAGGCCCGGGGCCGCAGGAATTAGGCGACCTTGAAGCGATTGACCAACTGTTGCTGGTACTCGGCCAGGCGCGCCAGTTCCTGGCTGGTGATGGCCGTCTGCTCGGCACCGGCACTCACCTGGATCACCAGGTCATTGATCTCGTTCACGTTACGATTGATGTCCTCGGACACCGCGTTCTGCTCTTCGGCTGCGGAGGCGATCTGGATGTTACGGTCGCTGATCGTCGCCACGCCCTCGGCGATCTCCACCAACAACGTCCCCGCGCGCTCGACTTTGCTCGCCCCGTCCTGAGCCTTGTCCAGGGTCTGCTGCATGGACAGCGCCGCACGATCCGACCCGGCTTGCAGGTTGCTGATCATCTGTTGAATGTTGCCCGTGGACTCCTGCGTCTTTTGTGCCAGGGTGCGCACCTCGGAGGCGACCACCGCAAACCCGCGCCCATGATCACCGGCCCGCGCCGCTTCAATCGCCGCATTGAGCGCCAGCAGATTGGTCTGTTCGGCAATGCCGCGAATCACGTCGAGCACGGAAGAGATCGCATCGCTTTCCAGCTTGAGATCACCAATGATCCCCGCGGTCTCCTCGGCCTGCCCGGACAATTGGCGAATCAGCCCGATGGTACTTTCGATTTCCACGCGCCCTTGCGCCGTGCTGAGGTTGACCTGTTGCGACATGTGCGCCGCATCGTTGGTACTTTGCGCCACCTCGCGCACCGTGGCGCTCATCTGATTGATCGCGGTGGCCACCTGCTCGGTGCCTTGGCGCTGTTGCTCGACACTCGCACTGGTCTGGACCGTCACCGTGGAAGACTCTTGCGCGGCGGTGGCCACCTGCGCCGTGGCATTGCCGATTTCCTGCACGACTTCGCTGATCTCCTGCGCCATGCGATTGAGGTTGCGCGAGATCTGGCCGAATTCATCCCGACCCTCGTACGTGGCCCTGGCAGTGAGATCACGTTGTGCCAGGCCGTTCAGGGCCCGGTTCACATCGCGTACCGCCAAATCGATCATGCGGATGATCACATACGACAGCACCGTCACCGCCAGCAGCGCCACGACGACCGCACCGAGGGTCAACCACAACGCACGGCTGGCTTCATCGCGCCCGTGTACCGCCAGGCGGCTGACGTTTTGACCGAGGGCTTCCTCCACTTGGCCCATCATGTCGATGCGCTGAGTGGAGAGTTCAAACCAGGCCTCTGGCTTGATGCCCAGCGACTGCCCCAATGGCACTTCGAAAGCCAGGCGCTGCAACTTGCCCACTTCGACCGCAGCGGGTTTGAGCATCTGCTCGGTAAACTGTTGAAGCAAGGCTGGCTGGGCCTGGCGACGGAATGCGTCGGAATAAGCAGAGAACTCACCGAGATTACGGCTAAAACGCGACAACAATGTCTCGTCGAAACGGTCCTGGCTGAATACCAGGCCCAGCACGACCCGCTCGCGTCCAGCCCGTTCTTTCATCTCGATAAACTGATTGAGCGCACCGAGTGCATGAACAATGGTGGCGTTATTGATCGTCGCTTCCAAAGAGTGGGTATAGCCCACGAGCGCTTGAATGATCTCGGTATAACGAACACCCGATTCGGTGCTGCTGATACCCAACTTATCCACTTGCCCACGAATGGCGGGCAGTTGCGCCAAGGCCTGGAGGACGTTGTCCAATTGCGCGCTCCCCGACGCAGACAACCGGCTCACCACCTCGACAGAAGCATTGGAATCCTGGCGCGCCTGGGCCATCCGCTCACCCATGGACTTGCCCGCGCTGCCCAGGAACACCCCGCTGGCGCCGCGTTCACGCTGCAATACCGTAATCAGTTGGCTCAACTTCTGCGCCGTGGCGCTGGCGGTGACCGTGGCGTCCATATCGCGCAGTGTCTTGTAGTTATCCACGACAAAGACGCCGGCCAAAATCAGGAATCCCAACAAGGGAAGGAGCAGGATCAATAAAAGTTTCAGACGCAGCGGTGCATTCCTGAGCATTTCCGTTCAAGCCTCATTTAAAAATGAATTAGTGACGCGTGAACTTATTGTAAGAAGGCTGTTATACACGCTGACTTGACGTGATCTTAGCGCAATACCAAATAGCCATCACCCCTGATATTGCACCGCTTGGCACATATAACGGCCGTGAAGCGGGAATATGTATTTGCCTTGATCGAGGTCAAGCTTTCGACAAATAACCGTAAGTATCCGGTAAGGGAAGACGCTCAACGATAGGCGCGCATTTCATCCTGTCCCGTTGGAGCACCCCATGCATTTGCTGCGCTTAGCCGTTTCCACCATCCCGAGCCTGATCCTACTCACTGCGCCCCCTTCAGCGCTGGCCGCACAGGCCGCCGAACCTGAAACCGCCAAACCGTCTTCGTCCTGGGGGCTGGGGGTCGGCGCCATCAGCAGCCAGCAGCCCTATACCGGCATCGATCGTGACAACAAGGCGATACCGCTGATCTACTTCGAGAACGAATACCTGCGGGTGTTCGGCCCGAACGCCGAGGCCAAGCTGTCGCAGCTCGAGATCAACGACACCCAGCACATCGATTTCAGCCTCGTGGGCCAGTACGACTTCAGTGGCTATGATGCCGATGACTCGCGGGTTTTCGATGGCATGAGCGACCGTAAAAGCAGCTTCTGGGCCGGAGCGAAAGTGCAGTGGCACACCGACTGGGTGGACGCCCACGCCGAGTGGCTGGCGGATGTATCGGGCAACAGCAAGGGGCAGCGCTTCAACCTGGGCCTGGAGCGGACCTGGCGACTCGACGACCGCATCACCCTCACGCCCCACGTGACGGCGATGTGGCAGGACAAGAAATACGTCGATTATTATTTTGGCGTACGCGACAGTGAAGCCCGCATCGATCGCGCGGCCTATGATGGCAAGTCCGCCCTCAATACCGAGTTTGGCGTCCGGGGAAACTACATGTTCGATAAGCACCACTCTGTGTTCCTCGATATCAAGGCGACCCGCTTCGCCAGCGAGATCAAGGACAGCCCGCTGGTAGATCGTTCTACCGAAAACAGCGCGCTGTTCGGCTACCTGTACCGCTTCTGATGAGCCGCATTCTGTTGGTCGAGGACCACGAACGCTTGGCCCAACTGGTCAGCACGGGATTGACGAACGCCGGGATCGCCGTCGATGTGATCAACCGCATGGACGGTGCATGGGCGGCCATCCAGCGGGTGCCCTACCAGGCGCTGATCCTCGATCGCGGCTTGCCGGACGGCGACGGGCTGGTCTTGTTGAAGCGCCTGCGCAGCGCCGGGCTTGGCCTGCCGTGCCTGGTGCTCACGGCACGGGATGCCCTGCATGATCGGGTACAAGGGCTCGATGCCGGTGCCGATGACTATCTGCCCAAGCCGTTTGCCATGGATGAAATGGTCGCCCGGGTGCGGGCTTTGCTGCGGCGCCCCGTGGACTGTCGCCCACTGGCGCCCAGCCACGGTGACCTGAGCCTGCAACCCGAGACCGGCACTCTGTGCTGTGCGAATGAAAGCATTACCCTGGCGCCGGCGGAAATGCAGATCATGTTGCTGCTGTTGCGCAAGCCTGGGGAAATCGTCCGCCGCCCCAGCATAGAGGCGGCGGGCTGGGGCTTGAGCGAGGCGGTCACGCCGAACGCCCTGGACGTGGCCCTGCACCGTATCCGCCGCAAGCTGCTTGCCATCGGCTCCCGCCAACGCATTGTCAACTTGCGAGGTCTCGGTTATGCGCTCCGCCAGGTCGACGTGGTTGAGTAGCCTCCGGTTCAAGGTGCTGCTGGCCTATATCGCCGGCGTGGCGCTGAGCATTCTGTTGATCGTGTCGGCGGCGTTGGCCCTGGTCAGCTCACAGAGCGACATCCTGTCGGTCATGAACATGGCCGAACGCACCCAGGAGCTGGCGGAGAAACTCCAGTTCGATGCTGGCGGGCGCCCGGTCGGATTCGATCCCAGCGAGGCGGATCGAATCTGGACCTATGACAGCATGGGACAGGAGATCGGCTACCGCGTGCTGGACGCCTCGGCAAACGTGGCCCTGGCGTCCACCGATGCGACCTTCTGGCCAGCGAGTGCCTCGCTGCACCCTTTGGAGCACGAACCGTTCAAGTTCGAGCGCCAGGGCATCTTGATGTACGGTGCCACCGCGCCAGTCGAACACGACGGCCAGACCTGGTTCCTGCAGCTTGCCGTCAGCGAACGGTTGATGGACCTCTTTCACGGCGCCTTCGCCCTGCCCTTCATGGGGGCCGGCATCGTCCTGTTCAGCCTGGTACTGCTCTTCGTCTTTGGTGCCTGCGCCTATGTCATCCTGGGTTATACGCTCAAGCCCTTGCGCGAAGTGTCCGAGTCGGCCGCGGCCATATCGCCTCGCTCGCTGCATTCGCGCTTGCAGGTCAGCCGCGTACCTTCCGAAGTCTTGCCACTGGTGGACAGTTTCAATCGGGTCCTCCAGCGCCTGGAAAATGGCTACCGGATCCAGCAGGAATTTCTGGCGACAGCGGCGCACGAGTTGAAGACACCGCTGGCGCTGATACGCGCGCAGATCGAATTGATGGCAGACAGTCCCGATCGCAGCGCGCTCCTCAACGACGTCGCCCACATGACCCGCCAAGCCCAGCAACTGCTGCTGTTGACCGAAGCCAGCGAGGCGCAGAACTATAGGTTTGCCGCGGTCGAACTGGCCGATGTCGCGAAAGAAGCCGCCGACTATCTACAGCGCATGGCCGAAGCCGTCGACGTACGCCTGGTGCTGGCCGACGATTGCACGGGCGTTGCCCCCTGGCAGGCTGATCGCAGCGCCCTCTTCACCTTGCTGAAAAACCTGCTGGAGAACGCCCTCCAACACGCCCCTCGAGGCACCGAGGTGCGAGTGGACATCGGCAAGGATCGCCTGAGCGTACGCGATTGGGGCCCCGGGGTTGATCGGGAGCAACTGCCGCAGCTGTGCGTGCGCTTCTGGCGCGGGCCCCATCGCCGCGACCATGGCGCCGGCCTGGGCCTGACGATCTGCCAGGAAATCGCCCAGGCCCATGGCTGGACGCTTTCAGCCACAAGAGCGGAACCAGGACTGCTGCTTCAGTTGTCTCGCCGGGAACACGCCAGCGACCCCGCCCGGGCTTGAACAGCGCGGGGTCGAACCGGGTACGCGGCCTCAGGCGACCCCGCCGTCGGGCACCGCAAGGGTGTCGGCCTGGGACACGCGGCTTGGCCTGAAGGTCTCGGGCATCGCCAGCAACAGGCCGAATGCCAGCGCGGCAATCGCCGCCAGGGTCAGGAACGCCGCGCTGTAGCCAGCCCCTTGCACCACGAAGCCGGCCAGGCTGTTGCTCAACGCGGCGCCGAGCCCGAACACCGTCGACAACACCCCGAGACTGACGTTGAAGCGCCCGGTGCCCTGGGTCAGGTCCTTGACCACCAGGGGAAACAGCGCGCCAAACAGCCCGGCACCAATACCGTCCAGCAGTTGCACCGCCACCAACCAGTAGGGGTCGTCCGAGAGCACGTACAACACGCCGCGGATGGGCAGGATCAGGAAGCCGGCCAGCAGCAACGGCTTGCGGCCCCAGGCATCGGCCTTGACGCCCACCAGCCACGCCATGGGCACCATGACCAGTTGCGCCGCAACGATACAAGCCGATGTCAACGGCGTGGCCAGGTGCACATTGGCCTGGGCGAGCTTCTGGCTGACCAGCGGGAGCATCGCCGCGTTCGCCAGATGGAACAGCCCGCAGCAAATGGCGAACAACAGCAGCGTACGGTTATCCAGCAGGACCCGCAGCGTCGAGGGTACAGGGCCGTGAACCAACTGCCCCGCCTCCAGGCCCCGTGCCACGTCATGGTCGATGGCCTCGGCGGACACACAACTGACCGCCACGATGCTCGCCAATGCCATGGCGGCCATCAGGTAGAACACCGCGATGGGACCGAACAACCAGGCGAACCCACCCGCCAGCAGCGCGGCGCAGGCATTGCCCGCGTGATTGAATGTTTCGTTGCGCCCCGTGCGCCGTGTAAAGGCCTTGGCGCCGGTAATGCCCAGGGAAATCGCCGCGATAGCCGGCGCAAAGACTGACGCTGCCACGGCGCCGATGGCCTGGGTCAATGCCACCAGGCCAAAGGACGACGTGAACGGAAGTACCAGGCAACCCAGCGTCACCACCAATGCCGCCACGGCCACCACGGCACGCTTGCTGCGCACCCGGTCGATCAACGCGCCGGCAGGCGCCTGGGCGACAAGCCCGGCCATGGCCGCCACCGTCATCACCACGCCAATGCTCGCCGGGTCCCAGCGATGCACCGCCAGCAGGTAGATCGCCAGGTAAGGACCCAAGCCATCGCGCACATCCGCGAGGAAAAAATTCAGGCCATCCAGGGAAAGGTTGTTGCGTCGGTCTCGGTTTCGATCCACAGCGGCCTCGACGGGCATTGCCCCAAAGAAAATTGACGCAATGATGTCGCAAAGAATCGAACCGGGCCACCGTGATGAGCGCGGGGCCACTGAGAAAACCGTGGCGAGGGAGCTTGCTCCCGCTGGGTCGCGAAGCGCCCCCAAAACCTGCCGAACGCGTAACACAGACACACCGCACCCGCCGGTTCACGACTGCTTCGCAGCCGAGCGGGAGCAAGCTCCCTCGCCACAGGTCCATCGTTGTTTCTTAGGTGAACTGCATGACCTACCAAATCCATCGTTGTTTCTTAGGTGAACTGCATGACCTACCAAAGCGCGATGTCGTAGGTAAAGTAGACCCGGTTGCTGTCACGACCACGGGAAAAGTCCGAGCGATAGACGTAGTTTCGCAACTTCACCCCCAGCCCCTTGAACGTTCCCTGTTGCACCACATAGGCGATCTCTGCGTCACGTTCCCACTCTTTGACCGCGGTGTCGGACTTACCGTCGTTACCGCTCAGGTAGCGGGTGGAGAACGTCAGGCCGGGCACACCGAGGCGCGCGAAGTCGTAGCCGTAACCGAGCATCCAGGTCTTCTCGTCTTCCTCGATGAACTTGCCGATCCCGACGTTGCTGAAGGAGTACACCGTGGCGCCGCTGACGTAAGGCAGGCCCGCCTCGCCGCTGAGGGTCTGGTAACCGGCGCTCAGTGTGTGGCCGACAACGGCGTAGGACAGCGACCCGCTGAGCATGTCGTTGTCGATCTTGCCGCCGTAGGCCGACCCCGAATCGACGCTGTTGAAGTAGCGCAGGTCGCTGGTCAATACCCCGGCGCCCAGGGGCAGATCATGCTGGATGCCAACGAAGTTCTGTCGATAGAAATTCTCCAGCTCGCCATAGAAGTAGCTCAGGCGGATGTGCTTGCCCAACTTGTAGTCGGCGCCGGCATAGCTGAAGTCACCGGACTTATCGCCGCCGTAGCCGTCCGGCACGATGGGCATGCTGTCGCTCGAATCCCGCAGCTTGAAACGCTCCAGGTGCCCGCCGGTGACGGTGAGGTTGTCAATGTCGTTGCTGCTGATCTGGGTGCCTTGGTAAGTCTGGGGCAACAGCCGCGCATCGTTGTAGACCAGCACCGGGGTCTTGGGCAGCAAGGTGCCGTATTTGAGCGTGGTCTTGGCCAGCCGGGCCTTGGCGGTCATGCCCGCACTGGCGAACTCGTCGGCGGCGCGACCGTCGTCATGCACCGGCAGCAGGCCGGTGCCACTGCGACCACGCCCGGAATCGAGCTTGACCCCGAGCAGGCCCAGGGCATCGACCCCGAAGCCGAGGGTGCCCGGCGTAAAGCCTGACTGGTAATCCAGCAGGAAGCCCTGGGCCCATTCGGTGCGCTCACTCTTGGCGGTCCTCGCCGCCCGGGCGCTCATACCGTGCTCGTCGCGGAAATTTTCGTTGAAGTAGACGTTGCGCAATTGCAGCTTCAGCTTGCTGTCATCGATGAAACCTTCGGCGCTGGCCGTGGCCAGGGGCAACAGGCCAAGGATTGGAAACAAAGCCCCGCGGGTCAGCAAAATGGTCATGTCTGGCTACTCGTTGTTGTTATTGGGCGTGCAGGCCTTCTCACCCCCATTTGCAGGGGGCGTGTCAGGCAGGAAAACAAGGTTGTCGGGTGAGTCAGGAAAACAGCGTCAGTGCCCCGGTCAGCAAGGCCAGCGCGGTAATCACCAGGGAGGTGAGCACCGCCCATTTGACGGTGGCTTTCTGGAAGTCGCCCAGGTCGCGGTCGACCATGCCCACCAGCAACAGGGTCGAGGCCACCAGCGGGCTCATCAGGTGCACCGGCTGGCCGAGAATGGAAGCCCGGGCAATTTCCACCGGATCAATCCCGTAGGCAGCGGCGGCGTTGGCCAGGATCGGCACGACCCCGAAGTAGTAGGCATCGTTGGACAATACGAAGGTCAGCGGCATGCTGGTAATCGCCACCACCAGCGGGAACAGATGGCCCCAGGAAGGCGGAATCCAATCGACCAGGGTTTGCGCCAGGGCATCGACCATTTTCGTTCCGGAGAAGATCCCGGCGAAGATGCCCGCGGCAAACACCAGCAGGACCACGGTCATGGCGTTGCCCGAATGGGCGAGAATGCGCTCCTTCTGAATATCCAGTTGCGGATAGTTGATCATCAGCGCCAGGACGAAACCGATCAGGAACAGAATCGCCGAGTGCATGAGCCCCATCACCAGCGCGACCATCACCGCGACCACCAGCAGCAGGTTGACGTAGGCCAGTTTCGGGCGCTTGTGTGGCGTGTCCTCGATGATCGCGTTGATGTAGCAGTCACCGCCACCGCTTTGCAGCTGGACGTTACCAATGCGCTTGCGCTCGGCACGGCCCAGCAGGAAGGCCGTGAACACCACCCACATCGCACCACCGATCATGGTCGGCAGCAACGGCACGAAATACTCACCGGCATCCAGGCCCAGCGCTGCGATCGCACGGGTCGCCGGGCCGCCCCAAGGGGTCATGCCGCTCATGATGCTCAGGGAGAGCATGGAAATGGTCGCCAGGATCATCGGGTTCATGCCGATGCGCTTATACAGCGGCAGCATCGCGGCACAGGTGATCATGTAGGTCGTCGTGCCGTCACCGTCCAGCGCCACCAACAGCGACAGCAGCGCGGTGCCCACGGCGATTTTCATCGGGTCGCCATTGACCCGCTTGAGGATCTTGCGGATCAGCGGGTCGAACAGACCGGCGTCGATCATCAGGCCGAAAAACAGGATCGCGAACAACAGCAGTGCCGCCGAGGGCGCGACCATTTTCAGGCCGTCCAGCATCATCTTGCCGGTGGTCCCGCCAAAGCCGCCGAGCACGGCAAAGACGATGGGCACTACCGTCAGGGCGACAATCGGGGACAACCGTTTGGTCATTATCAGGAAAGTGAAGACCACCACCATGGCCAAGCCAAGTAAAGCGAGCATATGTCAGATCTCTTGTTGTTATGAGTAGCTTGGCAGACACCCAGGCACACGCCCTCCCACCCGCCAGGCAACACGCTGAAGTGTGCCTGGCGAGAGGTATCGAGTGAGCTTGCGCGGTGCTGTCGAGTCAGCCGTGAGCGGCTAGATGTGTTTGGCGACCTTCGCGCCGTCCCAGCTCGAGTCCGTTGCCGGGGTCTGTGTCAGGGCGGGTTTGCCATCCAGGGTCTGCAACAGCACTTCGCGGTCACAGGCATTCTCCGAGAGGGAGATCACCACGGTCGCAACGGCGTTGCTCGCCAGGCTGGTCAACGCCCGCGCTTCGGACATGAACCGGTCGATCCCGATCAATAGGGCCAGGCCCGCCAGGGGAATGTCGTGGATGACCGTCAAGGTCGAGGCCAGGGCGACAAACCCGCTGCCGGTCACACCCGCGGCCCCCTTTGACGACAGCAGCATGATCGCCAGCATGGTGATGACCTGGGTCAGCGTCAGGTCGATGTTGCAGGCCTGGGCAATGAAGATCGCCGCCAGCGACAGATAGATCGCCGTGCCGTCGAGGTTGAACGAGTAGCCGGTCGGCAGCACCAGCCCCACGACCCCTTTCTTGCAACCCAGGGCCTGGAGCTTTTCCAACATCCGCGGCATTACCGGTTCGGTCGAGGACGTGCCGAGCACCACCAGGAACTCTTCACGCAGGTAACGCAACAGCTTCCACAGGCTGAAACCGTGGGCGCGGCAAAGGCTGCCCAACACCACAAAGACGAAGAAAGCGCAGGCGATGTACAAGGTCATGATCAACTTGGCCAGCGAGCCCAGCGACGTGATGCCGTACTGCCCCACCGTGAAGGCCAAGGCCCCGAAAGCGCCAATCGGAGCGAAACGCATCAGGTAGGAGAAAATCTTGAACACCATGTGCGAAGCCGACTCCAGGACCTCCAGCACAGGCTTGCCGCGCTCGCCCAGGGACGATAGGGCAAAACCGCAGAGCACCGCGATAAACAGCACCGGCAGCACCTCGCCTTTATTGAAGGCGCCGATGAAGGTGTCGGGAATGATGTGCATGAAGAAGTCCACCACGCTCAGTTTCGCGGCGGATTCGGTGTACTGCGACAGCCCCTGGGTACTCAACTGCGTCGGGTCGATGTTCATGCCTGCGCCGGGCTTGAACAGGTAGACCGACACCAGGCCGATGATCAGGCTGATCACCGTCAGCGCCAGGAACAACAGCATGGTCTTGCTCAACAAACGCCCCAGCGAGCGCTTGTCGCTCATACCGGCGATGCCAGTGACAATGGTGCAGAACACCACCGGCGCGATCATCATCTTGATCAGCTTGATGAAGGCATCGCCCAGCGGCTTCAAGGCAATTGCCTGTTGCGACCAGAAGTGCCCGACGACCACGCCCAGCAGCACGGCGCAGATGATCTGGAAGTAGAGCGATTTAACAACTTTCATGGCATCACCCATTTTTAGAATTGTTCTGATGCAAAAGACCCTGGCAACCAGGGTTATCCGGCCAGCCGTTGGGACGCCGTGGCGTAGACGTAACCCGAGAAAAGCCGGCGCGCGGTACGTACTACCGAAGCCCGAATGGTCTCACCCTTTTCACCGGTGTAGGACAGTACGACATCAATACCGCCGCTTGGGTGTTCGATCCGAACCTGTTGCAAGCGCGGTTCGCTGACGTTGCCGAGCAACTGTGCAACGACGCTGCCTTCGGTTACGCACGCCGTGGCCAAGCCAATGGAGCCGGTGATCGCCAGGGCGCGGTGACAGTTGTGCGGCATGAAGTAGCGCACCTGGATCGTCCCGCCGCACTTGGCCGGAGACACCAGCACCGGCTTGGGAATGACCTTGTCGCTGACATCACCCAGGCCCATCGCCAGGCCGGCTTTCAGCCGCAAGGACTCCAGCCGCTGCAGGAAGGCTTTATCGGCGTCCAGTTCGGCAGGGCTTTCGTCACCGCGTTTGCCGAGCTGGCTGGCCTCGACAATCATCATCGGCATCGCCATGTCGATGCAGGTCACCAGGATGCCGTCGATCAGGTCCAGGAGTTGCCCGGTCGGGAAGAGTTTCCCCGTCTTGCTGCCCGCCGCATCGAGAAACGTCAGTTGTACCGGAGCGGCTGTGCCAGGCACGCCGTCGATGGCGGTGTCGCCTTCATAGCTGACCTTGCCTTGCGGGGTTTGCACTTCGGCATTCACGAACGTCCCGGTGTTGAGGTTGCGAATGCGCACCCGGGTCAGATCGCCAGAAGGCTTGACCAGCCCCTGCTCGATGGCGAACGGGCCGACGGCGCAGAGCATGTTGCCGCAGTTGGGGGCGGTATCGACCCGACGCTGGGAAACCATGACCTGGACGAACAGATAATCGACATCCGCGTCAGGGTGCAGCGATGGGCTGACGATCGCCACTTTGCTGGTTTGTGGGCTGCCGCCACCGATGCCGTCGATTTCCAGCTCGTGGCCGGAGCCCATCAGGTTGAGCAGCAGCTCGTCACGTTCGGCGATGGCGACCGGCAGATCCCAGGCGAGAAACACCGGGCCTTTGGACGTACCGCCGCGCATTAGCACACAAGGAATTCGCTGCATGATCACTAACTCTTGTTGATCAATCTGGATAATTGATGCTCTGGACACAAGAGTGGCAAAGTTTGAAAAGTGTTTCCAATGCAAAGATCAGAGAGATTATTGCGTTTCACAAATGAATTACTTTACGATGATTTGCACTACGCATCCCCTCTGCGGTGAGGTAGAACATGGAATATGAGCTCCAGGACATACGATCTTTCGTGAAAATCGCCGAACTGGGCAGTTTCCACGAAGCCGCCGATGCGCTGCATCTGTCACAACCGGCCCTGAGCCGACGGATGAAAAAACTCGAGGAAGGCCTGGGAACCGCTTTGCTCGACCGCACGACCCGCAAGGTCAGCCTGACGAGTGTCGGCCGTGACTTCCTGCCCAAGGCGCGGCGCCTGCTGGATGATTTCGACGACTCGATTCTCAACATCCGCGAGCTGGCGGAGCGGCAGATCGGCCGGGTGACCTTGGCGTGCATCCCCACGGCGGCGTTCTATTTCCTGCCTTCGGTGATCCGCCTCTACAACGAGCGCTACCCGAAAATCCGCATCCGCCTGCTCGACCTCAGCGCCAACGAAGGGCTCGAAGCCGTGCTGCGCGGCGAAGCCGACTTCGGCATCAACATGATGAGCGGCCAGCACCCGGACATCGAGTTCGTGCCCCTGGTCAACGAACCCTTTGTGCTGGCCTGCCGACGCGACCATGAATTGGCTGAACGCAGTGCGGTCACCTGGTCGGAACTCAGCGACTATCGGCTGATCGGGGTCGGGCGCCTGAGCGGCAACCGCATGCTGCTGGACCACGCGCTGTCGGGCCTGAGCTGGCGCCCACAGTGGTTCTACGAAGTCCAGCACTTGTCTACGTCGCTGGGACTGGTCGAGGCCGGCCTGGGCGTGTCGGCGATGCCCAGCCTGGCCATGCCGGCCGGGGATCATCCAACCCTGGTCAGCGTGCCGCTGATCGAGCCGGTGGTAAACCGCTCCCTGGGCCTGGTCTACCGCCGGGGCGCATCGCTCTCCCCGGCCGCGGAGAAATTCGTCTCGATCCTGCTTGAGCAGTGGCCGCAATGAAGCGAGCGTCTCCACACCACCAGCGCGGCGAGGCTGATCGAGGCGCCCAGCAGGCTGACCGCCATCCAGCCCCACAGCGCATAGACCTGGGTCGCGGCGGTCGCGCCCAATGCGCTGCCTACCGAGTAGAAACACATGTAGGCGCCGACCATGCGACTCTGGGCGTCGGGCCGCGCGGCGAAAATCAGGCTCTGGTTGGTGACGTGCACGGCTTGTACCGCGAAGTCGAGTAGCACCACGCCGCAGACCAGTGCGATCAGGGAGCTCTCGGTAAACGCGATGGGCAGCCAGGAGAACGTCAGGAGCCCCAGCGACCAGCCGGTAACCCGTTGTCCAAAACCTTGATCCGCCCAACGACCGGCGCTTCTGGCCGCCAGGGCACCGGCGACACCCGCCAGGCCAAACAGGCCAATGGCCGTGTGTGAAAGTGACAGCGGCGCGGCGCTCAACGGCAGCACCATCGCAGTCCACAACACCGAAAAAGCGGCAAAGATCAGCAAGGCCAGCAGGCCTCTGGTCCGTAGCATCGGCTCGGTCACGAACAGCACGAACAGCGAGCGGATGAGCGCCAGGTAGGGCTGCCGGTGACGGGGCGACACAGCGGCGGGCACCACGACCCAGAACACTGCCGCGATGGCCAGCATCAAGCCCGAGGACACGAAATAAACCCCGCGCCAGCCCGCCAGGTCGGCGATCACCCCGGAGGTGAACCGCGCCAGGAGAATCCCCAGTACAACGCCACTGGTGACGGTGCCCACGGTCTGTCCCCGTTGGGATGGCGAGGACAGCACGGCGGCATAGGCCACCAGCACCTGGACGACCACCGCCAGCAACCCCATCACGACCATGGCGCCCAGCAAAGCCAACCAATGCTGGGCTGCGCCGACGGCCGCCAGCGCGATGGCTGACAACACCAATTGCGCGAAAACCAGCCGTTTACGGTCGACCCTGTCCCCCAGCGGGACGATGAACAGCAACCCCAGCGCGTACCCCACCTGGGTGGCCGTCACCACTCCCCCGATCAATCCGGAAGCGACACCCAGGCTCTCGGCCATCGAGGCGAGCAAGGGTTGGGCAAAGTAGACATTGGCGACGGCCAGGGCGCAGGTCACGGAAAACAATAACGTGAGCGACGGCGAAAGCCCCGGGCACTGCTGTTCATTCAAAGAGCCCGTGGTGAGGGCGCTTGCTCCCTCGTCACCCTGACTTTCCGAAGGCTGCTGGGTGAAACAGTCGGCCTCTGCTGTCATGCACGTCTCCTTGGCGCTAAACTGGTTTCAATTAAAAACCTGTCTGAATTGTTGCTTGATCAGGTTTCAATTTGCAACCACATAATTCCGACCAACTTGGCAATGCTTTCCAGAGGGTCAATCAAATGGAAACCGCTTCATCGCAAAACAACGAATGCCCGGTCGCCAGGACACTGGATGTGATGGGTGATCGCTGGTCACTGATGATCATCCGCGACGCATTCGACGACATCCGTCGATTCAGCGAATTTCAAAAGAGCCTGGGCGTGGCCAAGAACATTCTGGCTTCGCGACTCAAAGCCTTGGTCGAGGTCGGCGTATTCGACGTTCGACCCGCCTCGGATGGGAGCGCCTACAAAGAGTACGTCCTGACAGAGAAAGGCCGGGAGATCTTTCCGGTGGTGGTCAGCCTGCGACAGTGGGGCGAACGTTTCCTGTTCGAGCCGGGGGAAACTCGTTCCGTACTGTTGGACAACGCCACCGGCCAGGCCCTCATGCCGATGGAAGTGCGCTCGGCAAGCGGTCAGAAACTCGGGCCGACTGATTGCCACAGAGTGAGGCTCATGACCGACGACCTGACGTGAGCATTTTTATCCCTGCAAGACCAGGGACATGTCCGGGTACCTGGCACACATGAAATCGACAAACGCCCGCACCTTCGGCGCAGCAAGTCGTCGGGACGTGTGCAGGACCCAGAGTTCGGCTTCTTTCCCCGATACCGTGCCCCACTGGACCAACTCGCCACTGGCCAGTTGGTTCCATGCCATCGACTGCGGGATAAGGGCCGCCCCACCACCGGCGATGGCCGCATCGCGGATCATCAGGAACGAAGAGAACCGCAGCCTGGGGACCGGTTCCAGAACCAAGTGGCCGCCATCGAGTGCCCATTGGGTGGGCTCGAAACCGGACGCCACAATGCCGGGAACCGAGCGGATGGCCCCGGGTGCAGGCATTGGCAGTCCAGGTGCGGCCACCACCACCAGCCGGTCCTTGGCGAAACAGCGACCGACTAAATCGCTGTCCGGGCCGGGGTTGATCCGGATGGCGACATCAAATTGTTCCTCGACGAGATCCACCACGCGATCCTCCGCAACGACGTCGATCGTGACGTCAGGGTAAGCCGCGCCGTGACGCCCGACGAGGTAACACAAGCCCTCATCACCTTGAACCTCGCTCGCGAGGCCGGCATCGAGCGCATCGTCTACCTGTCAGTGATCCATGCCGACAAGTTCACCTACGTGCCGCACTTCACCGGCAAGCATACGGTGGAGCGCATGATCGAAAGCCTCGACATCCCGGCGACGATCTTGCGCCCGGCTTACTTCATGCAAAACGAATTCATGGTCCAGCAGACGATTCAGGATTACTCGGTGTACCCGATGCCGATCGGCTCGGCGGGCGTGTCGATGATCGATACCCGGGACATCGCCGATATCACCGCTGCCGAGTTGCTGCGTCGCGACAAGGCACCTTCGGCCCTGGATCGGGTCACCCTGGAGTTGGTCGGCCCGCACGCACTGACCGGTACCGCCGTGGCGAAAATCTGGAGCGCCGCCCTGGGTCGCGAGGTTGCCTACGGCGGTGACGATGTGGTCGCCTTCGAAGCACAATTGGCTGCGTACGGCCCTGCCTGGCTGGCTTATGACATGCGCCTGATGATGTCCGGTATCCAGAAGTTTGGCATGCAGGCCGCTGAAGGCACCGTGGAACGGCTCCAGGCGATTCTGGGACGCCCGCTGCGCACCTATGAAGACTTCGTTCGCGAGGCTGTCGCCGGGGTTTGAGTAACCACCACACCGCCCACCATCCGACCTCCCCGTCATCGTCCCAAGGGAAATCGAACTGAAGAAAATGCGTCGGCCAGCCGCCTGGGGCGGCTGCTGTCTGCAGGAGGAGAACATGGAACAACGCTCAACATACTAGGCCAACGGGCCGCTGGATATCGAGCCCGAACTCTGACTGGACCGCCTGGACAATACCGCTGATGACATCGGTCACCAACAGCTTTCCCTTGTTGGCGCTGGACCCCAGCGCAGAGGACAGAACCCCGCTGGCAGGCACCCATTCGATCCGCGTGGGGTACATATCATAGACCGGGAACTCGGCCGGCCCGTGGTCAGGAATCTTGTCCAGGGCAACCATCGCTGGGTAGTAATGCAACATCATCGAGGTTTCGATGACCGCTGCATGTTCCAGGGCGATTCCCGGAAAGCCGTCCATAAAAATCTTGTCGAGTGTCCGTGGGTTGACGAACTCCCAGTGTTCCAGGCGCATGACTTCCAGCCCGCTGTCCGGGCCAATGTCGCGCATTGCCAGCTCTATGCCCTCGGTCACGAACCACTGGTTTTCATAGTGCCCGATCACTAGCACCAGCCGCTTCACACCGTGACGATGAAACTCACGAATGGCATCCCGAACCATGGCGATCAAGGTTGCACCGTCCACGCTGGTTGTGCCACAGAAGTGCTGCCCGCCGCCACACTTGGGCTGGGATTTATAGCCATAGGACAACGTCGGGGCAACGATGCCGTCGATTGCCCGGGCCACATCCTCGCTGATAGCGCTGGCCAGTAAGGCGTCGGTTCCCAAAGGCAAGTGAGGTCCATGCTGCTCCGTTGCGCCGATGGGAAGAAACACCACGACACCTGATTGCACCCGATGCTTGTACTCGACCCAACTGATGTTATCCATCCGAACACTGTTCATGAGGTTGTCCTCCTGATGTCATTTCAAGGTGGCGAGCACCTCGGCGCATGACAGCCATCAGCGCCGAGGTGATGCCGCGTGGGCTTATGCGCGCGGCGGGTACCACGACTCCGGTTCCGGATAATCCCAATCGGAAGGAAATGCATAGGTTTCAAATACGGTGGTGGTATCGGCCTCGGTACCAAAGAACGCGAAATGATTCACGCCCATCCAAGAACCTGACTGAACGCATTTGAAACCACGTCGCTCCAGTTCAGCGAGGCGATCTTCGAACGGAATGTTGTTGCAGTCATACGCGACGTGTTGGATGCCTTCGCCATGCTTGTCCAGGAAATCGGCGAAGATTGTCGGCCCGGAAACAGGCTCCATCAATTCCCAGACCATGTTTCCGGACTGTGCGAAACAGACTTTCAGTACAAAGTCGGCCGGCTCACCGTGGTAAGTCTGGTTCTGGGTGTTTTCCGGGCTGAAGGTGTAGACCCGCCACGGGCCGATCCCCAGCTTGAGCAAGCCATCCATGGTGCGTCTGTGGTCACGCGTCACGATCGCGATTTCCACGACATTGCCCAGAAACGCATCGATCTCGGCACCGCCATTCAACGCCGCCAATACATTGGTTTGTTCAAGATGAGACATTTGCATAACCTCGCTTAATGAATAACAACATTGTTTTTACTTAGCCATGGCCGACGAGCGAGCAACCTCCGCCTGCCGGGATCGGTGCAACACATAATAAATACCGCCGCTGACAGCAAACCCTGCCAACCAAGACAGATCAATGCCGCCCAATGCCATCGCCAGGGGACCTTGCAGTGATTTAATAGTGCCTACTTGGAATAACCAAGCCGCCAGTACGCCAGCTGCAAGTGCAAACAGGCCTTTCCAATTCACGTCCGTGCAGGCACTTTCCAAGTGATGACAATAAAGCGATTGAAGATCGAGCTGACCACGGCGAATCAGGAAGAAATCAACCAATGTGATACCGGCCCAGGGACTGATCCACACCACGAAGAAAACCATCAGGTTCTCAAAGGTATGCACGAATTCACCTGATTGCAGGAACAGATAGAGGATGAACAGCGCGACCACGCCCGAGACGGTTGAAACTACCCAGCGTGGCACTCGCAGATCCAGCGACAACGTTGCCAGTGCCGCCGAATAAATGACCACGATGTTAGTGGCCACCGGACCATGCAGCAGTACCAGAAGCACCGGCAACGCCATGGTTCCGAACACCGCAATGATGAGCTGCGCCGGGTCCGAGCCTGCGCCCGCAGAAGCAATGGCAGCGCCAAGAAAGGCCAGCCATACCGTGGGCAGGAACATGCCGAGGAATGTCGAGCGGAACACCTGGCCATCGGAGAGTTTGCGCTGGGTGAAGCGGGTGTAATCCGAGGCATATACCAGCCAGGAAATACCCCAGCCGATCCCGATCGCCGTCATCAGGCTGCTCATGGCCGACAGTTTGCCAATGCCCTCGGTGGTCGAGGCCTGCCATTGGATGTCCACATGAGTGAAGGCGAGCCCGGTCATCACGACCATGATCAGTAGGATCACCGGCATGGTGTAGCGCTCGAAGCACTTGATAGCATTGAAGCCCCAGGCTGCGATACCCACCTGGATGACCATGACGCCCAAGGCGATGCCGTACTTGAGCTCCATGCCTGCGCTGATACCGACCTTTTCCAGGGCCGCCATCGCCAGGTCCAGGACTATCCAGGTGTTGGTGGCGACCCAGCCCATCGGCATCAGTATTTGCATTATGGTTGGCAGGTAGGCGCCGCGTCTGCCGAAGGCCAGCCGGGAAAGCACCATTTGCGGCACGCCCGTGCGGTGGCCCATGATGCAGATGGCACCGAACAAGGCGGCGCCCAACAGGTTGCCGACGATAATCACCAGCAGAGTTTCAATCAGGCTCAAACCCAACTGGATACCGATTGCCCCCAGCACCCAGTTGATCGGCGCGACATTCGCTCCAGCCCAGATCCAGAACTGGTCCAACGGCGTTGAAGTACGATGGCTATCGGGCACCGGCTCAATGCCCAGCGCATCGTAGTTGGCCTCGTTCGTTAAGTTTCTTATAGATTCGCCACGCATTGACATTATTATTTTCCTCGCTGACCGGCGACACATGAATCGCCCCTGGTCATTAAAGCGAGGTCTATATCTTTATGTAATTGACCATAACTAAACTACCCTTTAGAAAAATTGCCGGGTAAAGCTTTTCTCAAGCCCATCATTCATCCAGACATGAAATACCCACGCCATGTCAAAAACAGAAAGCTTTTCAACCCAACCCGACAAATAAAAATCGCTTATTGAGTTTTACTTAACGCTCTTCAAACAAACATCAATAGCCGAAGCGGCGAGGGACGTGCCAATTTGTTGCAGTCGCTGAAGTAACTCCACTTCAGGGTTAACAGGAATGATGAAATGACCACCCTTCTTCATATTGATGCCAGTGCGCGATCCGACCGTTCCCTAAGCCGTAAACTGTCCCAGGCTTTTGTCCAAGCCTGGGTCGAACGTGATGGCAAGGCGCAAATCATCGCCCGTGACGTCGGGCGCAACCCTCCTCCATTCGTGACCGAAGCTTGGATCGCCGCAGTTTTTACCCCCGAAGAACACATGACGCCGGAAAAACGCGAGGAAATCCGCCTCTCGGATGAACTGATCGACGAGATCGACCGGGCCGACATCATTGTGATCGGTACGCCGATGTACAACTATGGGATGCCGGCGGCCCTTAAGTCCTGGTTCGACAAGGTGATTCGGGTCGGCAAGACTTTTACCTTCGATCTCGAGCGCGGCGACTACCCACTGGAACCCATCATGAGCGGCAAGAAGCTGGTCATTTTATCCTCCCGTGGCGAGTTTGGATTTGGCCCAGGTGGCGTTCGTGAAGCCATGAACCATCTGGACACGCACATTCAGACCTGTGCGCATTACCTGGGCGTGAATGAAACCCATGTCATCTCTATCGACTACCAGGAATTTGGCGACGCTCGCCATGAAGCCTCCATCGCGAATGCGTTCGATGCCGTTCCGGTCCTGGTCAGGCAAATGATCGAGGCACGGCAAAGCCAGCTCTCTCCGGCTTGATGCCGCGTATCCCCGCCAAAACCAACGATGGGGAAGCCGGCTGAACATGTCGGGCGTGGCAATCCCATCCGGAAAGGAAAGTACCGGGTTTGCCACCTCGACCCTGTTTTCGACAACCCGGGGTCACGACGATCAACGGCTCGCTGCAGCCCTGACGATGAAGTCGAGCTTATCTGCCTCAGCGCTCAAGACGTCAGCGCCATTTGATGCCCTGCCACCTCATCAAGCGTGTGCTCCCTGAACGACTTTGCCTCGCCCAGCAGCCATTCCCTGAACAACGAAAGGCTATGGCGAGGATTGCAATGGTTATCTTCTATCAGGTGGTAGGTAAAACCGGCCAAGGTCGGCCCCACCACCCGTCGAATCCGACCCGAGCGAAGCTCATCGTCAATCAATACGTTGCTGCACAGCAAAGGGCCTAATCCCCGCTCCATCGCATGCAGCGCAAGCGTTTCCTCGCTGTACCAGGAGGTGCGCAAGTCCCGGGAGGCACCGTGCTCGGCCCGGGCCAGCCAGGCTGACCACGCGGGAGCTTCGAGAGCCTGATTCTTCCATTTGAACGCCAGCAGTGGTCGATTATGGAAGTCGTCGATCGTTGCCATGCGTTCGACTGGACAGATGCTTTTATCCGCGACCGCAATGTACCGATCCTCGAACAGCACCGGACCTCGCACATCGGCCTCGACTGGACCATATCGAATCGCCAGATCAATCGTCTCGGAACGCAGATCCACCAGTTTCTCCGAGGCGTGGATCGACACCACGATGTTCGGATAGATCTCATTGAACTTCACCAGGCGCGGCATGAGCCATCGCTCCGCAAATGCACGCGTGGTGGACACCTGGATCGCATCGCCCTCCTTCGCCCCATTTAACAGGGCAAAGGCCTGGGCAATCTGATCGAAGCCGTCCCGCAACAGCGGATAGATGGCTTTGCCCGCAGGTGTGAGGGTCACCGTCCGCCCCCGCTCAAGGAGCTTTTGTCCCAACCCGTCCTCCAATTGCCGGACTTGATGACTGACCGCGGCGACTGTCACGGAGAGCTCGTTCGCTGCCACGGAAAAACTCTGGTGGCGTGCAACCGCTTCGAATGCTCGCACCGAATTCAGAGGGGGTATCTTGCGCATGATGGTCTCCTGGCACCTGGACGGTATGACGTGCAGCGGATTCAGAGAATGCAATAGTGAACGTCCCGGGGCTCCATTCCATTTACGGCAGTAATGTCCTGGGGACAAGCAGAGAGCACCACAATCGCGTCCATTTCCGCCGTAAGGCACACATACTGCCCAGGCTCACTGACCGGCGCGGCGAACTCGATACGCCCGTCCTGATGAACCGGCACGTTCATGAACAGGTTCAAGGGACTCGGGGTTTCAGTCACCACCAGGCCGAGGACGTCCAGAGCCAGAAAGAGATTTTCATTACAGCTATCGTGATGGCCCACTACGCCCAACTGCACGTAACGCGTCGGGTCGCAAGCGGCCACCAGCGTGTCATGCACACCGGGCGAACTGTCTTGCGTAAGCGTGAGGATTTTCCGGCGTTTGTTGGTCACCAGGCTGTCCCCCTTGCACGGATTGAGCTTCAACCAAAAAGGTCGACTGTGCTCCATCGACATGACTTCGCAAAGATCATCCGGGTTGAACGCCCAAGTATCAACGACCTGCTTGCCATGTGTGTTGATGAGCTTGAGGGTTCGCCCTTGATGCAACCGGAGCGCAACACCTCGCCGGGCAGGCAAACGGACCAGCTCTGTGCCGTGGATGGTATCTACTGCATTCATGTTCTTGTTTCCTCGCAAGACTAAAGGCCGACGGCCGAGTACTTGCCATCAAGGAAAACACAGCACAAAACCGCAAACCAATAATATAAAGTGGCCTCGGTATAAGTTGAATTTATAGGGCAAGCCATGCGAATCCGTCAGCTTGAGTGCTTCAGGACCTTGATGATCCACGGCACGATGACCCGTGCCGCAGAGCTTTTGAACATCTCCCAACCGGCCATAAGCAGCACCATCGCCAATCTGGAGCATGAGACTGGCCTCAAGCTGTTCGTGCGCAAGGGCGGTCGCCTGCAACCCACACCTGAAGCCCGACTGTTTTTCGTCGAGGCTGAGCGTGCGCTGGAAGCGGTGGAAAAAACCCATCGCATCGCCAAGGAAATCAGAACAGGAAAACGCGGCCACCTGGCAGTGGCTGCCTATGCAAGCATCTCGATCAATCTGCTGCCACGATTGATGGCCGAGTTCGCGAAAGAACGTCCAGGGTTGGAACTCAAGATTATCACCCGAAACTCCCAGTCCGTCCGGGAGCTGATGACGACGCAGCAATTCGACCTGGCCATCGCCGAACTGCCGCTCGATTACCCCACCTCCAACATGGAGGTGATTTCGTATGAGTGCCAATGCATGATGCCGATGGGTCACCCTCTCGCAGCGTTGGACGTGATTACCCCGGCAGACCTGCATGGTGTACCGTTCGTTTCGCTGTTCAAGGGCGATCCTGTCTATCAGCAGTTGGCCATGGCTTTTTCGACCTATGGATCATCCTGGAACGTGGTGGCCGAAACAGAGTTTTTCTCGACAGCATGCGAACTGGTCGGCGCCGGCCTGGGTGTGGGGATCGTCGATCCAGTGGTCAGTAAGTCCTTCACTCGGCACCTTGTCCTGAAACCCTTTTTACCAGCGATCAGATACGAAATTGCGCTGCTGCTTCCCACACAGGAAGAGTCATCACAGTTGGCACGAGAATTTATCCAGTACCTTGGAGAACACCTTCAAGTGCGTGTGCATTCATCCTGAAGGATGGATCAGGTATTCGGTGAGAGCGCAGCGGCGTTGGCTTCCTCCTCCGCCGGGGGTTGAATCCCCAGGGCGAGGGAGCGGGTTCGAATCATTCAGAGAGGCCTACTCCTCGGCAGGCCTCATATGAAAAATCGTATAGGGCAGAATCAACGTATCGGCCACGACACTGAAAGGCAGGTCAATGATTGCAAACGGTGCCAGCGCGCGTGAATACACATCGTTGTCGTTCATCGAGTCCTTGATGATCTCGATATCGGTCGCCGCACCGCAATAAGGCTGCCGGCCGCAAAGCTGCCCCATGCCAAAGGTTTCGTTGGCCGTCGCGCATCCCCCGAGCAGCGCCATCGTCAAAGCCAATACCACGATCTGCATGACGCTTTCTCCCCTGGAAAGACGGGACTGTAGCATCGATGGCGGACGACCTATAGGGGTGACGACTGTTGCCACTGAAGACTGTTGCCCCAGAAACAGCGGCTCAGTTGTTGCCTGGGCAACAGCCATTCAACAATTCATCCGCCAGACCAACAGTTCCGCCCCCTCCCATCCCCGCGAAGCCCAGTAAACGCTGGGCTTTTCGCGTTGGTACGGCCCTTGCTCAAGCCTATGTACCTCGATCAACAGTCCAACAGGAACACCTAGGATGAGCACTCCCTTGAAAGTCGTCGCCGTCTCCGGCGGTACCGCCCGCCCCTCGCGCACCCTGGCACTGACCGAAGCCATCCTGGGCGAGCTCGGCCAGCACTTGGTCATCGATACCCACCTGATCGAACTGGGCAACATCGCCCGTCCACTGGGCGGTGCGCTATGGCGCAAGGAGTTGCCGGAAACCGTCGAGCACGAACTGCGCCTGATCGAGTCTGCCGATTTGCTGGTGGTGGCCGCGCCGGTCTATCGCGGCACCTATCCGGGCCTGTTCAAGCATTTGTTCGATCTGGTCGGCCAGGACGCCCTGATCAACACGCCGGTACTGCTGGCCGCCACCGGTGGCAGCGAACGCCATGCCCTGGTCCTCGATCACCAGTTGCGCCCGCTGTTCAGCTTCTTCCAGTCACTCACCCTGCCCATCGGCGTGTACGCCAGCGAGACCGATTTCGCCGACTACCGCATCGTCAGCACCGCCTTGCAGTCGCGCATCGAGCTGGCGGCCGCACGCGCCTCTCGCCTGTTTGCCGGCCAGGCGCACGCCCTGCGCAAGATCGCCTGAGGAGCCCGCATGAATCACGATTGCATCTGCCTGGAAGGCGTTTTTGCGAGGGACATCGCATGAGAATCCAACCACAACCCACCGTGCTGACCCCGCTGCAGACCGCCCGCCGCCTGGCTGCGGAGTTCGCCGAAACCGCCGTCGAGCGCGACGAGGCCGGCGGCACACCCAAGCTGCAACGCGATGCCATACGCCAGAGCGGTTTGCTGGCCTTGAGCATCCCCACCCAGTTCGGTGGCCTCGGGGCCAGTTGGAGCGAAACCCTTGGCGTGGTGCGCGAGTTCGCCAAGGTGGACAGTTCCATCGCCCACGTCTTCGGTTTTCAGCACCTGATGCTGGCCACCGTGCGCCTGTTCTCGCGCCCCGATCAGTGGCAACCCTGGTTCGAACAGACCGCCCGCAAGAACTGGTTCTGGGGCAACGCGCTGAACCCACTGGACACCCGTACCGTGGTCAAGACCTTCGACGGCTGGCGCGAATTCTCCGGCAAGAAGAGCTTCTGCTCCGGTGCCAGCGACTCGGAAATGCTGATCGCCTCGGCCATCGATGAAAGCGCTGGCGGCAAACTGCTGATCGCTGCGATCCCCAGTGGCCGCACCGGCATCACCCTGCACGGCGACTGGGACAATATGGGCCAACGCCAGACCGACAGTGGCAGTGCCACCTTCGAACGGGTGCGGGTAGAAGAGAACGAATTGCTGCTCGACCCCGGCCCCCTGAGTACGCCTTTCGCCTGCCTGCGCCCGTTGATCGCGCAATTGCATTTCTCCCACATCTTCCTCGGTATTGCCGAAGGCGCCCTGGAAGAAGCCCGGCACTACACCCTCAAGGAGGGCCGTCCGTGGTTCCGTTCCAAGGCCCAGCATGTCAGCGAAGACCCTTATGTGTTGCGCCACTTCGGCGAATTCTGGGTTGGCCTGGAAAGTGTGCGACTGCTGGTGGAACGCGCTGCCGACCAGTTGGATGAGGCCTGGCACAAGGGCCACGCCCTGGGTGCCGAGGAACGCGCCCAGCTGGCGCTGTCCATCGCCACCGCCAAAGTCGCCGCCGTACGCACCGGCCTGGATATCTGTAGCCGCCTGTTCGAAGTCACCGGCGCCCGCGCCACCCATGCTTCGCTGCGCCTGGACCGCCATTGGCGCAACCTGCGCACGCAGAGCCTGCACGACCCCGTGGATTACAAACTCCACGAACTGGGTGAATGGGCGCTGAACCAGACGCGGCCCACCCCCTCCTTCTACTCATAGGGATGCCCATGCAACTGCTGACCCTCCCCCCTTCGCCGACACTGGCTACCTCGATCCGGGCGACCGCACAGGTCTTCGAAGACCCTAGATCGCAGGCGCTGCTCGCCCACGTACAACAGGTCGCCCCCAGCGAGGCCAGCGTCCTGATCATTGGTGAAACCGGCACGGGCAAGGAGCTGGTCGCGCGCCACATCCACAACCTCAGCGGCCGTCGCGCCGGGCCCTTCGTCGCCGTCAACTGTGGGGCTTTTTCCGAATCGCTGGTGGAGGCGGAGCTGTTCGGCCACGAGAAAGGTGCCTTCACCGGCGCCCTCGCCGCCAAGGCCGGCTGGTTCGAGGAAGCCAACGGCGGCACATTGTTTCTCGACGAGATCGGCGACCTGCCAATGGCCATCCAGGTCAAGCTGCTGCGTGTGCTGCAAGAGCGCGAGGTGGTGCGCCTGGGCTCGCGCAAGAGCATCCCGATCAACGTGCGCGTGGTCGCTGCCACCAACGTGCAGCTGGACAAGGCCATCGGCGCCGGCCACTTCCGCGAGGACCTGTATTACCGCCTCGACGTGGTCAGCCTGCAACTCTCTCCGCTGCGTGAGCGGCCAGGCGACATCCTGCCGCTGACCCGGCACTTCATCAAGACCTACTGCAACCGCCTGGGCTACGGCGAAGTGCGCCTGACCTCCGGAGCCGAGCGCAAACTGGCGGACTACAGTTGGCCGGGCAACATCCGCGAACTGGAGAACGTCATCCACCACACCTTGCTGGTGTGCCGCAACGGTCTGGTGCAGGAAGACGACTTGCGCTTGTCGTCCCTGCGCATCGAGCGCCAGGAGCCAGCGCAGGCCGCCCTCGGCGAGAGCGCCGACGAACAACTGCTGCGCACGTTCCACCGGTTGTTCGAAGAACAGGCTGGCGGCCTCCACGAGAAAGTCGAAGACAGCCTGCTGCGCGCCGCCTACCGCTTCTGCCACTGCAACCAGGTGCGCACCGCCAGCTTGCTGGGCTTGAGTCGCAACGTCACGCGAGCACGACTGATTGCCATTGGCGAGTTGGTGGTCAACCGACGTCGCCCGGACATTCACACACGCCCGGATCGGGCGCTGCAACTGTCGATCTGATCAAACTAAAACCAGGCGATGCGACGCCCCCATGGGCGACCGACAACGCCCCAACATGCCAAGCGTTGCGATGCCGGAAGGGCCCATGCGCCCTTCCATACGCCCAACCGCACAAGGACCGAACCTCATGAGCCTGGATATTTTCTGGTTCCTTCCCACCTCCGGCGACACTCGTTACCTGGGACACTCCGACAGTGGCCGACCGGCGACCAACGCCTACATGCGCCAGATCGCCGTGGCCGCCGATCAACTCGGCTACGATGGCCTGCTGATCCCCACCGGGGCCAGTTGCCTGGATCCCTGGGTGACCGCCGCCAGCCTGGTTCCGGTGACCCAGCGCATCAAGCTGCTGGTGGCGCTGCGCACCTCGCTGGGCAACCCCACGGCGTCGGCGCGCCAGGCCGCCAGCCTGGACCAGGCCAGTGGTGGCCGCCTGCTGCTCAACGTCGTACCCGGCGGCGACGCCACCGAACTGGAAGCCGACGGTGTGTTCCTCACGCACGACGAGCGCTATGACGCCTCCGATGAGTTCCTGACCATCTGGCGCCGCCTGCTCCAGGGCGAAACCGTCGACTTCGACGGCAAGCACCTGAAAGTGCGTGGCGCCCAGAACTTCTTCCCGCCCGTACAACACCCCCACCCGCCGCTGTACTTCGGCGGTTCATCAGAGGCCGCCCACGAATTGGCAGCCAAGCATGTCGATGCCTACCTGACCTGGGGTGAACCGCCGGCGGCCGTGGCCGAGAAGATCGCCGACGTGCGCGCTCGTGCCGCCAGGCATGGCCGCAGCGTGCGCTTCGGCGTGCGCCTGCACGTGATCGTGCGGGAAACCAGCGAAGCCGCCTGGGCCGCTGCCGACGAATTGATCAGCCACCTCGACGACGCCACCATCGCCGCCGCCCAGGCCAACTACGTCAAGATGGATTCCGAAGGCCAGCGGCGCATGGCCGCGTTACACGGCGGCGACCGCAACAAGCTGGAAGTGGCGCCCAACCTCTGGGCCGGGGTCGGCCTGGTTCGCGGTGGCGCCGGCACTGCACTGGTCGGCGATCCGGAAACCGTCGCCGCACGTCTGCTCGAATACGCCGACCTGGGCGTCGACAGCTTCGTCCTCTCGGGTTACCCGCACCTGGAAGAAGCCTATCGCTTCGCCGAACTGGTGTTCCCGCTGTTGCCGGGCAAGGGCAAGGTCACCGTGGAAGGCGCCTTCACTGGCGGTGCCTTCGACGTCCGCGCCGGCAAGGAGAAAGTCGCATGAACGTCATCGACCTGCGTTGTCGCCCGGCCTACCTACACCCATTTTTCGGCGGGGTACCGGGCTCGCCCGAACACGCCGTGGCGCGCTGGCTCAACCGGCGCGTCGGCACCCGCGGCCCGGACGATCACTTCGAACGTTCGCTGACACCGGAGGGTTTTCTCGCCGAGGTGCGTGACGCCGGGCTGGACAAAGCCGTGGTGGTGGGCCGCCACACACCGAGCCAGCACCTGCCGAATGAGCGCATCCACGAAATCGTTCGGGGTCACGACGAGCTGATCGGCATCGGCTCGGTAGAGCCGGTGCTACAAGGAATCGAAGGCGCCCTGGCGGAAATAGACCGGGCGATCGATCACCTGGGCCTGGCCGGCATCGACCTGGAACCGGGCTTCGCCGAGCCGGCCCGGCACCCTGACGATGCGCTGTACTGGCCGCTCTACGAACACCTGCAAAAGCGCGGTATCCCGCTGTTCCTGATGAGTGGGCCGACCACCCCGGACCCGAGCTACAACGACCCGGCACGCCTGGCGGCCGTGGCCCGTGCGTTCCCGGACCTGACGATCGTCGTCTACCACGGCTACTGGCCCAACGTTCAGCAGGCCCTCGGCGTTGCTTTCCGCTTTGAAAACATTCACCTGGTGCCGGACATGTACCTGTTCCAGCCAGGCAGCGAGGGTTACGTGCAAGCGGCCAACGGCTACCTGGCCGACCAGTTGCTATTCGGCTCGTCCTACACCTTCCGACCGATCCGTCAAAGCATCGAAGACGCCCTGCAACTGGGGCTTAAAGACGAGGTGCTGGAGAAGTTCTTCCACGGTAACGCGCGCAGGGTATTCGGGCTGGCCTGAGCCGGCGTCGGTTCCGTTCCCCGGGGAACGTTTCCTGCGATTCAAACCGAACCGCAGGAAACGCCAGGTGATCTTCAGCGAACAACCCGGGGAGCACTCCGGCACTCCCCGATTTCATCACGATCCATTGCCTATCCCGCAGCCAGGCGCCCTTCTTGCTCGTCGGCCAACGCGGCGCCGTTGAGGTAGTGGTCGCCCAGCAACCGGCGCTGGGTCAGCAAGGCCGGTTCGGCGCTGTCTGGCAGGGGCCGCGGCAGGCTGCGGCCGGCCAGTTCGAAGTACACGTCACCCGCCAGGCGCGCCGCCTCGGCGGCAGCCAAGCGAAAGGCAATGGCAGCCGACTGGGACTCATCGGCGTACTCCAGCAAGGCGTCAGCAGCGTCGATGCGGATGCGCAGTTCGCCGACGGCGGCAATCACCAGCGCTTCGTGGCGGGCACTTTGCGCACGCAGATAGTCAATCAGCGCCACCTCGACATGCCGAGCATGGGCCAGGTCGCTACGGCCTTGGGAATGTAAGTTGGACATGGGCGATCCTCAGTTCCAGGAATGACGTTGCGGCTTGATGCCGTTGAGCAGTTGATTGCCGACCAAGTGATACTTCCAGCGCACCGGATCGTGCAGGGTGTGAGTCCGCGCATTGCGCCAGAACCGGTCCAGCCCCTGGCTGGCCGAGACGCTGCGGGTGCCGCCCAACTCCAACAGACGGCTGGAAGCCTCCAGGGAAATCTCGGTGGACAGCACCTTGGCCTGGCCGACAATCACCGAAGCTTCAGCAACCCGTTCCTCGCTGGGCTCGGCGACAGCCCGGTCGACCGCGTGCGCCGCGCGACGCAGAATCGCTTCGGCCGCTTGCAGGCGCCAGGCCAACTCACCGATCAGCGCCTGGCTCAGCGGGTCCTGCCAGCCGTGTTGCAGCCCGCTGTCCACCCACGGGCGCGCCTGGCGTGCTACGCGCAAGGTCTCGGCGAAGGCGCCACGGGCAATGCCGGTGTCCACCGCAGCCTGAATGATTTGCGAGATCGGGCCGTCGGAGGTGGGTTGGTCATAGGCCTTCCAGGCCGGCACCACGTCGCTCGCCGGTACCCGTACACCTTCGATGCGCACCTGGCCGCTGGCGGTGATGCGCTGACCGAAACCGTCCCAACTGTCGATCACCGTCAGGCCCGCGGCATCCCGTGGAACGAGGGCGATATGAACGTGCCCCGCCTCGTCCACCCCGGCGACCGGCACGATGTGGGCGAACAACGCACCGGTGCAGTAGGCCTTCTCGCCGTTGAGTACGGCCGTGTCGCCGTCGAAGCGGATCTGCGTCTGGAAGGTGGTGACGTACTGGCTGCGCGCTTCGGAAAAGGCGTTGCCGAAACGATAGCCCTGCAACACCTTGGCGTAGTAGCGGCGCTTCTGCTCCTCGCTGCCGGTCAGGCTGAGGTTGCTGAGCACACCGAAATGGTTCTGCGGCAATTGGCCGAGGGACGGATCGGCAGCGGAAATGATCGCGATCACTTCGCTGAGGGTGGCATAGGACACCTCGGCGCCACCGTAGGCCTTCGGCACGCGGATCGCCCACAGCCCGCTCGCGGAAAAACGTTCGAGCTCTTCCCAGGGCAGCCGTCGCTCGCGGTCGCGCAAGGCCGCCTCGCGGGCGAAATCCTCGGCCAGGCGCTGCGCCACCTCGATGGCCTCGGCGTCGCTACGGATGATGTGAGCCGGACTGCGCGGCGCCGGATGGGCCTGCCCAGGCAGATCGAAAGACGGTGAGTCGGTCATGTGCTACTCCATGCATAACGGGTTCATCCAGCGCTAAAGCACAGCCCGTACCAACATTAAAAACGCTTTATATTCAATGTCTTGAAGATAAATCCAAGTACATTTGAAAGCCCGTGAGCGGCAAACTGTCGATGAACTGTTGCCCAACGAACAGTTGCGTTGCGCCTCTCTCAGCGAGCCTTGCCACCCAGGTAAAAATGCTGGAGGTCTTCCCGCGCCGCCAGCTCAGTGGCGTCGCCCTCGCCCACTACCCGCCCGTTCTCCAGGATGTAGGCGTAGCTGGCATGGCGCAGGGCGACATTGATGTTCTGCTCGGCCACCAGAAAGCTCACGCCCTCCTGGGCATTGAGCTGCGCGACGATGGCGAAAATTTCTTCGACGAGAATCGGCGCCAGCCCCATCGAGGGTTCGTCGAGCAGCACCAGTCGAGGCTGGGTCATCAAGGCCCGGCCGATGGCAAGCATCTGCTGCTCGCCGCCCGAGGTCAGCCCGGCCTGGGTCTTGCGCTTGGTCTTCAACCGTGGGAACCAGGCGTAGATCCGCTCCAGATCGTGCTCCAGCTCCCGGCGCGTCGGCTTGCGCAGGAAACCGCCACTGCGCAGGTTATCCTCGATCGTCAGGTGGGCGAACACATGCCGCCCCTCCAGCACATGGACAATGCCCCGGCGTGCCAGCAGATTGGCTGCAACCCCGGCGGTGTCCTGTCCCTGGAAGACAATCCGCCCACGGCTGACCTGCGCCCGATCGGCTTGGACCAGCCCGGAAATGGCCTTGAGCGTAGTGCTCTTGCCCGCGCCGTTGGCACCGAGCAGGGCGACGATATCGCCCTGTCCGACCCGCAGGGAAACCCCGGCCACGGCGAGGATCGCGCCGTCGTAGATCACTTCGATGTCTTGCACCGCCAGCAACTCACTGCTTTCGGCGCCCGCAAGGGCCGCAATGGTCATGGTTTACTCCTTGGGCGCAGTCGCACCCGGTTGCGTTTCGATTTGCCGAGCCGTGTGCAGGGTCACTGCGCCGCGCAATCGCGAGGGGTCACGCCCTTCTCTTTCGCGTACTCGGCGGCCTTGGCATCGATCAACGGGCGCAACGTGGCGCGGTCGGCCTGGACCCAGTCGGTGATCAGGTTCCACTGCTGGCCGTCCCACTGCTGCACCTTGGCCGCCCCGCCGCCCTCGTGGTCGCTGCAGGACAACCGCAGCGGCTGCATCAGCCCAAGAAAACCGATTTCCTTGAGACGCGCATCGTTGAGGTCGAGATGCTCCAGGCCCCAGCGACCTTCCTCACCGTTGAGCGGCCGGTTGCCGAAATGCTTCTGCCCGGTGCGGATCGCTTCGACGGCAATGGCCGCATTCACCAGGCCGGAGTTGTAGTAGACGCTGCCAAAACTCTTCGGATCCTTGAGGTCGCTCTTGCCGGTATCGAGGATGTGCTGGCGGATGCGCTGGTGAATGTCAAAGTCGGCGCCGCCCGGGTAGGGTGTCAATGCCAGATACCCCTTGCCCGCCTCACCGGCCGGTAGCACGTCTTCGTTGGAGCTGGCCCAGATGTCGCCGACGATGCGTTCCACCGGGTAGCCGAAACGTGCCGCGGTCTTGATCGCCACCGGCGTGGACACGCCCCAGGTCCGCAGGAATACCCAGTCCGGCTTGAGTTGCCGCACCTGGCGCCACTGCCCGGCCTGCTCGTTACCCGGGTCGGCCACCGCGATCTGGATGTTCTCGAAGCCGTACTTCTGCGCCAGCAACGCCAGCGGCCCCTGGGTTTCCCGGCCGTAGGCGGAGTCGTGGTAGACGGTGGCGATTTTCTTGCCCTTGAGCTTGTCCAGCCCGCCCTCGCGCTCGGCCACGTAGTTGATGAACGCCGAGGCCTCGCTGTAGAACGTCAGCATGGCCGGGAAGTTATAGGGAAACACCCTGCCGTCGGTGGCTTCGGTACGACCATAGCCAAGGGTGATCAAGGGAATCTTGTCGGCCTCGGCCTTGTCCGCGAGGGCGTAGGCAGCCGGGGCGCCGTTGGGCTGATAGACCGCCACCGGCGCGCCATTGAGACCGTTCTTGAAGCGCTCGTAGCATTCGATGCCCTTCTCCGCCGTCCATTCGGTCTCGCACTCCTGCCAGACCAGCTTGACGCCGTTGATGCCACCTTCCACCTCGTTGATGTAGCGCAGGTAGTCGATCATTCCGGCCCAGACCGGAATACCGCTGGAGGCATAGGCGCCGACCCGGTAGGTGGCCAGCGGGAAGAACTGTTCGTTGGCCGCCTGGGCAGCCGGTACCAGCGCCGTATAGGCGCCGAGTGCCAGGCCGATGGCGGCGAGGCGACGTTTGAGGGTTGCATGCATGATTATCTTCTCGGCTTGAGTGCCCGACCGCGCGAAGGCGGCCGAGCGACAGTTATCGACGGCGGCTCACTGTTCGCTGGCGCAATCACGCGCGGTAATACCCTTTTCCTTGGCGTAGGCGGCAGACTTGGCTTCGATCAATGGGCGCAGCGTGGCTCGGTCGGCCTGAACCCAGTCGGTCACCAACACCCACTTCTCGCCATCCCACTGCTGCACACGCGCCGCACCGCCGCCCTCATGGTCGGAACAGGACAGTTTCAGCGGCGGCAACAGCCCTTCGAAACCACTGGCCTTGAGTCGTGCGGCATCGATGTCCAGGTGTTCGAAGCCCCAGCGCGCTTCCTCGCCGTTGAGCGGGCGATTGCCGAACTTCGCCTGGGCCGTGCGCAGCGCCTCGACCGCGATGGCCGCGTTGATCAGGCCGATGTTGTAGTAGACCTTGCCAAAATAGCTGCGGTCCTTGAGGTCGCTCTTGCCGGTGTCGAGGATGGACTGGCGCAAGCGCTTGTGGATCTCGAAACCATCGCCACCCGGGAACGGCGCGAGCGCCTGGTAGCCCTTGGCGGCAGGGCCCGCCGGGATCACGTCGGCCTCGGAACCGGCCCAGACATCACCGATGATGCGATCGACCGGGATGCCGAACCGCGCCGCCGTCTTGATCCCCACCGGCGTGGACACGCCCCAGGTCCGCAGGAACACCCAATCCGGCTTGATCTGCCGCACCTGGCGCCATTGCGCGGACTGTTCGTTGCCTGGATCGGCCACCGGAATCTGGATGTTCTCGAAACCGTACTTCTGCGCCAGCAACGTCATCGGCGCCTGGGTTTCGCGGCCATAGGCGGAGTCGTGGTAGACGGTGACGATCTTCTTGCCCTTGAGCTTGTCGAAACCGCCCTCGCGCTCGGCGATGTAGTTGATGCCTACCGAGGCCTGGCCGTAGTAATTGAGCAGCAACGGGAAGGCATAGGGGAACACGCTGCCGTCGGTGGATTCGGTACGCCCGCCGGCACCGTCGATCAGCGGGATCCGGTCGGCCGCGCCCTTCTCCATCAGCGCGTAGGAACCCGGCGTGCTGTGGGTGAAGAAGAACGCTGTCGGCGCGCCGTCGAGCCCTCCCTTGTAGCGTTCATAGCACTCGACGATACGGTCGACGTTCCACTCCGTCTCGCACTCCTGCCAGACCAGCTTGACGCCATTGATGCCACCTTCGACCTCGTTGATGTAGCGGAAATAGTCGATTTCCCCCGCCCACCAGGGGATGCCGCTGGAGGCGTAGGCGCCGACCCGGTAAGTGGCCATGGGGATGAATTGCTGGTTGCTGGCGGCCTGGGTAATGGTCGGCAGCAGGGCCTGGACGCCAGCCACGAAGAGACTGGCGAACAGGAGGCGAGGCAAGGTTCTACGCATGGTCTGTACTTCTTGTGCAGTGTTGGAAACCTCCTTTCCCTGGGTCGGGTCAAGGTCTGTTGGGTCGTGGGTCGGCGCTCAGAACCGCAGCGGCCAGACCCTGATGCGTTCGCGCAAGTCGCCAAGCAGGCGGGCCAGCCCTTCCGGTTCCTTGATCAGGAACCAGATGATCAGACCGCCGAAGAGCACCTTCTGCAGGTTCTGCAATTGCCCGGCGTCGACGTTGCCGTTGAACAGCCATAGCCCGGCATGGCTGAGCAGGATTGGCACAAGGCTGATGAAGGCCGCGCCGATGAAGCTGCCGGCGATGCTGCCCATGCCGCCGATAATGATGATGAACAGAATCTGGAACGAGCGGTTGATGTCGAAGCTGCCGGCACTGGCCGTGCCCAGGTAGGCGAACGCCCAGAGCGCCCCGGCGATGCCCAGGTAGAACGAACTGACCGCGAAGGCCAGGCGCTTGTAGCGTTCCACTGGAATGCCAATCACGGCGGCAGCGGTGTCCATGTCACGGATCGCCATCCAGTTGCGGCCGACCTGGCTGCGCACCAGGTTGGCCGCTATCCAGGTCAGCAGCACCACGCAACTGAGGGTCAACAGGTAGCGACCGACGGGGGTGGTCAGGTTATGGCCCAACAGCTCCAGGCGTGGCGCGCTGATGGTGCCGGACGAGGCGTAGTTGTAGAACCAGGGGAACTTGGCGAACACCCACTCCAGGAAGAACTGCGCGGCCAGCGTCGTGACCATCAGGTAGAAGCCCTTGATCCGCGAGCTGGGGATGCCGAACAGCAACCCCACCAGCCCGGCGATCAAACCACCGCCGATCAGCGCCAGTGGCAACGGCAATCCGGGTACGCGCAGCAGCAGGCCGTAGGTGGCGAACGCGCCCACCGCCATGAAGCCGGCGGCGCCGACCGACGTCTGGCCGGTGTAGCCGGTCAGCAGGTTCAACCCCAGGCCGGCCAGCGACAGCACCAGGAACGGAATCAGGATCGCGTTGAGCCAATAGTCGTTGCCCAGCCACGGCAGGCCGACAAAGGCCACCAGCAGCAACAGCAGCAGGCCCGGCCGCCAACGCCGGCGCACCAGGGTCAGCGGCGCCTCGTCGAAGCTGGCAGTCAGGCGCGGAACAGTAGCGGTCATGGCGTCATACCCGTTCAATGATCCGGTCGCCGAACAGGCCGGCCGGTCGGATGTAGAGGAAGATCAAGGCGAGGAAATAGGCGAACCAGGGCGTGATGCCGCCGCCGATCAACGGGCCGATATAGGCCTCGGCGAGGTTCTCGGCGGCGCCGACGATCAGCCCGCCGACGATGGCCCCGCCAATCGAGGTGAAGCCCCCGATGATCAGTACCGGCAGCGCCTTGAGCACCACCAGCGAAAGCGAGAACTGCACACCCTGGCGCGCGCCCCAGAGCAGCCCGGCGACCAGCCCGACCACCCCGGCCACGGCCCAGACGATCTGCCAGATGCGGTTGAGGTTGATGCCCAGCGACAGCGCTGCACGGGTGTCGTCGGCCACGGCGCGCAGGGCAACACCGATGCGAGTCTTGTTGAACAGCAGGGCCAGCACCGCCACCGTCAGCGCGGACACCCCGGCGGCGATCAGGTCGAACTGGCTGATCATGATCTCGCCGACGAACAGCGGGACGTCCTCGATGCCCAGGTCCAGTGCGCGCACCTGGGCGCCCATCAAGCCTTGGGCCAGGCCTTCGATGATGAACGACAGGCCGAGGGTGGCCATGAACAGGGTAATCTGCGAACGGTTGACCAACGGCCGCAATACCAGGCGCTCGATCAACAGCGCGCCGACGACCATCACCAACACCGTCAGGAGCAACGCCAGGGCAAAGGACAGGCCCTGTTCGCGCAAACTGACGAAGGTCAGCGCGGCGAACAACAGCATGGCGCCCTGGGCGAAATTGAACACGCCACTGGCCTTGTAGATCAGCACGAAACCGATGGCTACCAGCGAATACAAGGTGCCGGCCAGCAGCCCGCCGATCAGGGTTTCCAGAAAGAAGTTCATGAGCGAGGCGTCCCCAGGTAGGCAGCGATCACATCGGGATTGGCCTGGACTTCGGCCGGCGTGCCGTCGCCGACCTTGCGTCCGTAGTCCAGCACCACCACGTGGCTGGACAAGCCCATGACCACCTGGATGTCGTGCTCGATGAGAATCACCGTGGTGCCAAGATCACGATTGATATCGGCGATGAAGCGGCTCATGTCCTGTTTCTCCTCGGCGTTCATGCCGGCCATCGGCTCGTCGAGCAACAGCAGCGTCGGCTGCGCGATCAATGCCCGGCCCAGCTCCACGCGTTTCTGCAGGCCGTAGGCCAGGCTGCCCACGGCGACGTCGCGCCAAGCCTGCAACTCGAGAAATTCCAGCACCCGCTCGGCACGCTCGGCGAAGGCCCGCGCCTCGCGCCGGGCACGCGGCAAACCCAAGGCCTGTTCGAGAAAAAACGTCCGCTGGAAGCGCGACAGGCCGGTGAGCAGGTTGTCCACCACGCTCATTTTCTTGAACAGCGCATTGTTCTGGAACGTCCGACCGATACCGAGTCGCGCCGCCTTCAGCGGATGCGGGCGGCGCAACGGTTCGGCGGCGAAGAACAACTGGCCGGCGTCGGCCCGGTAGACGCCGTTGAGGATGTTCAGCAGCGAACTCTTGCCCGCGCCGTTCGGCCCGATCAGCGCGCAGATCTCGCCAAGCTTGACGCTGAACGAAAGGTCGGAAATCGCTTTCACGCCCTGGAACGACAGCGACACGTTGCGCACCTCCAGCAGCGCACTCATGCCGCTCGCTCCAGGTACTCCTGCAACCACGATTGGCGTGCAGGACCTTGCAGCACCGCGTCTGCGGGCGCGCTCGGCACTTCGATCCGGCGCAGCCGCTGGAAGCCGAGCAGGTGCCGCACCCGCGCCTTGAGCCAGCGGCGCAGGCCACGCCGCGGATCGTCCAGGGTCCATTCGCACAGGCGTCGGCGCCAACTGCCTGGAAGTGGCAGGCGAGCTTCGATTTCCGCCGCCAGGGATTCGACTCGCACGGCGGACAGCAGCAAGGCGGTGGGGGCGATCTCGCGACGATCGCGACTGGCTGACTCGCGCGTTTCCGGAAACGCCAAGCCTTCACCGCCCTCCAGCCAGCGACTGAACAAATGGGCCAGGCCATCGCGCCACTCGGTGCCTTCATCGACCCACACCACCGCGTCCTCGGCGACCTGGGCCCAGCCCTGGCGTTGCGCGGTCGGCGCCTCGGTGACGAACAGCACCGACAGCGACTGCACTTGCCACAGACCACGATTCGCTACGTTGACCTGGGCCGAATACAGCCGCAGCGGCCACTCCTCATCCAGGCCGCACTGCAGCCAGTGCGACACGCTTTCGCGGCGCTGGACAAAGGCGAACGCCGGACGGGTCAGGCGTAACTGACGTTGTAGATCCTCACCCCGGCTGTCGCGGTCGATCACCACGCTGTGCCCACCCAGTTGGCGTGCGGCCAGTGCCAGGATCAGCAGGCTCGGCTCGAAGGCACCACTGAGTGCCAGCCGCGCGCCGGGGGCAAAGCCCTGCTGGCGCAAGCCATCGCACACACGCTCGACCTCGCGCTGCACATCGATCCAACGCCAGGCCTTCCAGAGACCGAGGCGCCGATGGCGCAGGGCGATCTGCGTCGGTCGTTCCCTGGCCCAGCGTTGCAAGGCCGCCAGGGCGTTGTCCGTGACTCGGTCGGGCAGTGGCGAATTGAGTTCGTAGACACTCATGCGCTTACTCCTCAGCGGCCAAGGCCGGTTCAGCGAGGTGGCTGCGCGGGGCGAGGCGCTTCAAGTCCCGATAGCCGGCGCCAGGATGGTTAGCGGGCAGTCGCGGACCGTCGCCGAACAGCTTGTCGCGCAAGGTGCCGGGGCGGTATTCGGTCTTGTACGCACCGCGCTGTTGCAACTCGGGCACCAGCAGCTCGACCACATCGCGGAAGGTTTCATGGGCCAAGGCGTAGGCCAGGTTGAAACCGTCTACATCGGTGTCCTCGACCCAGGCCTGCAGCTCGTCGGCCACGGTTTGCGCACTGCCGACAATCAACGGGCCGAAGCCGCCGATACCGACCCAGTCGGCCAGCTCCTGGACGGTCCACTGCTTGTCCGGGTCAGCGGTAGAGAAGGTTTCCACGGCCGACTGGATGGCGTTGGTATGGATGTGCTTGAGCACCTGGTCGGGCCGGTACTGACCGAAATCGATACCGGTCCAACCGGAGATCAGCGCCAGCGCGCCCTCGTAGCTGCTGTAGGATTTCAGTTCCCGCCACTTGGCCTGGGCCTTGGCGTCGGTCTCGTCGACGATCACCGTCTGCAAGTTGAAGATCAGCACCTTGCGCGGATCGCGTCCGGCTTCGGCAGCACGCCGGCGTATATCGGCCACGGTCTTCTTCAGGATCACCTTGGACGGCGCGGCAACGAACACACATTCCGCGTGCCCGGCGGCGAAGTCCTTGCCACGACTCGACGCTCCCGCTTGATAGAGCACCGGCGTGCGCTGTGGCGACGGCTCGCAGAGGTGGATGCCCGGCACCTGGAAGTGCTTGCCCTGGTGGCGGATCTCGTGGACCTTGCTCGGGTCGCTGAAGATGCCGCGCTCACGGTCGCGCACCACCGCGCCCTCCTCCCAACTGCCTTCGAACAACTTGTAGAGCACCTCCAGGTATTCGTCGGCGTAGTCGTAGCGCGCATCGTGATCGCTCAGGGCCTTCTGCCCGAGGTTGCGCGCCCCGCTGTCGAGGTAAGAGGTGACGATGTTCCAACCGATGCGCCCCTTGGTCAGGTGGTCCAGCGTGGACAGGCGACGGGCGAAGGGATAAGGGTGCTCGAAGGTCAACGAGGCGGTGAGGCCAAAGCCCAGGTGTTCGGTCACCAGGGCCATCGGCGTGATCAACGCCAAGGGATCGTTGACCGGCACCTGCGTCGCCTGGCGGATGGCCGCATCGCCATTGCCACCGAGCACATCGTAGATACCAATCACATCGGCGATGAAGATGCCGTCGAACTTGCCGCGCTCCAACAGCTTGGCCAGGTCGGTCCAGTAATCCAGGTCCTTGTACTGCCAGGCGCGATCCTTGGGATGCCTCCAGAGACCGGGCGACTGGTGACCGACACAGTTCATCTCAAAGGCATTCAATCGAATTTCACGTGGCATGGGAACTCCTGCTCGATAGATTCAGCACCCCTTCCGAGTGCTTCTCACTGCTCTATCAACACAATTCGTGCCAAGTAATAATTCTTTTACTTACAACAAGTTAGATGTGCATTCGATCAACAGGAATGCCTGCATGGTGACAACCGTGTTGATCAACTGTCCGGTGGCAGACAGTGCGCAGGTGATTCCTGTGACGAAACTCGAACCGCCAATATTTAGCTTGACGCCTGAGATGATGATCATCATATTTAGCCAGAATATTATGACCATCATGTGAACCGCCACGGGCCGCAGACTCAGGTTGAGGCACGCCCTCCACCCGCGCAGGAGATGACGTATGGAAGCCAGAACTTCATTGGCGATTACCGCTAGCCAACCGCACGCCTCCACACAACCATTGACCGGCAAAGTCGTGGCGCTGCTTGCAGGCCTGGCGGCGATCAGCATGCTCTCTACCAACATCATCCTCCCGGCGTTTGCGGCGATCGGTGAAGACTTGGGCGTGACCGCTCGCGAGCTCGGCCTGACGCTGTCCAGTTTCTTCATCACCTTCGCCTTGGGCCAACTGGTGGTCGGGCCACTGGCCGACCGCTACGGGCGCCAGAAACTGGTGCTGGGCGGCTTGTCGGTGTTCGTGGTCGGCACCGTCATTGCCGGCCTTGCCAGCACCCTCGATGTGCTGATCGCCGGGCGCGTCGTGCAGGCGCTGGGCGTGTGTGCGGCCTCGGTGCTGTCGCGCGCCATCGCGCGGGATCTGTTCGAAGGCGAGACGCTCGCCCGCGCCCTGTCGCTGACGATGATCGCCACTGCCGCGGCACCGGGGTTTTCGCCGTTGGCCGGCAGCGTACTGGCCGTCACGCTCGGCTGGCGTGCCATCTTTATCCTGGTGGGACTGGCCGCCGTGGTACTGGCGTTCTTCTACGTGCGCGACCTCGGAGAAACCCATCCCGCCGATCGCCGGGCGCCCCACTCGGCCAAGAGCGTGGTACTCGCCTATCGCCGATTGGTACTGGATAAGCGCTTCATCCTTCCTGCCCTCTCAATGAGCCTGCTGATGAGCGGCCTGTTCGCCTCGTTCGCGGCGGCGCCCGCCATCCTGATGCAAGGTATCGGCCTGACGTCGGTGCAGACCGGCCTGTATTTCGCCTCTACGGTATTCGTCGTGTTCGCAGCCGGCATGGCGGCCCCGCGCCTGGCCCATCGTCATGGCACTCGAGTCATCACGCTCCTGGGCATCGCCTGCGCCATGATCGGCGGAGGCCTGCTTCTGGTAGGTCCGGCCGTGCCTGGGCTGTGGTGGTATGCCCTTTCGATGGTCACCTTCCTTTGGGGCATGGGTTTGGCCAACCCACTGGGCACGGCAATCACCATGGGCCCTTTCGGCAAAGAAGCCGGGATGGCCTCCGCACTGCTGGGTTTTCTCTCCATGGGCACGGCTGCGCTGACCACCTGGCTGGCCTCGGTCTTGAGCTTCGCACCGGTCACGACGCTGGGTGGGATTCAGGCGACGGCCTGCCTGCTCGCGCTGGTGCTGTTTCTGTTGCGGGGCAAGCTTTGAGCAAACCGCTTTGCCGGCCAAGCATGATGGAGGGTTGCGCCGGTGAAGCGCCAGTCAATACACCGGCCAGGTTTCGACAATCTTTCCCCCGCGCACGGCCAGCAAGTCGCCAAACTGCAGCAGCACGGACTCAGTCTGAGTCGGCCGTAAAAACACCTGGTCCTCCACGTTCAGCCCCACGGCCGGTGAGCCGTTGACCATTTCCTGGTTGGAACTGCGACCATAGAGTTCGTTACTTTGCAGCCCCGAGGGGGACTCGAACTCGGCCATCCAGTTGCCGCCATAGATGAAGAAGGTTCCGCGCTGATTCGGGTTCCACCAGGAGAACAATCGGGACTTGTCATCCAAAGCGGGAAAATTGACGGCCCCGGTGCTCTTCAACACCGGCGTTGCGATAAAGGCCGCCGGCACATGCTCGGCCAGCGACGGCAAGTCGTAATGGGTCGGTTTGAGAAACGCCGTCCCCACCGAGACCTCGCTGCTCAAGCGCTCCTGTTCATGTATGCGGTAGCTGGGGCTGCCGGCGGTATTGAGCGTGAGCCCGTCGTGCCAAAGCGCCGGAAAATGCTCACGTACGTAGTTCACATGGCCGTTGTAAATGACCATCACCTGGTCGAACAACGCCTGGGACGAACCGAGGACCCGGGGCACGCCCATACCGACAAACGGGTCATAACCCATGAAGCCTGAGAATTCGAGATGCTGTGGATGGGCACTGATCAGCCTCAGCATCTCGCCGAGCACCGCATGGTCAGCGACTCCGCCGCGATGCAGGCCGACATCCAACTCGATATTGACCCGCATCCGGATGCCCAGCCCCTGCGCCAACACCAGGTAATCCATCAGCCGCTGCGGGGTGTCGAGCAGCCATTGCAATTGCCTGGAAGGGTCAAAGGTGCCCTTGTGGGTTTGGTAGAACAGCTCGGCCGAGCGCACCGGCAAAGGCTTGCCGAGCAAGAGGTCGGCCTCGGGAAAGGTCACTGCATCCTGATTGAGGAACGGCTGGTGAAACGACATCAGCCGCTGGCTATCAGTTCGTTTGGCGATATACGCCAACAACCCCGGTGACGGCAGGGACTTCTCCACCAGGCGCAAGTGCTTGCCGGCACGTTTGACCGATTGCATGACCACATCGATGTTGTGATCGAGCCCATCGAGGTCGATCAGCATCACCGGCCGCATCGGCCCATGGACCTTCAGTTCCTGATTCAGCGCGTGGAAGTACTCGGTGTAGGGACTGCCCCGGTCGCTCGGACGCAACAGCGCCCCCGCGCCGACCATCAATGCACCCACTCCTGCGGTGCCGAGCATAAAGGTTCTACGGTTCATCAGGACGCTCCTTCGCGCGCAGTCAGGTGCACGTTACGGCAGCGCTACTCCAGCGTTGAGGTTATGGGAGGCCAGAAAGGGGGCTTTGGCGGCCATGCTTTGCCGATGTCCAGAAGACCTGCCCTCCAGGGTGAGTGGCTGCAACTGGCTCGATCCGTCCATGGCCTGCTCTTAGCGCCAGTTTTTCCAAAATATCCTGATGACATATTCACGTCCGCGATGGCAAGCTTGCGACCGCAGCCCAGCCCCGTATGCAGCCGGGCAAGTCGTCCCTATCCGATGCCCGTTGCCATTCACCTCGGGCACTCATCACCTGTTATCCAACTGAACAAGGATGTCCTCATGAAAATCTCTCTTGGTGTCGTCGCCCTGGCTGGCTGCCTGGCCAGCGTCCCTGTCTTGGCTGCCGGCCCGAGCCACAGCGATTTGTTCAAGGCCCTGGCGCAGTGCCAGGCCAGTGCGCAACAGGTGAGCGAGTTCAACGGCCTGGTTGACGCGGAGCAAGTGTCGCTAGCCAAGGATGAAGCGCACACCCCGTGGGGCGGTGGCGCCTGGCAAGCTTCCCCGGCGCTGACGGTGCACGGCGTGTCATCGACCACTCTGGTGATGACCGACCGCTTCAGCTTCTTTCTCCAGGCCAAAAGCGGCAACCCGAAGGCCGACGCAGAGAAGCTCGCCAGCGCCCTGAAACTGGAAAAGACGCTGGATACCGACGGCTACGTGGATTACCAGCGCAACCTCGACAACGGCGCGACCCTGCGCGTGGTCTCCACCGAAAACAAGGACAGCGATCTCTACGTGGGTTGCACCTATCAGCAGGACGCGTCCTGAGACCAGGCGACCTCGACAAAGCCTTCACCCAGTCGCAAGGCCGGGTCACATACCCAGACCCAATGTGGGAGCGAGCTTGCTCGCGATGAGGCCCGCCCTGCCAACATTTCATCGCCTGATCCACCGCCTTCGCGAGCAAGCTCGCTCCCACAGGAAGATCTGTGCCTGTCGAAAGGCTCGGGCCATGCCCAGCCCCATGTGGGAGCGAGCCTGCTCGCGATGAGGCCCGCCCTGCCGACATTTCATCGCCTGACCCACCGCCTTCGCGAGCAAGCTCGCTCCCACAGGAAGATCTGTGCCTGTCGAAAGGCTCGGGCCATGCCCAGCCCCATGTGGGAGCGAGCCTGCTCGCGATGAGGCCCGCCCTGCCGACATTTCATCGCCTGACCCACCGCCTTCGCGAGCAAGCTCGCTCCCACAGCAGGATCTGTGCCTGTCGAAAGACTCGGGCCATACCCAACCTCATGTGGGAGCGAGCTTGCTCGCGATGAGGCCCGCCCTGCCGACATTTCATCGCCTGACCCACCACCTTCGCGAGCAAGCTCGCTCCCACAGGGGATCTGTGACTATCCGAGCCCGGCCTACACGCCCTTCACCCGTGCCAACAAAACCTGCAGGGGATGAAGCACTGCGACACCCTCTTGCCGCTTCACCTGGCTGCGGCAAGAGTACCCATCGGCGACCACCCTGCCTGACCGGTTGAGTTTCTGCAGGAGCGGCTTCCAGGACTGCCCGTAGATCGTGTCGGACGTTCCAGCATTTCGCGTTTCATGCCCGTAGGTGCCCGACATCCCGCAACAGCCGCTGGCCTGCACTTGAAGCGTCAGGCCCATGCGCTGGAAAATTTTCTGCCATTGCCCGATGCTGCCCGGCTCATTGGTCTTTTCCGTGCAATGGGGCAGGAAGTGGTAAGGCTCTTGCTCTTCCACTGCTGCGTCTTCCGGCAGCGCATTCATCAGCCACTCCTGCGCAAGCATCACCTGGGGAGCGTTGCCGGCATCCAGTATCTTGGCATATTCCTGTCGATAGACCAGGGTCATCGCCGGATCGAGCCCCACCAATGGCACTCGATACTGCTGGAGGCTGAGCAAGGTCTGGCCGTTGAAGCTGGCGGCCTTCTCGAACGCTTTCAGGAAACCCTGCACCTGAAGCGGTTTGCCGTTGGGCGCGTACGGGGCCAGGAAGACTCGGTAGCCCAGCCTCGAGATCAGCTCCACCCAATCAACGAGCAATGGCGTTTCAAAAAACCGGGTAAAAGCGTCCTGAACGAGGATGACACTTTTCTCACGCTGCTCAGCGCTAAGCGCTTCCAGGCGCTCCGGAGTTGCCACCTCCACGTTCCAGCGCCGGCACACGGCGGCAAAATCCACCAGGCTGAGCAGCGGGCTATCGACCATCCCGGCGACTCGTTCGAGCCCCCAGCGGATCGGCCGGGCACTCATCACGAAGTTGTACAGCCGCGGCATCTTGGCGAGATACGGAACCGTGTATTCCAATGAACCAATCAGGTAGTCCTTGAGGGGACGCAGGTAGCGGCTGTGATAAAGCTCAAGGAAACGCGAGCGAAACTCCGGCACATTCACTTTGACAGGGCATTGGCCCGCGCAGGATTTGCAAGCCAGGCAACCACTCATCGCCTCATAGACCTCATGGGAAAAGTCCGGCTGCCCCATCTTCCGGGCCAGGCTATTCACGGCCCGGCGCGCAACGCCCGGCGCCCCGCCAGCCCCTCGAACCCGCTCGCTGGCCGCCAGTACATCGACACCCTGCTCGCCCTGCAACCTCAGCCATTCCCGGATCAGCGAGGCCCGCCCCTTGGGCGAGTGAATGCGATTGCGCGTCGCCTTCCAGGACGGGCACATGGCGTCGTCCGGGTCGAAGTTGTAGCACGCGCCATTGCCATTGCAATGAACCGCCGTGTCATAGCTTTGCCAGACACGTTCATCGATGGTGCGATCCAGGGCACCACGCATTTGCACTTCATCGACGCGGGTCAATCGAGCGCCGGGCAGCGTGTTCGGGGTGGCGATCTTGCCGGGGTTGAGTTGGTTGAATGGATCGAAAGCCGCCTTGAGCGCTTGCAGCGCGGGGTACAAATCACCGAAGTAATCGGGCACGTATTGCGACCTCAAGCCCTTGCCATGTTCGCCCCACAACAGTCCGCCGTACTGTTGCGTCAAGGCCGCGACCGCATCGGAAATTGGCCGGATCAAGGCGGCCTGGGTCGGGTCCTTCATGTCGAGGATCGGCCGCACATGCAAGACCCCGGCGTCGACGTGACCGAACATGCCGTACTGCAGGTCATGGCGATCGAGCAGCGCACGGAACGCCTGGATGAAGTCCGCCAGGTGTTCGGGTGGAACAGCGGTGTCTTCGACAAACGGCTGGGGCCTGGCCTCGCCCTTGACGTTACCCAACAACCCCACGGCGCGCTTGCGCATCGCATAGACACGCTTGAGCGCATCGGCGCCGATGGCCAGTGTGTGGCCCAAGCGGACCACAGAAGTATCGCGCTGCAGGTGCAGGACGAACTCATGAACCTGCTGCTGAACCGCCGCTTCGTCATCCCCACTGAACTCGATGAGATTGATCCCGAGCGTCGGCCTATCAGGGTCTTCAGGGAAATACTCGGCGACGCCGTGCCAGACAATGTCCTTCATCGCCAGCATCAGCACTTTCGAGTCCACGGTCTCGATCGACAACGGCTTCATTGCCATCAACGCCTTCGCGTCACGCAAGGCCTCCATGAACCCGGCGTAACGCACGTTTACCAGGATGGAGTATGTCGGGATAGGCAGGACGTTCAGTTTGGCTTCGACGATGAAGCCCAGGGACCCTTCGGAGCCGCAAAGAACGCTGTTCAGATTGAAGCGCCCATCGGGTTCACGCAAATGGGCCAAGTCATAACCGGTCAGGCAACGGTTGAGTTTCGGGAAGGTGTCCCTGATCAGCTCGGCGTGGGTATCGGCAATGTCCAACGCACACTGGTAGACCTCCCCCACCCGATCCTGGCGTTCGACCAGCGCCGATAACAGCGCGGCGTCGACGGCTGAACTGGTGAGACGAGCACCGCCCAGCAACACCGTCGAAAGTTCGAGCACGTGATCGCGCGTCTTGCCGTAGGTGCAGCTCCCCTGGCCACTCGCGTCCGTATTGATCATGCCGCCAATAGTCGCGCGGTTAGACGTCGAGAGCTCGGGGGCAAAGAACAAACCGTAGGGTTTGAGCGCTGCGTTCAACTGATCCTTGACCACACCGTTCTGTACCCTGGCCCAGCGTTCCTCGACGTTGATTTCCAGGATGTTGTTCAGATGGCGGGAAAGGTCGACCACCACACCATCGGTGAGCGATTGCCCGTTGGTGCCGGTGCCGCCACCGCGCGGCGTGAGCACGACCGCACGGTGCGCGGGTTCGGCGGCCAGGCGTGACAGGATCATAACGTCCTGTTCATCCAGGGGGAATACCGCCGCTTGAGGCAGGCGCTGGTAGATGGAATTGTCGGTGGCCAATACCGTCCGGTCGCCATGGTCGCGGGCAATCTCGCCTTGGAACCCCGCCACTTGGAGCGCATTCAGAAAAGCGTCATAGGTCGCTTTCTGGGGGTCAGGAGGCGATAACCGGGCAATCATGATGTATTCCTACAGGCTGAAAAGCTAATCTATGCATTCACATTACGTATGCTCAGTACAGGACGTATCGAGCAGCTGCATAAGGTTTTCATGATTCTTGCCTGCCTATACGGTCGGAGCAAACGTAATTCCTGCTGTTTTTGCATGAGCTTTATGAATGAACCCTAGACGACTGACGCCCTCGATGTCGCTGCTGGTTGCCTTTGAGGCCGCCGCACGCCATTGCAGCTTCACCAAGGCCGCGGAAGAGTTGGCACTGACCCAAAGCGCCGTCAGCCGACAGGTGCAGACCCTGGAGGCGCAACTTGAAATCGAACTCTTCCGCCGCGAAGGGCGAAAGATTGAACTGACCGCCGCCGGCGCGCTGTATCAGCACGAGCTGGCGGCCGCGTTGGGGCGTATTCGAAGCGCAACGTTGCAGGCCATCGCCTACAAGAGCGACAGCGGCCCATTGAACCTGGCCGTGCTGCCAACCCTCGGTTCCAAATGGCTGCTGCCGCGGATGCATGAATTCTATGCCAGGCACCCGGACCTGCTGGTGCACATACATTCGAGGATCATCCGCGAAGACGTTCAATCCTCCACCCACGACATGAATGCAATCATCTGCGCAGGCTCGGGGGAATGGCCTGGCTACATTGCACATCAGTTGCTCACGGAAAAACTGGTGGTGGTGGCCAGCCCGACCGCATTGCCCGAGTACCGGGCAATGTCGCCGGAGAACGTTGCCGAGCATGCCTTGTTGAACGTCGTATCAAGGCCCGGGGCCTGGTCGGACTGGTTCGACAAGCACAACGTCGACCACCGCAACATGCGATCCGGCCCGAGCTTTGAACTGACTGCCCACCTGATCCAAGCCGTGTCGGCGGGGATCGGGATTGGGCTGGTTCCACAAATCCTGGTCCAGGATGAACTGAAGAGCGGCGACCTGGTTGCGCTGTTTGAACCGATGGAAAGTGGACGCAGCTATTACCTTGTCTATGCGAGCCGATACCAACACCTGCCGGCGTTGAAGGCCTTCAGCGCCTGGCTTCTGTCGTTGCCGTTTCCTGACAACTGAGGCCTGGAGGTCCTTCGCCGGACCGAGGGAACGTGAGCTCTGCACTGCGCAGACGATGTGGCTGACCGGAAACAGCCTCGTGATCTGTGGGCCCCCGTCAAGCATGTTTTTGCGCGATACCTGCCAGCAGAAACACTGATTGGTTTCAAGGGCGGTCTTGGTCTTATCTTTTATTTCTAAAAAATTACGGTGAGTGCAGCCCGCCAAAACCGTATTCGATGTGATCAACCCCGACCAGACGCGAGTGCCCTCATGATTAAAATGCTAGCTGCCGTACGCCGGAAACCCGGCATGACTCATGCCGAGTTCTTGAGCTATATAGAACACCAGCATGGAGAAATCGCCCGGGTCAAACCTCTAGGTGTCAAACGATACGTGCAGAACCATGTCATCGACTCGGCGTTCGGGGTGGACTCCGATAGCGCCTACACACAAACATTTCACCGAGACTCCGTCACGGAATTATTTTTTGACGATATGTCAGGCTTGATCCACACCTTCAGCGATCCCTATACCCAACAAACCGTCGGACCCGATGCAAAAAATTTCGCCGACCTGTCCAAACAGGCCGCTCAGTTGATGGATGAAGTAGAGATCTCCAATACCGGTTCAGCCCCCCACACATGGAAAGCGATCGTCTTCCTGAAAAAAAATCCAACGGTGCAACTGGATACCTTCTTCACCGCTTGGGATTCAGCTCACGACGCTGTTGCCAATCGATACCCGGATTTCCAGAAAGCGCTGCGCAGGCACGTTCGCGCCAGATACCTGCCCGAGGGTGACCGAGTGACGTCTTATTTCGGGCCGGACATAGCGGTATACGAAGGCACTTCCAGCCTGTGGTTTGAACATGAAGCCGATCTTTCTGTTTTTCGTCAGTATCAGCGATCGCTGTTCCAACAGCTTTCAGACGAGGGCGTCGTGCTGCCGTCTGAATCTTTTTTCGTCTATGTCAATGAAGTCGTCATCCTGGATTTGTGCCAGTAGAGATTGATGACCTCCCCCCTCTTCGAACTGGATGCTGAAGCGATTCAAGGTCGCTCTCTACACCTTCTTTTGCAGGGTGCATCCAGCCGAAGAGTCCCGATGACTCAGATAGGCTCGGCCAACGTCGCAGTGGACTCGCGCATGATCTGGGCATGCTCTTCCTTGTCACCCCCACTCTTTTCTATCTCGCACAGACGCGCGGAGTTCTCCACCACCAGTTGGCAGCGCGCCCAACGCCGCGCTTCGAACCGCGTCAGGGCAGCCTGTATATCGCTATCGGCGAGCAGTTCTTCGGCCAGCACGATGGCGCTCTCGATGCCAATGCCAGCCCCGGACGCCAGATGTGGCGTGGTGGCATGCACCGTGTCTCCAATCAGCACGATGCGACCTTTATGCCATGGCAACGGCACCAGCAAATTGGCCAGCGGACGATAGTCGATATTGGCGCCCGCCTCGTACAGTTGCGGCACCAGCCCTTGCAGGACCGGCGCGGGGAACTCACCCAGCAGACGCGCCATTTCACCTGGCCAACTGGCCGGATCGATCCACTCGGAAAATTCGCGGTTTTCCATGAGGAACATGTACATATGCGTTTCGGAGATGGGATTGACGCCGACCTTGGTGCGGCCCAGCCAATGCGTGGGGCGTACGATTTCCGGCGGACGCTTCAGCACCGCGCGCCAGACACTCTGGTGAATGGGCTTTGGCGAGGGCGCCTCCGGGAAAAACTCCTTGCGCATCCGCGAGTGCACGCCATCGGCAGCGATGACCAGGTCATAGCGCCCAGCGGTGCCGTCGGTGAAAGACACTTCAACGCCATTCTCGTGCTCGATGATGCTGTCGAACGTGATGCCGAGGCGCACATGAGTGCCCACCTCCCGCGTCTTGTCGGCAAAGATCCGAGCCAGCACCGGGCGCAGGATGCCGCCGCCACAGGGTATCGGCTTATCGCTGACCGGAGGTCGAAGCGCCAACTGCACGATCAGGTCGCCTGCCGGTGAAAACACATCGAAATTGGTCGACAGATACCCTTCCCCAGCCACCCGCTCAAGAATCCCGACCGTATCCAGCGCCCGCAACGTGGGCCCACTGAGCGTAATACCCGCCCCCAGGGGACACCACAGAGGGTCTATCTCCACCAGGTCCACTTCGACGCCCTGAGAGGCGAGCTGGATAGCTGCGGTCATACCGGAAAACCCGCCTCCGATCACCAGGACCTTACTGACTGCTGCAATCATCACGCTCTCCTAATTATTCTTATTTCAATCGGGCTGACATTGCATGGCGCACCGACAAGCTCTGCAGCGCTATCGACTCAATGCCGCAAACTCATGAAGTTCCGACTGACAATGCCGGATCGACAACGAGACTATCGAATCGGCTATCAGCGCTGAAATCGCTTTCCACAATCAGAGGTATCGCAGGAGGTGATGGGTGTCGGAGGGAAGGCTTGTTCGATTGCTGAACACCCGCAGTCCGCCTGTGGGAGCGAGCCCGCTCGCGATGGCGGAGAGTCAGTTTGCAGTGATGCTCGATGTGCCGGCGTCATCGCGAGCGAGCTCGCTCCCACAGGGGCAGCGCGTGTTCACGGTATCTGGACACAACACAAAAACCTGTGGGAGCGAGCTTGCTCGCGATGGCGGTGGGCAGTTTGCAGTGAGGTTGACTTGCCTCGCGCATATGAAGCGAACTGCGGTTCATATGAACCGCAGACGTGGGTTCACACGTTTTCCAAGCCATCCCAGCAGAGGTATTTCACCTCAAGGAACTCATCGATCCCAAGGTGAGATCCTTCTCGCCCAAGACCGCTCTGCTTGACCCCACCGAAGGGTGCGACCTCATTTGAAATCAAGCCACAGTTGATGCCCACCATGCCCGATTCGATGCGGGCGGCGTTGCGCCAGATACGGGCCGCGTCGCGGCTGAACAGATATGCCGCCAAGCCGAACTCGCTGTCGTTGGCCATCGCAATGGCTTCGTCGTCCCTGTCGAAACGCACCAGTGGCATGACCGGGCCGAAGATCTCTTCGCGGGCGACCCGCATCCCATGAGTCACATCGGCCAACAAGGTGGGTTGGAAGAAACACCCGCCCAGGGCATGGGGCTTGCCGCCGGACAGCAGTCGAGCGCCTTGCGCCAGCGCATCATCGACAAGCGCCTGGGATTTTCGTACCGCCGCGTCATCGATCAACGGCCCAACCTGTACACCCGGCTCCAGGCCATTGCCCACTTTCAGGCGTGCCATGCGCTCGACGATGCGCTCGGCCAATGCGTCATAGACCCCTGACTGCACCAGCACCCGATTCGCGCCGATACAGGACTGTCCACCATTGCGAAACTTGGCCAACATCACACCGTCAGCCGCCGCATCAAGATCAGCATCGTCGAAGACAATGAACGGGGCATTGCCGCCCAGTTCCATGGAGCATTTCTTGACCGTCTGTGCCGCTTGCGCCAGCAGCAGCCGGCCCACTTCCGTGGACCCGGTGAAGGTGAGTTTGCGCACCAGCGGGTTGGCCGTGAGTTCACCGGCAATGTCACGGGTGTCATTGCCGGTGATCACACTGAAAACACCGGCCGGCACACCCGCACGCAGGGCGAGTTCAGCCAGCGCCAGGGCGGTCAGGGGTGTCTGGCTGGCCGGTTTCACGACCATCGTGCAACCGGCCGCAAGCGCTGGAGCGGCCTTGCGCGTGATCATGGCAGCGGGGAAATTCCAGGGCGTTATCGCCGCGCAAACCCCGATGGGCTCGCGCAGTACCACAATGCGCTGTGTGTCCTTTACGCCTGGAATCAGATCACCGCGCACCCGTGTGGCTTCCTCGCCAAACCAGCGTACGAAAGACGCCGCGTAATCGACTTCACCCCGCGCCTCCTCCAGTGGCTTGCCCTCCTCCAGGGTAATCAACGTGGCAATGTCCTCACGATGTTCAACCATCAACTCGTACCAACGGCGCAATACCTCGCCACGGCGTTTAGCCGTCAGGCGGCGCCACGGGCCGAAGGCCTCATGCGCCGCGTCGATGGCGTGCCGAACCTCAGCTTCACCGCAGCGTGGCAACTCGGCCAACACCGATTGATCCACCGGATTACGCAGCGTGTACTGGCCGTTCGGCGTCTCGGTCAGCCACTCTCCAGCGATGTAGGCACCGGTACGCCACAGCGTGGGATCCTTAAGTAAATGCTTCACTTTTCAATCCTCTCAATCAGCACGGGTGACGTCCGATCATGAAGGCGCTGTCAGGGTCCGCAGTCACCGGCAGCCCCGCCGCAACCAACCCTTGACGCAGGGACTTCATGAGGCGATCCGGCACGCGCATCGCCGGGGCACGCAGTGGGCCACCGTTGAAGCCGGCGAGCCAATCCTGGTATTTCCACATCGTGCGGTTGAGTACCCCGGTGCCGCCGGCATAGCTTTGCGCGGCGGCGCCGTTGGCGCTGCGGGCCGGATTGACCTTCCAATACAGCTCCATCGCCTCCTCGAAGCGGCCCGTGCGGGCCAGTTCGAAAGCTTTCGGGTAGTAGTCGCTCATCCAGGCCGTGTTGCTGGTGCCGGAAAACTGCAGTTTCATCAGGCTCATCAGGGGGATCGCGTCAGCTTCGATCGGGCAACTGATCACCACCTGATCACGAAAGTGGTAGTACATTTCGCAAATACCCGCCGGCAGCGGGAACCCTTGCTCCGACTTGATGGCCGCGATGTTCGGGCAATCGGCCAACAGCCGACGAACCAACTCCAACGACATCCCTGCCGGATGCACGCGCTCAAAGCCCCAGAGCGGAATCGGGAACAGCATGACGGCGAGGTCCGTCGCGTCGCAGAACGACTTGGTGTAGTCGTAGATTTCCTGCTCGCTGGTCGGCCAGAACTGCGGCGGATAGGAGAGCAGGACGATGTCTGCACCGGCATTCTCGGCGAGCTTCACCGCCTCGATGTTCTCCGCCAGCGTGCCAAAAGCCGCATGGAAGAACAGGATCAGGTTTTTCCCCGACTCACGGGCCCAGGCCGTGAACTGAGCGTTTTCCTGGGCAGAGATCGCCAGTTCGCTGCACAGCAACGTGCTGCTGTAACCCAGTCCTGCCACCTGTTCGATATCGTGGCGTATGCCCCGTTCATTGAGACGCTTCAGGTCGGCGCTAAAACTCGGAATGGTGACCGCCGAGCAGCCCACCAGGTATTCCCGCGCCCAGGCACGGGCATCCGCTTTCTTGTAAGTGGCCATGGTGATTTCCTTTGAACAGTGAGGGGTTATTTCGAGACAGGGATAATGCTGGCAGGCAGCTCGATGCCGAGGCCTTGTTTCCTGGCGCGCTCGTACAGCGCTTGTGCGATGACGACATCCTGCAGCGCCGAGCCCACCGATTTGTAGAGGACGATGTCGTTGGCGTTCTGGCGCGGGTTGACACGACCCGCCACCAGGTCCGACAGCGCGACCAACTTGTCGGCGACATAAACGCCGGCACTGATCGCAGCAATGGCGTCACCCGTATCGTGAAGCACCTCTTGCGGCATATCCGCGACGATGCAGACGGCTCGCTCCATCGTGACCGGGTCAACCTCCCGTTGCTCAGGCAAGGTGGACCCCAGCGACACGACCGTAGCGCCCGGGCAAAGCCAGGCGCCTTGCAGTACCGGGGACTCGTCACGGCTGCGTGCGGCACAAATCACCACGTCACAATCCCGTACGGCCTCTTGCGCGCTGCTCACCGCTTGGATATCCAGCCCGGGCCTGAAACTTTCGGCAAACCGCTCGCGGCTCGCGGGCGTCGGACTGAAGACCCGGACATGGGCCACATCGCGCACGGACTTAAGGCAGTCCAACGCGCCACGGGCCTCAAATCCCGAGCCAATCACACCCACCCGCAGCGCGCGCTTGGGCGCCAGCAAATCGACCGCCAACGCAGCGGTTGCCGCGGTGCGCAACCCCGTCACCCGATTGCCATCGATCAAGGCGCTGAGTGCCATGGTTTGCTGGTTGAACAATGCGATCAGGTAGCTGGCGCAACGCGCCCGCATCGAGGCCGCGATCAACTTGCAGCCCATATGGCCGCCAGCCGGGGGTACAGCGGTCAAACTGCGCAGCCAGATGCCATCGCCCCGGGCCATGGAACGAGGCGGTACCATGGCATCCGATGCAGGGTGTGCGTACGCCTCGGCGAGCGCGGCAACGGCGGTGCTCCAGTCGGCGAGCGAGGCAACATCGGCGTCGCTGAGAAAAAGCGTCGGGGCCATGGCTTGGGACTCTTGGGGGTGATGCATAGCGCTAACCTCGCAATCGGGTATCAATCGGTGATTGACTGACACCCTACGAGGCCCACACCCCACCGAATACTGCTGGGGATCGAAAGCAGCTATCGCTCAAATCGATGGCATGGCCAGACTGCAGATCAGCCGGCGTACTTCACGGGAGGCACGGGTCAAGGGACGACGGGGCGACTCGACCAGCACGACAAAGCGCTCGAGAAGTGGCTCGACGATACGCGATGACATCAGCCGTTGATCCAGCGAGCCCGGTAGTACAGAAGCAATCGCATAACCGCCACCGGCCGCCACGACTTCGTACTGAAGTTGGACGGAGTCGGCTTCGACGGCTACGCACAACGCCACGCCATGCTCGGCGGCCAGATGATCGAGCCTGGCCCTCAGCAAATGCGGTCGCCCGGGCACGACCAATGGCAACCCCGATAGATTTTTCAGCGCAATATCTCGATTGCCGAACAGAGGATCGACGGCGGGCCCCACCAGATGCAGCGGTAGCCTGGCCAGCAAGTGGGCTTGCCCGATGCTGGCCTCGCTCTCGCGCAGCACCAGTGCCATATCCAGGCGACCATCGTGCAGTTGCTCTTCGAGTTGAGCGCTCGCGCCCTCGATCAGGTGCAACCTCACCCCCGGCATCTGGGCGCGCACCGCAGAAAAAAGCGTTCCTGCAAACCGACGCACCGCGGAGGGCAACATGCCTACGACCACCTCGCCCACCGGTTTGCCACGCAGGTTGCGAATGTCATCGGCAAGCCCTTCAGCGTCCGCGAGAAGGCCCGATATACACGGCAACAACTGCTCGCCAAATTCGGTCAGGACCACCCCGCGCCCCGTACGATGAAACAGGCGCTCGCCACATTGCGACTCGAGCACGGCAATATTGCGACTCACCATGGACTGCGGCATATCCAGCAGTACGGCCGCTTTGCTGAGACTGCCAGCCGCCACGACACGTACGAACAAGGTCCAGCGAGGATCGATGATGGTGAGCGCCGTGGCAGGATGCTGCGTGGCCGTGGCTGGCACCTGGGAGTTCTGGGTATTTGTCATATCAGCAGTTCTTGGCGGGCCTGATGCAGATACTCGCGACTGTCGTGAAGGTGCAGGCGCATGGCAGCGCACGCACATTCAGCGTCCTGATTGAAGATCGCCTGGTAAATCTGTTCGTGCTCGCTTTGCATGCGCTGTTCGTAGTGCGCAGGCTCATCGTGAAACAGTCGCGCACAATCCAGTCGGCTGCGCGGGATGATGACCACGCCCAGGTTGAGCAGTGTACTCGCGATGTAGTGGTTGCCTGTCGCCTGGGCAATGCTCAAATGGAACTGAAAATCCAACGCGGCCCGATCATTGACGCTGACCGCAGGCTGCCCGAGCTGATCGAGGAGCGCCCGCAACCCCGCCAACTGATCCGGGCTGCGTCGCAAGGCGGCGAGCCCGGCGGCTTCTACCTCAAGACCGATCCGAAACTCCATGATCGCCAGCGAATCTGTGATGATGCCGAGGGTCGCCGGGTCGATGAAGGCCCCCAGCGACAGGGTGCTACCGCGCACAAACGTCCCGATACCGTGGCGTGTCTCGACCATTCCAGCAGCCTGCAGACGCGACATGGCCTCGCGCACCACGGTTCTGCTGACCCCATGCTCAAGCATGAGGACCGATTCGGTGGGCAACTGTTCACCACCACGCAGTCGTCCCTCAAGAATGAGCCCTGACAGCAGCGCCTCGAGCCCCTGGGACAGGCTGCCGCGTTTTTTCCCACCGGCCGCCGGCACGTTCACACCTCGAAAATCGCGACGGCGCGGACAAAGCCGGCCGAAGCGTGCCTGATTTTGTAGGGGAAGCAGGACACCTGGAAACCATGGGCCGGCAGGCATTCCAGGTTGGCCAGTTTTTCCATCTGGCCGTAGCCGATGTCGCGCCCGGCCTTGTGCCCTTCCCAGATGATCGAGGCGTCGCCCGTGGCGGCGAAGCGTTCGCGTGTGTACTTGAACGGCGCGTCCCAGCTCCAGGCATCGGTGCCGACCACGCGCACGCCGCACTCGAGCATGTACAACGTAGCCTCGCGGCCGATACCAACCCCGGCATCCAGATACCCTGGCTGACCGAACAGCGCACCGGCGCGAGTGTTGACCAGGACAATGTCCAACGGCTGCAGCACGTGGTCGATGCGCGCCAGCTCGGCTTGCACTTCGGCGGCGCTGACCACATGGCCATCCGGCAAATGACGAAAGTCCAGCTTCACGCCGGGTTGCAGGCACCATTCCAACGGCAACTCGTCGATGCCAAACGCCGGCTTGCCACCGTCCGTGGTCGAGGCGTAGTGCCAAGGGGCATCCATATGCGTACCGCTGTGCGTCGTGATCTGCAGGCGCTCAGCCGCCCAGGATTCGTCGCCGGGCAGTTGCGCCTTGGACAGGCCGGGGAACATCGCGGCCATCTCCGGCCAGCCTTGCTGATGGTCCATGTAGTCGATTTTCGGCAGCAACGGCGGTGGGTCGGTGTAGGGGTTGTTGTCCAGGGTAACGGACAGGTCCACCAGGCGGCGTTTAGTTGATTGCATGATCAGTCACTCCAAGCGCCACCCGTCCACGCACACGACGCGCCGGGGCAGCAGCGTTCAAACTGTTTCGTATCAAAGCGGCAGCCGAGCCGTCATGGCGAAAGCCAAGGGCACGGGCCAGAGGGGTTTTCATTGCAGGAAAGTTGCCGAACAACGCTTGCAGCCCGGCATCCGGTGCGAAGCTGATCAGCGCGCGGCGTTCCTGGCCGTAGGCAGCGGCCAGGGCATCGATGACCTGGGCAATGGACAGGTGCAACAACGGCAATTGCCAGACACGTGACTCGCCAAGTTCGGCGGCGGGCAGTTCGGCGGCCCGTAACAGGTTATCCACGCAACACCGTACGGACATCCACCAGGCCTGCGCCTGCGGCGAAACCGGGCAGCAATACGGCTGGCCTTCGGCGAAGGCGTGCAGCAGATCGCTCATGAACGCCGAACGCAGTCCATTGGGTTCACGTGGACGGGCGACAATGCCGGGCAGGCGCACGGCACGACCGTCCACCTCGCCTCGTCGGGCAAGGTCGTTGAGGGCCATTTCCACCATCGCCTTGTGCGCACCGTAGCTCAACTGCGGGCGCGGCACGGCACGCTCATCGATGCGCGCCGGCAGGTCGCCGCCGTACACCGCCACGCTGCTGGCATACACCAGCACCGGCGCACCAGGCTGCTGGCGCAACTGGTCAAGCAGCTCCAGGCTTGCCAGCAGGTTGACCTGATAGCCCAGTGAATAGTGCTGCTCGGCCGCTCCACCGGGGATGCTGACCAAGTGAAAAACCACATCGATGCCATCGGCCAGCGCGCGGCGCAGTAACGCGGCATCGGTCACACTGCCGCAATGCCGACGCAGGCGCTTATCGTCGGCAAACCCTGCCAACTCTTTATCCAGCAGTATCAACGCGCTGATCGACCGGCCTTGCAGTTCATTGGTTTGGAGCAATCGTTTCACCAGCGCCCGGCCGACAAAACCATTGGCCCCGGTAATCATCACGCGCATGGGAGGCCTCCGCGCACGACACACTGGTCTATCGCCCCGAAAACCGACTGCCCTTGCAGGTCGAAGACTTCCATGCGCACGCGGTCACCAAAGCGCATGAAGGGTGTCTGTGGCGCCCCTTGCTCGATCATCTCAACGGCACGACGTTCGGCGATGCAGGCCGCACCAACCGTGGGGTCGGCATTGGAAACCGTGCCAGAACCGATCACGCAGCCGGCCCGGAGTCGCCGGGTCATGGCCGCATGGGCGATCAACTGATGAAAGCCGAAATGCATGGCGCCGCCATGGGCATGACCAAACCACTGGCCATTCCATTCGACCCTCAGCGGCAGGTGCACGCGCCCGTCGCGCCAGGCCTCGCCCAACTCGTCGGGGGTGATCGCCACCGGGGCAAAACTCGACGAGGATTTGGCCTGGATAAAACCGAAGCCGGTCTTCATTTCACGGGGGGCGAGCGCACGCAAGCTGACATCGTTGACTTGCACGATGAGCCGAACATGGTCGACAGCATCTTGCGCCGAGCAGCCCATGGGGACTTCATCGACCAACACCGCGAATTCACCTTCGAAATCGATACCGTGGCTTTCACTGGGTAGCACGATGTCGTCGTGGGCTCCCAGAAAATCATCGCCACAGCCTTGATACATCAGCGGCGTATGTTCAACACCTTCGATCGGGTCCAGTGCGAACGCTTTCTGCATGCGCTCGCCATGACTGAGGAAAGACGAGGCGTCCAGCCACTGCCAGGCACGTGGCAAGGGTGCGGCGGCTTGCTGCGGATCAAAGGGGAAGGCACCGGTCAGCATGCCTTCGTTCAAGGCGTCATACCGCAAGCGCAAGGCCGCTTCGACGCTCGGCCAACGCTCGATGGCATCCTGCAGCGTCGCGGCAATATCGCTGGCCTCCACCGCCCAGGCCAGGTCGCGCGACACCACCAGCAGGCGACCGTCGCGGCTGGGATGCTTGAGAGTACTGAGCTTCATGACGGTTCTCCTTGCAGCTCGGGGGCGAAGCGGCCATCGAGCAGGACGAAGAGCATGCGGGCCATCTGCTCGGTGCGATTGCTCCAGGCGTGGTTGGTGCCTCGCTGCACGACGATGTCACCGCGCTTGAGATGCACTTCCTCGCCATCGAGCACCAACCACACCTCACCCTCCGTGACCACGCCGTAATCGAGCGTTTCGGTGCGGTGCATCAGCTTGTGTCTCGAATCCGCCTGTCCCGTGCCGGCATGGGCCTGGCCAATTTCGGCGAAGGCGGCCAAGGCGTCCTCGGCGCTGATTTGGTTCTGCATGCTGTCGGGCGGAATATCCACCACCCGGATCACACTGCCCAGCGGTGCCGGACTCAACTGGAGCGGCTTACGAGTGGGGTCGTCGCCGTTATCCAGCACGGCCGGGCTGGCGCCACTGTTCCAGATCTCATGGAAGACCGTGCCGGGTACGGACTTGAGCGGGAAGCTATTGGGCGTCGGTCCGCTGAGCGCGACCACCGCCTGGCCCTGGGCGTCGTGCCCGGTGACCACGCGTTTGAAACCAGGAAGTTGTTGCATGTTCGACTCCTCAATCAATTGGCGAAACACGGCAGCGGGTAAAGATGGATGCATGAAAAAACCTTAAAGATCGAGCACCAGCCGGGCGCTCCTGGCACGCGAGCAACACGGCGTGAACTGGTCGTTGCGGGCCCGTTCGGCATCGGTCAAGAACATGTCGCGATGCTCCGGCTCACCTTCCAGCACGCGCGTGATGCAGGTGCCACAGATGCCCTGCTCGCAGGACAAGGGAACATCGATACCCGCCTCCAGCAGCACCTGGGCAACGCTGAGCGCGGCTGGCACGTGGAAACACTGTCCCGTGCTAGCCAGTTGCACCTCGAAGCTGCCCGCCTCACCCGTCGGGACAGCGGCGGCGCTAAAGTACTCACGGTGCAATTGCGCCTCGGCCCAGCCCTGCTCGCGCGCCGTGCCGAGCACGTGCTCCATGAAGCCAGTAGGGCCACAGACGTACAGGTGGTGATCACTCGCCGGCGCGGACAAGACCCGAGCACTGTCCAGACGCTGAGCATCCTCACCATCGTCCACATGAACGTGCACGCAATCGGCAAACGCCGAATGGCGGGTGTGCTCGATAAAGGCCATGCGCTGGGCCGAGCGACCGCAGTAGTGCAACTCGAAAGGCGCACCGATCCGCGCCAGGCGCTCGGCCATGCAGAGGATCGGCGTGATGCCGATACCGCCCGCGAACAGCACGCTGTACTCCGCCCCATGCTCCAACGGGAACAGGTTGCGTGGCTCGCTGATCCGCAGCCGGGTACCTTCGTGCACTTGCTCGTGCATGGCCTGCGAGCCGCCGCGAGACGCCGGGTCGAGCAACACGCCCAGCAGGTAGCGGTGGTGCTCTTGCGGGTGATTGCATAGTGAGTACTGGCGCACCAGGCCATTGGGCAGATGCACGTCGATATGCGAGCCGGCACTGAAAGCAGGCAGCGTGGAATCGTCGGCCGGGACCAGTTCGAAGCTGTAGATGCCTTCGGCTTCGCGATGCTTGCGGGTCACAACGACATCGATCATCACTGGGCACCCACTGAATGTTCAGCGGCAATCAGCCGATCGAGCACGCGCCGCGCGCGAATGGCTCCGGCATCTCCGATCAGCAAGACCGGTTTAAGGTCCCAGAAGCCCGCATCTCCCATCATCCGCTGCTGAGCCTCCAGCATTGGCAAATCTTCATCGGCAAAAGGCTGGCTGATCGCGGCCACCTGCTCATCAGCGAGTCTCTCGGCGAACTCGCCCATCGCCTTGGGAAAACAGACTGAGAACCAGTAGTGCGTCGTGGTTTCGGTCTCTGGGGTGAACAGATGGGGGATCGGCGTGGAAACGCCCTGCTCCCTGGGGAGCCCTGTCGCCACTGCACCGGAGAACAGCAACATATTCGCAGGGGCATCCCAACGCACGTCGATCCAACGATCCACCGGGATGCCTTGGGGGATGTTCCAGGCCTTGTAGAGAAACTCAGGCATGATTTCCGCAACAGTTTGGCGATTGGACCAGACGGTGTCGCCGTCCTCCCGGACGTTCGTCAGCGCGCTCTTGACACCATCGCCACCCAACGTAGCCGGGTGCAGAAACTCGATATGACTCAGGTCCATGATGTTGTCGGTTTCCAGCACGTAGTTGGCCTTGGCGTGCAGGTAGCGTTTGCCGACATACCAATTGTCATTGTCCATGCAACTGAAATCCGGGATCAGCGCCGCATCGGCCTGGGGCGTATCGCCCATCCAGATCCACAACAAGCTATGCCGTTCAACCAGGGGATAGGCCTTGACCTTGGCGGCCCGGGGAATAGCACCATCGCCGTGGGGGTTGTGCACGCAGGTGCCATGGCCATCAAACGTCAGGCCGTGGTACGGACACTGCACCGCATCGCCCTTGAGCACGCCCATGCCCAAGGGCGCAAAACGGTGTGGGCACCGATCGGCAATGGCTTGAGCGGTGCCTTGGGTATCACGGAAAAACACCACGGGCTCATTGAGCAGGGTTCGTTGGAACAGCGCCCCGGCCTTGACCTCGACGCCCCAGGCGGCCGCATACCAGACGTTGCGTAGAAAACTCATCGCAATTCCTCTTTTCAAAACGACAGGTGGGTCACAGGCTGGCTTGTGTCCTTGCCCGCTCGGCTTCAATCAACCGACGCAGAACACGTCGGCAACGTACGGCGCCGGCATCGACTGGCAGCAACACTGGGTTAAGGCCGAGCAGATCAACTTCGCCAATCTGGCGCTGTTGAGCCTCGACCATGGGTTTGTCTTCACCGGCGAAAATACCGATCAACATGTCCTGGACGAAGGCATTCAACTGAGCATTGTCCTGCTCGAAACTGCGTGTATTGGCAAAGAAGTAATGGGTGTTCGTCGCGTCCTGCGGTGTCATCAGGTGCAGGTTCCATGTCACGGGACCCTCTTCCCTGGGGCACCCTGGAGGCGTGGCGCCACTGCCCAGCAGCATCAGGCCGGGTGCGTGCCAGATGACTTCGGCCCAGACGTCTGCCCGGGTCGGGTCTTCAAGGTGAGCGCCGAAAGCCGGCGGGGGAACGTCATCGGGCGCCCACCAACTGATGCGCACGCGATCGTTGGGCAACTCCTCGATGGTGGCGCGCGTGCGTGACAACGCCCCGCCACCAAGCGTATCGGGGTGCAGGAAATCAACGTGGCTCAGGTCCATGATGTTGTCGGACAGCAACTCGTAGTGCGCACGGGTTGGTAAATACCCATGCCCCTTGGCGTGGGTTGGAGCCTGTTCGAGGAAGGAAAAATCAGGGATCAGCCCATCGTTGGCCTGGCTCGAATCGCCTGGCCAGACCCAGATCGCCCCATGGCGCTCGACGACCGCGAACGCGCGAACACAGGCAGCCTTGGGGACGGTGCCATCGCCATGGGGGTTGTGCGTGCATTGGCCACTGCCATCGAAACGCAAGCCGTGGTACGGGCACTGCACGCTGTCGCCGACAATCTTGCCCATGTGCAGCGGGGCAAAACGGTGCGGACAACGATCGGCGAGTGCCTGGATCACACCCTGGCTATCGCGAAAGAACACGATGGGTTGTTCGACGATGGTTCTGCCAAGCATCCCACCTTGCGCCAGCTCGTCTGCCCATCCAGCGATATACCAGGTGTCGAGCAAATAACTCATGATGTTCTCCTCATTGTTCTTATTTTGATGAAACGACGAATGGGCAGGTCAGCGCTCAGGGTCTGCGGCAACCGCTGTGGGAAAAGCAGACCCGCTGCCCCGCAAACGAATGCAGGCCAAGGCCACCAACAGTTGAACGCCCGCGACGATTCCCAGGGCGGCCGGCAAAGCGCTGATCACCCCACCCGTGATCGCCAGCACCACCAGCGGGCTGGCGAACTCACCGGCGAAGAACATCGCCGTGAAGCCGCCGGCGGCGCGGCCACGCTGCTGGAAATCGACCTGGGCCATGATCCAGGTGAGCAGGGTCGGCATCATCAGGCCGATGCCCAGGCCGTTGATCAGGACGGCGATCACCACCAGCCCATGACTGCCGGCCACCGCCAGCAGCCCGCCACCGATACCGGCCGCGACAAAGGCCAGGAGCATCTGCCGGTGCGCCGGGACACCACGGAACAATCGGAAACCCAGAGCGCCGACCAGTACGCCGAACTGACTGGCGCCCATGGTCATGCCGATCTGCTGCGACCCTTCGACATGCAGCAGGTTGAGCAGATAGCCCACTTGTACCGGCACGATGAACAAGCTCAAGCCGGCCAGGAATGCCAGGGCATACAACGGTGCCAGGGGACGCCAGGGGAATGCCCGGCTCATCGTCGTCGCAGTGACAACCTGCCCACGCGGCTCCCACAGCAACCAAGCCATCAGCGGCAGGAACAGCAGCCCCAACCCATACAGGGCAAACGGGGTGCGCCAGCCGTGCTCGCCGAGCACGCCACCGACGGCAATGAAAATCGCCGCCGACAACGAGGTCGCAACCATCTGCAGGGCGAACATGCGTTCACGCCGTGCACCGCTGTAGTAGTCACCCATCATCGTGGTGCAGCAGGTCATGATCGCCGCCTCGGCCACACCGATGCCGGCGCGGCTGATCACGATGACCTGCAGCGACTCCAGCCAGAGCGGCAGCACGCCACAGACGGTGTAGAGCACCATCGCACCGATCAGCAACGGTTTGCGCCCCAGTCGGTCGGCGATGATCCCGGCCACGGGGGCCAACAACGCAATCATCAACGCCGGTAGCGTCAGGGCAATGGGCACCAGCACCGCCACACCCGGCGTGTCGGCGAAGTGCTCCTGCATACGCGGCAGGATGGGCGCCAGCAGCACCGCGCCAAGTACCGGCAGACAACTGCCGAGCAAGAGCAACAAGGATTGCGGCAGCCGCGCCTGACGTTCAACGTTCATCACGCACCTCCGCTGGTTGGGTCGCGCAGAACGCCATGCCGAAGGCGCTCAGGCCGGCGATAAGGTCAAGCCATAGAGACTGCTGGAACAGATACACACGAGGCATGGGAAAGTCCTTTCTTGTTGTTATGACGCGACGGAATTAGCAGCCGCCGTGGTCGTTTGATCGTGTCCCGACGGCAGGCGCAGTGAGTGCTTCGCGCAGGCCCCCTCCTCGGCTGCGGCAGGCATCAGCGGCAGGCTCGTCGAATGGTTGGGCTTAGCCTCGGCTTGCCCCGTGCTCACCCGTTTGCTCGGCAACAGGAAGTGAGCCAGGGCCGGCAACAGAACCAGCGCGCCGACCATGTTCCAGACGAACATGAAAGCCAGCAGCACGCCCATGTCGGCCTGGAACTTGATCGGCGAAAACATCCAGGTGGCCACGCCGATCGCCAGGGTCACACCGGTCAGCATCACCACCTTGCCGGTGGACAGCAGTGCCCGGTAATACGCCTGCGACAGGCTTGTGCCCTGTCGCATATGACCGAGCAGGATGCTCATCACGTACAACGCGTAGTCGACGCCGATGCCCACGCCGAGGGCGATCACCGGCAGGGTCGCGACCTTGACGCCGATGTTCAGCCAGACCATCAGCGCCTCACAGAGGATCGACGTGAGCATCAGCGGGATCACCGCACAAATCGTGGCGCGCCAGGAGCGGAAGGTGATCAGGCACAGCAGGATCACCGCGCCGTAGACCCAGAACAGCATTTCGCGGTTGGCCTGCTTGACGACAATGTTGGTCGCTGCCTCGATCCCGGCATTGCCAGCGGCCAGGAGGAACTGGACATCGTCGGTATTGTTCGCCGCGGCGAATTGCTCGACGTGATCGACCAGGCGGCTCAGGGTTTGCGCCTTGTGGTCGGAGAGGTAGACGTACAGCGTCAGCAGGCTGCAGTCTTCGTTGTACAGGCCGCGCGGCGCGCCGGCGGTGACCATGTTGAGCATCGCCTGGTTGTTCTGCAGCTCATACCACTTCGGGCTGCCTTCGCTGAGGCCCACCAGCATGCGGCGGTTGAGCAACGCCAGGGAGTTGGTCGAATCGACACCCGGCAAGGTGCGCAACTGCCAGTCGAGGGCATCGACCTTGTTCAGGATGTCATAGCGCGAACAGGCGCTGGCGGGGGTCTTGATCATGACCGCGAACAGATCGCTGCTGGCGCCGTAATGCCGGGTGAGGAATGCATCATCCTGGTTGTAGCGCGAGTCGGCCCGCAGCTCGGGCGCGCCCGCATCCAGATCCCCGACTTTCAATTGCAGGCTGACCACGAAGCCGAGCGTCGCCAGCGCCAAGCTCAGGGCGATGCACAACGCCGCCCAGCGGCGCTGAGTGAACAGATCCAGGAAACGCCAGAACCCATGGCGATGCTGGCCCGCTTGTTCGGCATGCTCGCTTTTCAGGCTCAGTCGCGCCGCGCGGCCGCTGACCCCAACGTAGGAAAGCAATATGGGTAGCAAGATCAAGTTGGTGAAGATCAGCACAGCCACGCCGATACTGGCGATCATCGCCAGGTCCTGGATCACCTGAATCTTGATGATCATCAGCACCGCGAAGCCGACCGCATCGCACAGCAGCGCGGTGAGACCGGCAAGGAACAGGCGACGGAAAGTGAAGCGCGCGGCGACCACCCGGTGCATGCCGCGCCCGATGTCCTGCATGATGCCGTTCATCTTCTGTGCGCCATGGCTCATGCCAATGGCAAACACCAGGAACGGCACCAACACCGAATAGGGGTCCAGTTGATAATTCAGTAGCGGCAGCAGGCCGAGCTGCCAGACCACCGCCACCAATGAGCAGAACACCACCAGCAAGGTGCTGCGTATGCAGCGGGTGTACCAATACAGCACAACCGTGGTGATCAGGATCGCCACGGCGAAGAAGATCAGGATCTGCTGCAGGCCGGCGATCAGGTCACCGACTTTCTTGGCGAAACCGGTGATGCGAATGTCGATGCCGTCGCTCTGGTATTGGCTGCGCAACGACTCCAGTTGTTGCGACAGCTGGGTGTAGTCCAATGGCCGGCCATCGGGGGTCCGCTGCAACAGCGGTACCTGGATGATGCTCGAGGTCTGGTCGAGCGCCACCAATTGGCCGATTTCGTTGGACAGCTGCACATTGCGCCGCAATGCTGCAAGGCTCGCGGCGCCGCCATCGTAGTTATCCGGAATGACCGGCCCACCCTCCAGGCCCGCCTCGGTCACCGCCACCCAGCGCGTGGCCGGTGTCCAGAGCGATTTCATGTATGCACGGTCGACACCGGGCAGCAGGTAGATCTTGTCGCTCAACGCCTGCAGGGTCTTGAGGTAGGTGCTGTCGTAGATATCGCCCCGCTTGTTGACCACCGCGATGCGCACTGCATTACCCAGCCCGCTCAGTTCCTTTTGGTGCTCAAGGTAGTTGGCGATATAGGGCTGATGGGTGGGGATCATTTTTTCGAAACTGGCATTGAGCTCGACACGACTGGATTGCCAACCCAGCACCAGCGTGGTCGCCAGGCACAGCAGCAACACCCACAAGCGATGGTTGAACAGGGCTCGCTCGAGCACCGAACCGGAACGCGGATCGAAGTCTTCGAACGCATTCGCAGGGGACTGGGAAAAATTACCAGGGGACGTCATAACCTCACTCCGAAGCGGCAGTGGCTGGCTGCGCAAGACGCTGCAGCCCGGTGAAACCGGCAACGATCAGGCTGCCATCGGCGGCCTCGATCACACTTGAAACAGGCTTGCCCAAGGGGTTGCCCAGTGGCAGAAGCGCCGCCCCGGTCTGCTCGCTGTTGCGAAACAACGTGCCGCCCTGATTGACCAGCAGCAGTTGGCCGTCGGCCAGGCGGGTGGCGTCGTTGAAAGAGATGGGTACGGGTACCGACAGACGCTGGAAACTGGCACCAGCGTCGTGGGAGATAAAGGCATTGCCCTTGAGACCTGCGACCACCAGCGCGCCATCCGCGCGATTCTGCAAGGTGAAGAAACTGCCTTCGTAGGGGCTGTCCAACTGGCTGAACGACGCCGCGTCGTCGTCCGAGCGCGCCAGGTAACCCTGTTCGCCAGCCAGGAACCAACGTGTGCCCTGACGACTGATGGCGTACAAGTGCAAGCCGTTCGGGTTGGCGACATGCCCCATCAGCGACTGCCAGGTGGCGCCACCATCGGTGGTCAGCAGCGCCAAACCGTAGGCACCGACGATCAACCCGCGGCGCGCATCGACGAATTCCAGCGCCAGGAACGGTTTGTCTGGACCATCGGCGACAAGACGCTCGGCATTTTGTACCCGTACCTGGGCGGCATCCAGGTCGGCAGCCGTGGCCTGGTCCGCCCTGGCGGCGTCCAGCTCCAGCTGTGCCACGCGCGCACCGTCGAGCTGCAGCGTCCAGTGTTCACCACCATCCAGCGTCGCCAGCACCACACCCGCGTGGCCGACAGCCCACCCCTTTTGCGCATCCACGAAGCGCACCGCCGTCAGGCTGACCGAAACCGGTACCGAAGCCTGATGCCAGCTTTGCCCATTGTCGTCGGAGAACAGCACCAGGCCGCGCTCGCCCACGGCCACCAGACGCGTGCCGGCACGCGCCAGGTCGATCAATACGCCATTCTGCGCAGCCGGTACCCGCATGGCCGGGGTATCGAGCGGCACGCCCACCGCAACCGGCCCGGCCAGGCACACGCTCGCGGCGAAGGGCAAATACAGGGCCAAGAGCAAAGCGCCCGCCTGACTGATTCTGTTCATAACCTACCTCGGACAAACACTCGTACCCCAAGGACACGCCGACAGGCATGTCCTTGACTCTCAGCTCAGTTAACGCACGCCGCGCCCCGCCATCGCCGCCGGCGAGAACTCCGAAGCCTTGTAGCGATCAACCGCGTGATACTGTTCCGGCAAGCCGGCGTAGAGGTTCTGGATAAACCACGCGCCGGAGGTCAGGTCATAAAAACCGGCAGACAGTTGCACCAGGCCTGGCAGGTCGGGCAATACGGAAGGCAGCGACCAGAGGGTCTTGGCCAGTTGACCGCTGGCATCCCAACGGTCACCGAGCAGGGCCTGCCAAGTGTCCTCGTCGAGGTAGTAACGGCCCTTGGGCAACTGGTGACGCTTGCCGGCGGCCAGCGTCGACTCGACCACCCAGACGCGGTGTAGCTCCCAGCGCACGTAATCCGGGTTCAGATGATGCTTGCCTAGCAGGTCCTGCGGCTGTGCAGCGTTCTGCGCCTTGTTGGTGTTGTAGGGGACGTACATCTCCTGCTTGCCCACCAGTTTCCAGTCGAACCGATCCGTGCGACCGCCCCATACGCTCAGCTCGTCGAAGGACATGACCCCGGCGGTGGACGGCGTCGGTGTATCGCAGCAGGCGTTGGGCAGCGTGCGCACCCGACGCTGGCCGCTCAGATAGACATGGGCCTGGGATTTGTCGCCATTGATGTTCTCGCGCCCCAGGATCTGCTCGCCGGCACGAATCGCCGGGCCAAGATTGACAAAGTGCACCAGCCAGTAGTCACCCGAGTAGTTTTCAGGACCGCCCTCCTCGAAGTAGTAGGGCATTTCCTGAGTCAACAGGCCGTCGCTCGTCATCACCTGGTTGCCGTCGGCCGTCATCAGATAGTGGCGAAAATGCGCCGCGACCGAGGTACCGCGCCAGTTCAGCAGGTGGTTCCAGATGGCTTCGGTACCGTTCTGGGGAATCGGAAACGGGATCCCGCCATAGGCACCGTCGGGGATCAGGCCGGCGCTGCTATTGACCAGTTTGGCGCGGGTCGCATTCTTGAGCGTGTTGTCATAGACCCACTGCGGCGCGGCCGCCGTGCGCCGGGTCGGATAGACGTCGATGCGATAGGTCTCCGGGAAGCGCTTGAACAGCTCCTTGGTGCCGTCACTGAGCTTGTCGGCGTACTTGGCCAGGTTCTGGCTGGTGATGCTGTACAAGGGTTTGTCCGCGGCAAACGGATCACCCCGCTTACCACCCGGGACGTAGCTCGGATCGACCTTGGTGTAGCCACCGTCCCAGGCCGGGATGCTGCCATCGGCATTGCCGGCTTTCTCGGCACCGAAGGGTGTCAGGGTCTTGCCCAGCGCGGCCGCTTGTTCAGCGCTGGCGGCCAAGGTCATCGGCGCGGCGGCGGCCAGCAGGGTTAAGCACAAGGCCTTTAGAGTGAACTGAATGGTCATGCGCAAATCCTCTTAGAACGTGGTCTTGACGGAGAAAGCCAGGTAATCCCGGTCCTTCAGCGACTGCTTGTAATTGAACTGGTTGGCGGCGTTGAGGCTGGTGTCCTCGGGACCGTAGAAGTGGGTGTAGGTCAGCCCCACGGTCACTTGGTCCAGGTAGGTGGCGGAGACGCCGATGTTCATGTCCCCTCCTCTGTCGGGGCCGAACCCGCTGATCACAGCCGACTTGCCCATGGGGAAATAGCTGATGCCCAGCGGCACGCTGATGTCCACGCCCGGGAAGAACTGGCGATAGGTGGGTGTGTACACCAACTTCAAGCCCAGGCCGTCATCGGTGGCGTTAGGGTCCAGGGCGGCGCGGTTCCTGGTCACGGCGAGCAGGCGGTTCCAGGCGATTTCCCCTAACAGGCTGGCTTCATTGGCGACGAAGGAAGGGCCCAGCGATGCCAGGACGTTGAGGTTGACGTGGGCCGTACGGCCGACGGCATAGAGGGCGTCATCGTTGTTGTCCGCCTCGACGCCCGGCAGGACGGTCTGGGCGTTGGACACCAGCGGCATGTTCCAGCGCATCGATGCCTCGCCGGCAAAGCTGTACTCGTCCACGGAGGTCGCGAAACTGGCGCCCAGGACACGGATATCTTCCGGGTAGACCCAGGAATATTCGCCGACTTGCCCGGTACTGAAGTTCGGCCCGGTGGCATTCGGTTTCAAATACAACGTCGGCGTTTTCTCGTGATATTGCAGCGCGTAGAGGCCGTAATCCATCGTCCCGGTGTTGTACTTGAGCTGCAGGCCGCCCTGGCCGGAACTCCTGGCTTTCTTGTCCTTGCCATGGAAAAACGCGGCCGGGCTGTTGGCATTACCGCCAAGAAAATCCGGAAACGGCCCGCCAGTGATCAGCCGTTCATTGCCGTCGCCGATGGTATCGCTGGTGGAGAAGTAGCTGCCGGCGCCCGGCAAGCGAGTGGCTTCCCACTCCAACTGGTAGAAGGCCCCCAATGACACGTCATCGGTCAGTTGGTAGGCGGTCGAGAGCTGGTTGACCGGCCGGGTGATTTCCTTGAATTGGGTGTTGGGCACCGATTGCGCCTTGACCACGTCCACCGGCGCCATGGCCCCGGCAATGCCGTTGCCGCCGAAGAACAGGCTCTCGCCCCAGATCAGGCCATGGCGCCCCGCGCGAACCGACAAGGTACGGTCGGCCAGCTCACCGTTCCAGTAGACAAAGGCATCCAGCAGTTCACCGTCACCGCCGTGCAACTGGCGGGTGTCGCTGGTGAATTCGTCGAAGCCCACCGAGCGCTGGTTGGCACTGGCCGCATCGTTGTTGTCGTTACGGTCCTGGTAGACGGTGTCGTACCAGGCCGCACCGCTGAGACGGGCCCCGAAGTTGTGAAAACCGATATCCAGTTCGGAAAGAATATCCAGGCGATTGGAGATCAGCCCCTTGCCGAAGTTGTGATCGCCGTCATTCTGGTTCAGCGCCGTCTGGCCCTCGCTGAGTTTGCTGCTGGGGTCCTTCAGGCGCCAGGCGGCGCTGTACTTCAGCGTGTTGTCCCAGCGCAAGCTGAGATCGGGATTGCCGGTATCGATCTGAAAAGCCTGGGCAGCCGAGGCGCCAAGCCCCAGGCTGGCCGCAAGGGTCAGGGTGAAGGGGACGCGCCGTGACGCAGCGATCTTGCGAGTAGCCATCGAAGTAACCCTCTTTATTGTTGTTGTATGTCAGCTCTTCTGGTGAAACAGCGCCCGCAGTCCAACCGGGCCAAGCCTGTACAGGCATGAAGCATCCATGGGAGAGCGAATTCAGTTTTTGCCGGTGCCTCAGATGGGCGCCGCCGTGACGTCGAGCATCCGCCTGACCAGACCGATCCGGTCGAAGCTGCTGTCGTGGGCCATTTCCTTGTCACCGGCCAGCACCGAGCTGTCGCTGATGAATTTGCAGCGCTCATAACGGCGCGCCATAAAGCGTTCGAGCTGCTGTGCGACGCTGCCGCCGGCGACCAACTCTTCGCCAAGCACGACGGCATCCTCAATGGCCATGCCGGCGCCCTGGCCCAAGTGCGGCGTCGTGGCGTGCACCGCATCGCCAATCAACACGACACGGCCGCGGAACCAGGGCTCGCTGACGAACACCACCTCCAGCGGCTTGTAGACGACTCGGTCGCTGTCGATTATTTGCTCGCGCAGTTCGCCGACCAGCCCGGTGAAACCACTCAGGCGCTGGCGCATCTGGGTCGCCAGCGTGGCGGCCTCCATCCTGGGGTTGGCAGGCTCATGGGAGGTCACGAACAGGTACATCTGGTCGCGGCCCAGCGGTACCAGCCCGGCATTGCCGGCGGCTCCCTGGAAGGTGGCCAGATGATCGATTCCGGCGGCGCGTGGAAAGTTGTAGCGCCACACCGCCTGGCCGGTGAAACGCGGCGAGTACTGCTCGCCGAACAGCAAGCCGCGCATCTGGGAGTACAGCCCGTCGGCGCCTACGACCAGGTCGTAGCGACCACGACGGGTATCGGTGAATAGCACATCAACGCCCTCGCCCACCTGCTCCAGCGATTCGACGCTCAGGCCCAGACGAACCGAGACGCCAAGGGCAGCCACGGTTTCGCTGAGGACTTGATGCAGGGCCAGGCGCGAGATGCCGACGTTGGCTGGATACTCGGGGCCCGCCAGGCGCTGGCCGGGGATTCGCGCCAGCTGTTCACCGGCGGTGGTATTGATGGTCACATCCTCGAACGCGTAGGCGGCATCCAGGTAGCCGTCCAGCACACCCAACTTGGCCATCTCACGGACGACATTACTCTGCTGGATGATGCCAACGCCGTAGACTGTCCACTGCGTCTTGAGCTCGACAAGATCGACTTCGATGCCCTGGCGACGCAGAGCGATTGCGGCGCATAGACCACCGATACCACCACCGACGATAAGCACTTTTTTCACTGCGTTCATGCTCGTCTCACTCTTATTCTTGTTATTCACGCAAGCGCTCCGCCGGAGCGATCCCAGGCTGCACTGCCGGCTGTTTCTGCACGCATTCGCTACCGCGTTGTGTTCACTTTCTCGGCAAAGCAGGCGTTTGACTAATCGCATGTAGGGATACGATGTATCAGCTACCGCGATACGTTAGCTAAGGTGCTCACGCCTCCAATTGACCGGCTTCGAGCACCAGCCAATCGGCCTCTGCATGCCATTGCAGCGCACTCAGGCTTTCCCCCAGACACGGCCCGTAGACACACAGGCCACTGTCCGGAAGGAAGCGGGCACCATGGGCGTAACAGACGATCTGGCGGCCATCGACGCTGAGAAAACGATCCTTGCGATACTCCAGCCGCACCTCCAGGTGCGGGCAGCTATTGCGATAAACCCGCACCTCGCCGCCATGGCGCAGGGCGAACACACTGTCCTTCCCCGTGCCCAGGGGATCGAACCCGCGTGCGTGCCCTTCGACCAACTCATCCAGGCGACAGAGAACATGAGTGTCGTGACTCATGGACGACATCCGCACTCAGGCCTGCTTGGGCGGCGGGCCGCTCGGGAACCATTTTTCCCGGGAGGTGAACAGGAACAACTGCGAGTTGTCCGCCGACAACGGCGCCTGGCGCGCTTGCCAGGCGTCATCGTGCTTGTCCATGTCTGCGTCGTATTCGATGTGGCAGCCCAACGGACTGTTGAAGTACCAGAACCAGTTGGAGCCAAAGAGGTGCCGCCCCGGCCCCCAGAAGCTGGTCCAGCCTTGTTGCTCGAAGCGACGCCCGGCCAACAGCACCTCCGTGCCGCTGCCCATGTGAAAGGTGAAGTGCTCGCAACCCTTCATGTGCGGTGGCGTCTGGATCATGAACAGGCAGTGATGATCATCGGAACCGGCCGGGCGCATGAACGGACCGGCACCGACAAAGGTGTCGGTGGTCACGAAGCCCAGGCGCTTGTAAAAAGCTTCGGCCTTGGCCGCATCCGGCACGAAGTACACCACGTGGGACAGCGTCCGCGGCAAGGCCTGCATATCAGGGTTGATACCCGGCTGGTTGACCGGTCGCTGGGGGGCATGGCCGGGGGCATTGGTCAGGTCGGCTGGTGCGCTGTAGGGACGCCGCACACTGATCTGGAACCCAATGGCAAACCCCATATCGTCCACGCTGTGCACGGAGCCATCGGCACCGCGGGTCACCAGGCGATCGTGCCCCAACTCATCGGCGATGGCCTCGAGATCAGCCACGCTTGCCACGCCATAAACGGTTTCACGAATCGAGGGGGCAGGCCCGATGGCTGCCGGCAGACGGGCGTCGTCAGCACGACGGATGATCACCGCCGTACCGTCGAGCGCTTCAAAACGTCCGCCCTCGCTGTCGACATCGACAGGATGCAGGCCATAGTCACGCAGGCAATGGGTACAGGCTTGAATGTCGTCGACGCCAAAAATCAAGGCATCAAGGCCAATGATGTTCATTGAGTTACCACTCCATTGTAATTATTCAGCGCAGGCCGGCACCCCGCTTACGGGAGCCGTGCCAGGCGCAGCGCTGCCGAGGCTGGTCTTGGAGTCGATCAAGCGTCACGCCAACCGACTGTGGGCCGATACTGAAGGGGTACAAACCCACTGACTAATCGCTTGTCAGGATGCGACCTATCGGCAAATGCGATACCTGGCTGCACAGCGCAAAGGGTCTGGAAAATCGAACAGGCATCGTTCGATTCACCCACGCTCGGGACTTGACGCCGCGATAGGAAGGCCGGAAGGTATTTACAAAATAAATACAAGAATCGAGACCGCCATGCGCTTTAACCACCTGGATCTCAATCTCCTGGTGGCGCTGGATGTGCTACTGGAAGAGCAGAACATCACCCGCGCCGCCGAACGCCTGCACATGACCCAATCCGCCACCAGCGGCGTGCTGGGCAGGCTGCGCCTCTACTTCGAAGACGAACTGCTGGCACAGGTCGGGCGCAAGATGCAGCCCACGCCCTACGCCCGCGAACTGGCGGCACCCGTGCGCCAGGTGCTGCTGACGATCCAGTCCTCGATCACCGCCAAACCGGTGTTCGACCCCGCCACCAGCAAGCGTCATTTTCGCCTGATCACTTCGGACTATCTGATCAGCGTCCTGTTTGCCCGGGTGATCCAGAAGATCTCCCTGGAAGCCCCGCACATCACCTTCGAACTGCTCGGCCCCGGCGACACGTCCACCGAAATGCTGATGCGCGGCGAGGCCGACATGATGATCGTGCCTGAGCGCTATCTCATCGAAGGCCATCCATCGCAGCTGCTATTCGAAGAAGAGCACGTTTGCGTGGTGTGGGACGGCAACACCCAAGTGGGCGACAGCATCACCCTCGATCAATACATCGAGATGGGCCATGTCTCCGTGATTTTTGGCCGCAACCGGCAGTTGAGCGTCGAAGAATGGCTGATGAGCCAGTACGGTTTCACCCGTCGCATGGAAGTGGTGACCCACGACTTCAACACCCTCCCGCAGTTGATCGTCGGCACTCAACGCGTCGCCACCATGCTCCAGCGCATGGCCAGGCTCTACGCCAACTACCTGCCGCTGCGCATCCTGCAACCACCGGTGAAAATCCCGGTGATGCGTGAGTTCATGCTCTGGCACCGGACCATGGAGGGGGATCCGATGCACCGTTGGCTGCGGGCGAAAATCAGTCAGATCATCAACGAGCTGGAGCAGTAGTTGCTGCCGTAGCCTGGAGACGAGTCAGGTACGGAAGTGCCCGACGGCCGTCTTGAGCTCGCCGCCAACCCGTTGCAAGTCGTTCGTTGAGACTTGCAGTTGCAGGCTTTCCCTGGCGCTACCCTCCGCCACTTCGCGCACCCGCGTCATGCTCTGGCTGACTTGCTCGGCCACCACGCTCTGCTGCTCGGCGGCCGCGGCGATCTGCTGGTTCATCTGCTCGATGCGGGACACCGCCCGGGTGATCCGCGCCAGCGCCTGGGAAGCTTGCGCGGCAAGCACTACCGTTTCATCGCTTAGCGCATGACTGCCTTGCAAGCGCTCGGCGGCCTGTTGGGCCACACCGCTCAAACGAACGATCAACCCTTCGATTTCCGTGGTCGAACGCTGAGTGCGCCGTGCCAGGCCACGCACCTCATCGGCAACCACCGCGAAGCCACGCCCCTGCTCGCCCGCCCGCGCGGCCTCGATGGCGGCATTCAGCGCCAGCAGGTTGGTCTGCTCGGCCACCGCCTTGATGACATCGAGCACGCCACCAATCGCCGCGCTCTCCACCAGCAGGTTGCGCATGGCTTGCGCGCAGCCACTCATTTCCCTGGCCAGATGGTCGATCTTGCCACCCGCCTGGCGCACCAACTCATCGCCCTCGCGCGCTTGTTGATCGGCATGCGCCACCGCTTCGCTGGCCTCACCCGCGTTGCGGGCGACCTCCTGCGCCGTGGCGGCCATCTGTTGCATCGCGGTGGCGGCCAACTCGGTTTCCTGGCGTTGGTGTTCGACACCGCGACTGTTGCTCAGGGTCACTTCAGCCAGGCTGCCGGCCATGCCGTTGAGCGAGCCGACACCAAGGTCGATGCGCCCGACCAATCCACGCAGGCTGCCCAGCATGCTGCCCACGGTGCCCAACAGTTGGCCCAGCTCATCTCGACGACCACTGCCTGACGGCGGATCACTCAAGTCCCCCGCAGCCACGCGTTGGACCAACTGCACGGCCTGGCGCAGTGGCTGCACAATCAACTGGCGAATCAGCAGACTGGCACCCATGCCCAAGGCCAGTGCCAAAACAGTGATCAACCCCAAGTGGCGATCGGCATCGCGGTTATCGTCCAGCACCGCCTGCCTTTGCTGTTCATCGGCCTCGGCCAGCAACCTGCTCACCTGGTCGGTCTGTGCGTTCATCGCCGCGCTGCTTTGCGCGCTTTGCTTGCGGCTGTCGACGAACTCGACGAAGGCCTTGCGATAGTCGCCCAAGGCCCTGCTCGCCTCCTGCAGCGACTCACTTTGCTGCTCGCCAAGATCCAGCGCCTGCATGGCGGCGAGCAGGTCACTCATGCTCATTTCCCAGTCGCTGCGGTAACGCTCCTCGCCATCGAGCGAGTAGTACAGCTCGCTGTCACGCAGCTTGGCGAGCTTGTCCCGCAACGCGACCGTCTGTTCGAGCAACACCATCTGCTCGCTGCTCGGTGGCGCCCCCTGCCCCAACCGAGTGTTAAGCGCATCCAGTTGGTCGAGAAACAGCAGGGTAAAACTGTCACCAGCGGTCTGCGCCAGTGCCTGCATGCGCAATCGCGCTTCGCGAGCCCGGCGCAACGAATCGGCATAGCCGAGGAACTGCTCCAGATAGGCGCTGACGGCCGTGCGTACGCTGGCGCGCGCTGCGCTGTTGGCCGGATCATCATCGAGTTGTTGATTCAGTTTGCCGATCGTCTCGCGGACCTGGTCCAGGCGCTGCGGAGCGAGATCCAGGGCAAATGCCTTCTCGGCGATACGCGCACGCAGGATCAGTGCCTGGATCGATGACTCCTGACGCGATTGCTCACCGCGCTGCTGCAGCACACCCAGGGAACGAAAAGCCGTGAGCGCTACCCCCAGAGTCACCAGCAGCACCAGGCCGAACCCCAGCGACAGCTTGGCCCCCACCGACAGATTCGCGAGCACGCGATTCAGTACGAGCATGCCCGACTCCTCGCACGGTCGTGGAAAAACAGCCTGCCCTTGGCGCCCGGGCTGATCGTTGTGCCGCAATGGGACTCACTCATCTGCCAATACCTTGTTCTTGTTGTTTTGTACGCCCGAGGCGCCAACCAACGGCGCGGTGCAGCGCCAACTCTAGTGAGTCGTCCCCCAATGACACCAATCGCATCCTGCGTTATGAGCAATCGCAAAGTACGATGGTAGGTATCCGGATTCGCGGCTTGATCGGAGAGGAAAAACCTCCTGGGTCGACGGCGCACATACGCTCTATCTCCGTTCGCAATACCTCCCATCCCGACTCGCGATTGGCCAAACAATGGTCCTCCCCTTAGCCTGCTTCGAACCGCCAGGGCTGGCGATCTCCGCCCGGACCTGGCCGCCTGCCTTTGCTTGCACAAGGACAATCACCATCATGTTTCGCTACTTCCCGACCAACTACGTGTGGAATCTTTCCGTCGACCTGGCCATTGAAATGGGCGCCCGCATCGGCGAAATCGAGGAAATGTGCGCGCCGCTGCAAGAGGCCGCCAAGCAACCGGACGCCGCCGGCAGCAAAGCCTTTCGTGAGACCTGGGCGAACATGGCCGACAAGCTGTGCGGCCTGGCAGAAGAAGACGAAGGCAAGGGTCGAATGTTGTCTGCCGGTGAAAAATACAACCGCGCCGCCACCTACTACCTGAGCTGCGAACGCCTGCAGGCCCATGGTGCCCCTGGCCGTACGCAGCTGTACCAACGCTTTCTGCACACCTTCCAACGCGGCATCGAGCTGGCACGAGAAAACTGCGAGCGCGTTGAAATCCCTTACGAAGGCAAACACATATCCGGTCTGCTGGTCCGTGCCGAAGGCGTCAGCGGCCCAGCGCCGATTCTGGTGCAGGTCAATGGACTGGATTCCACCAAAGAAATGAAATACCGCGTCGGCCTGCCCGCCTGGCTGGCCAAACGTGGCGTGTCGTCATTGATCATCGACCAGCCCGGCACGGGCGAGGCGCTGCGCCTGCATCACCTGACGGCGCGTTTTGACAGCGAGCACTGGGCCAGTCGTGTGGTGGATTGGCTGGAGACCCGCGACGATGTCGACGCCAAACGCATTGGCCTGGAAGGTGTGTCGCTTGGCGGCTATTACTGTCCGCGCGCGGTCGCCTTCGAGCCACGCTTCGCGTGCGGTGTGGTGTGGGGCGCCAACCACGACTGGCGCGATGTACAGAAACGCCGCCTGGAGAAAGAAGGCAGCTTCCCGGTGCCGCATTACTGGTCGCACGTGGCTTGGGTCTGGGGCGCCAAGGACACCGACGAGTTCATGGCCATTGCCGAGAATGTCCATCTGGACGGTATTCTGGATCGCATCAAGGTGCCTTTTCTGGTCACCCACGGTGAAAAGGATTCGCAGATTCCACTGAAATGGGCACACCGCACCTACGAGCAGTTGGTCAACAGTCCGAAGCGCGAGCTGAAAGTCTTCACCGAACGTGAGGGTGGCGTGCAGCATTCGAGTTTCGACAACAGTATCAATGCCGGCCAGTACATCGCCGACTGGGTGGCTGAAGTGCTCGGCGGTCGCACTGCATGACAGGGGTGAAATCCAGGCTCCGGTACGCGGCCAGGGCTTGAACCTTCGGGGCGACGGCACGATTGGGCGATGGGTGTCTACTCACCCATCCCCAAGCATCTGCCACAACGACGCCCCCACTCCGGTAATGCTCTCCCCGGCAATCAACCCCGCCGCCGCGGTAATGGCGAAGCGTTCGGTGAGGCTCGGCCAGCGACAGCTCACCAGCCACGTCAGCACCGCACCGAGCGCCATCATCAAGGACACGGAGGCCGGCAGGACGAAGGCCAGGCCCAGGGCCGCCGTGCTCGGCAGGTAGCGGGCCCGATGCGCTGGCAGCAGGCTGTCGAGGATCCCCAACAACAAACCCACCAGGCCGCCGATGAAAATCGCCCAGCGAATGCTCGCTGACAATGAATCCAGACCCAGGGTCAGGGTTTGCGCCACGGCCTTCCAGGTGGCGACCGCCGGGGCCGGCCACTCTTCGGTGAGCAGCATGGTTTGCGGGTCCGGGATCAGGGCCAGATAGGCCAGCACGCCGACGATGCTACCGATGAAAATACCCAGGGTCTGGGCGATCAATTGCTTGCGCGGCGTGGCGCCAATCGCCCGGCCGACCTTGAAGTCGTTCATCAAGTCGGTGCACTGCCCGGCCGAACCACCGGCGGTGTTGGCGCTCATCAGGTTGATCGGCACCTGGCCCGGGGCGACGATGCCGAAACTCAGTTGGGACAATTGCCCGATGGCGCCGATTGGCGGAATACCCGTGGCGCCGACCACCCGGGCGGCCACCGCCGCCAGGCAGATCGCCAGGGGAATGGTCAACAAGGCCATCCACGGGTTGATACCGAACAACAGCACTTGCAGGCTGATCACCAGGATGATCGACAGTGCGAAACCGGCGGCAGGCCCAGGCTTGGGTATCGTCCAGATCGCCCCGCCGCCCGCCTTGGTGGACCGGTGCAATGCCCACAAGCGAATCGCCAGTGAGGCCAGGGTCGAACAGACCATCAGGCTCACCCCCGGCCAGAGCAACCACTCCACCAGCGCCGCGAACTGCGGGCCGCTGCTGCCGTGCGGCAACTGCACCAGGCCCTGTTCCAACAGCCACGGCGCCAACCCGCCCCACGCCAGCACAGCACCGAGCAGCAGGGTCAGGCCCACGCGAATACCGATGATCCCGCCGAACCCCACCAATAGCAGCGAAGGGTCAGCGGTAAAGGTCAGGCGCTCCAGTTGAGCGCTCGGAGACCAGCGCGGGATGGCCCACATGAAGGTGTCGACCGCCTTGACCAGCCCGGACAGCAGCGCGGCGCTGAGCAGCACCTTCAAGCGCGTCGCGGCTTCGTGGCCGTGGTTGTAGATGTGCAGCAACGTTTCCAGGGTCGCCATGCCTTCGGGAAATTTCAGCGCCTTGTCATTGAGCAGTGAAGGTCGCAGGTACCAGGCGATCCAGATCCCCAGGAAACTCACCGAAAAGACCCAGGCCACCATGGGAATGGCATCCAACTGCTGGCCGGTCAGCAGGGTGTAGGCCGGGATGGGCGCGACCAGCCCACCGGAAGTGATCGACGCCGCGGCAGAAGCCACCGTCTGGTTGATGTTGCTTTCGTGCAGGGTCCAGGGCAGTCGCCCCACTGATCGACTGGCCAAGCCTTGCCAGATGCCATAACCGATCAGCAAGGCAATGATCGACATGTTGAACGACCAACCGATCTTCAACCCGGCATAGACATTGGAGGGTGTCAGCAGGATACCGAGGACGATCCCCGTGCTGACCGCGCGCGGGCTGAGCTCGCGTTCAACTGTGGCGTTCAAGGGGAATGTGGATGAGGTTGGGTGCATGCGAAGTCCTTATCGGCACTGGGGCCACCGTCAGATTCAGACTGCCCCCCTGTGGGAGCGAGCTTGCTCGCGATGACGGTGGATCAGTAACAGGGATAGAGACTGACGCTCCGTCATCGCGAGCAAGCTCGCTCCCACAGGGTCATGTAAAGCGGCAACTCAATAAGTGAACGCAGTATTGGCGCAAGGTTCACACGATGGAGGGAAAACCTGGCAAGCGTACTCGCCAGAATCGTCAATCCATGGGCAGGAAGTGAGGCATGTCGCGAGCGCTGCCAAGGGCCAGGCGGCGCATCGCGACCAGGCAGCGTTCGACTTATTGCTGGCCCTCGCAATTGACCATCCAGGCGATTCCGAAACGGTCTTCGAACATGGCGAAGCGTTCCGCCCAGAAGGTCTTGTCCAAGGGCATCTGCACGTGACCGTCCTCACTCAAGCGCTCGAACAGCCGCTCGGCCTCCTTCACGCTGTCGACATTGAGGGAAATCGATACGCCTTGTGGTTTGCTATACGGCTGGCCCGGTGGGCAGTCGGACGCCATCAGGCTGAAATGGCCCACGGTCAGGCAGGCGTGCATGATCAGGCTGGCGTCCTTGGGCATGCCGACGTCCTCAGGTGCCTCGGCATAGGACATGGAAAACAGATCGCCGCCAAGCACGTCCTTGTAAAATGCAAAGGCTTCCTTGCAGCGGCCGTTGAAGGTCAGGTACGGGATGATTCTCATGCTGGGTTCTCCTGTCGTCGGTTTCACGATTGACCGGCCATCTGCGCCCGCAAGCGCTCCTCCTGCTCGCGCAACTCGGGGGTAAAGGACTCGCCGAACTCCTCGAGTTCGAAGATCTGGCGGATTTCGATTTCGCTGTCGCTGACCATCGGATTCGGGCAACGCTTGACCCAATCGATGGCCTCCTGCAATGACTGGACCTTGAAGATCCAGAAGCCGGCGATCAGCTCCTTGGTCTCAGCAAAGGGCCCATCGACGACAGTCCGGTTCTTGCCGGAAAACTGCACACGCACGCCTTCGGCACTGGGATGCAGGCCTTCACCGGCGAGCATCACCCCGGCCTTGACCAACTCTTCGTTGTAGGCGCCCATGGCGGCCAGCAGTTCTTCGCTGGGCATTTCTCCGGCTTCCGATTCCGGACTGGCCTTGACGATCACCAAAAATCGCATGCTCGTATCTCCTGAGAATGGCCACCCTTGTGGCGGCTCTACGGACTAATCGAATGGCAATGGTCCAAATCGACAGGTCGACGCGATTATTTTTCGATAGATCGTTGGCGGCCTGGGAGCCATGTCAACGCTCAGGGATTCCATTGGAATCGATAGATCTCTCGATAACCATTGCTTGGGTCGTACAGCAGCTTCGTCCCGCCGTCCAAAGCGATATTGTCGGCATTGACCAAGTGAACCGGTGCCACGAAGCCGCTCACCGGCTGGCCCGCCATCAGTCGATTCAATTCATCGATCACTTGCCAGCCATGCACATTGAGCGGTTCGGCCACGGTGACGGTCTGGTAGTTTTTTTCCTGTATGCGCAAGAACGCCGAAGCGCTACCGTCACCGGCAGACAACAGACTGATGCCGTCGCGGGGTATCGCGGCGCTGGCCAAGGTGGCAACCGCATAGTCGAAATAGATATCGTTGATGGCCAGTGTGTGGGTCCAACGCTTGCCATGGCGCTGAAGCAGTTCCGTGGTGATCGCCGGCATCTTCTCGCGACTTTCGGAGATCGCGACGTCGCGCACCTCCAGCAACGAGCACTCCCGACAGGCCCGAATGACGCTTTCCATGGCCTTGGCCTTCGCCATGGCGATGCTGTACCTGGAGTCGGTCAGGATCACCACACCGGCCTTTCCGTTCGACTGTGCCACTGCCGCCATGGCCGTGATGCGAGCCACTTCGAGCGGGTCGGTCGTGACATTCATGGCCATCGGCGTGCCAACAATCGGCCCGGGGCGCTCCCCGGCGTGCCAGCCCACCACCGGCACGCCCTTGTCGGCGAAGACGGCCAGCGCCGCCTTGTTTTCAAGGGCATCGGCACCGCACAGAATGAGCCCATCGGGGTTCGCCGCCAGGGCGTCGGCAAAGGCCTTTGCACGCCCGGCCGAGGATCCAGCGCCATCGAATACCCTCAGCGTCCAGCCCATCGCCTTGGCGGCCTCGCGAGCGCCCTGGGCGACGCCGACAATGCCGCCGTTGCGCATATCTTCCGCGACAATGGCGATGCTCTTGCCGCGCTGGGCGGGCGGGCCGGACTCGGGGCCGCTCCAGGGAACGGCGCCGAGGGTGGCCTTGGCCACCATTTCCTGCGCTTGAGCCACCGTCACCGTCGTGTCCGTCGCGACGGGCAGGTCCTGGGCATACCCAGGCGTTGCCGTGAAAAGACAAAGCATCGTCATTGAAACTATCCGGAGCAACCGGGACCTGGTCAAACAGCTTCGATCACCGCGTGAGATGCCGGGCCTGGAGCCTATGGCGCGATCATAATGTGACATGGCGTCTCTTTTTTTATGGATGCAGCGTTTACGTTCAGTGTCCGCAAGGATAGTCGCTCTGCTGTCATCGGCCCGAAAGGGAAATAGCAAGTTTGTAACATCCTTTCTGCCCCGGCCCCCTGATCGGTTCCGGATCGCTGAAGGCCCACCCTTGGCGCGCCCAGCCTGGATCTGGACAAGCAATCGTGCTCGACATCCATTGTTCGACGCACCACGAAGTGAGGAACCTGTCGCGCGCATAGTCTGTGAGCCACCCTGGAGGAGATGGCGATGACACACACCCGTTTTTTTGGCAAAACCGTACTGGCCTGCACGTTCATCCTGGCGATGATCGGTTGGGGAATCGGCTTCTATGGCCCGCCGATTTACATGCAGGCGGTCATTGAGCGCACGGGTTGGCCAATCGCCCAAGTCTCGGCTGCCGTGACCTTGCACTTTCTCAGCGGCACGATGGTCATCGCCAACCTGCCACGCCTTTATGCACGCTTCGGCATCCCCGCCATCACCTTGCTTGGCAGCATCGTCCTGGGCATCGGCGTGAACCTCTGGGCGCAGGCCAACCAGCCCTGGGTGCTGTATGCCGGCGCCGTCTGCTCGGGTATCGGCTGGGTGACATTGGGGGCCGCGGCCGTTAACACCCTCATCGCGCCGTGGTACGTCAAGGAAAGACCCAAGGCCTTGGGCAAGGCCTATAACGGCGCCAGCCTGGGAGGCGTGATCTTTTCGCCGCTGTGGGTGTGGCTGATCGAGCGTTTCGGCTTTGCCCCGGCGGCGGCGCTGATCAGCGTCATCGCGGTGCTGCTCATAGGCGCTTTCGCCTTCCTGGTTTTCAACAAAACCCCACAAAGCCAGGGACAACATCCCGACAATGCAGCCCCGCCGGCCCCCGTGCCAATCAGCGCCAGCCCCGCGCAGTGGACCGTCATGCAGACGCTCAGGTCGGCCAGTTTCCGCACCCTGGCAGCCGGCATGTCCTTGGGGCTGTTCGCCCAGATCGGCTTGATCGCGCACCTGTACTCGATCCTGGTGGGACGCATGGGGGCCCATGACGCCTCATTCGCCATGGGGCTGGCCACCGCCAGTGCGATAGGCGGGCGATACGTCGCCGCACGCTTGATGACCCAAGGTATGAATCGCCGACAGCTGGCTTGCCTCGGTTATACCGTCCAGATGCTGGGCACGCTGATGCTTCTGGGCCTGGACCTTCACCCGACAGTGGCCTGGATAGCCGTGGTGCTGATCGGTTCGGGCATTGGCAATGCCACCTCCTTGCCGCCGCTGATAGCACAGGCGGAGTTCAGCCGTGAACACACCGCCAGGGTGATCGCCCTGATGGTTGCGATCAGCCAGGCCACCTACGCCTTCGCCCCGGCCTTTTTTGGCCTGTTGCGCGCCGCCTTCACCGATCCGAATCACGCCATCGTCGCTGTCGTGACAGCAGCCGTCATCGTGCAGGTGCTGGCCATTTTGTCGTTCTATCGGGGCGTCTCCGTTCGCCCCTTCAAGAAAACCGTTTTCTGACTCCACTTAGCCAGGCAATGGGTTGATCGGGCGGCAAACTGACCGCCCGTTTCACCGTCAGCGTTGCGCCACCCGCTACGAACGAAACGCATCGACCTTGAGCCCAAATCGACTCATTTTGTTGTACAGCCCGCCACGTGACACATTCAACCGTTGAGCGGCCAGGCGGATATTTCCGCGCGTGTCCTTGAGGGCGGCGATGATGGCATTCATCTCATGGGTGCCCAGGTCCGGAGCCGTCCGCGGCTCAGGCACACCTACCCACGGCGATGGCCGTCCTCGCTGCCTGATTTCCAGCGCAAGATCGCTCGGTTCGATCAGTTCGGTCAGCGCCAGGTTGGTCGCTCGCTCAATGACGTTTTCCAGCTCACGGACATTGCCCGGCCAGTGATAGCCGCCAAGCATCTCCAACGCCCCTGGTGAAAGGTCCTGCATCGTCTTGCGTAGCGACCGGGCACACCGCGCAAGAAAATGCCGCGCCAGCAACGGCACATCTTCGCGGCGCATCCGCAGCGGCGGCACCGTCAGGTTCAGCACGTTGAGCCGGTAGTAAAGGTCCTCACGAAAGGCGCCCTCGGCCACCGCCTGGCTCAGGTTGCGATGGGTGGCGGCGATGATGCGAACGTTGACCCGCAGCGATTTCTTCGCCCCCACCCGTGTCACCTCGCCTTCCTGCAGGACACGCAGCAAGCTGACCTGCGCATCGAAGGACATGTCACCGATTTCGTCGAGGAAGATCGTCCCGCCATCGGCCAATTCGAACTTGCCTGCCGACCCACCGCGAGCCGATCCGGTGAAGGCGCCTTCGACATGACCGAACAGTTCGCTCTGCACCAGGTCACGGGGAATGGCCCCGCAATTGACCGCCACGAAAGGCCCGCCACTACGGTCGCTGGCATTATGGATGGCCTGGGCGAACAGTTCCTTGCCCGTGCCGCTCTCACCGAGGATCAGCGTGGTGGAATCACTGCGACTGGCAATCCGGGCCAGGTGCAGTGCATCCTGAATCGCCTGTGAGCGGCCCAGGATGGTTTCGAAGGTGTAGCTGGCCTGGGTGCCAATGATCCGCCGGGTGATTTCACGGATGCGTCGGTTCTCGCGCAACGAAACAATCCGTCCACCTTGCTCCAGCGGGCAGACCGACACCAGGCAGGCCAGATGGCTGCGGTCGTGCAGTTCAAAGGTGCAATCCAGGTCCCGTACCCCTTCCCCGCCCCCGAACAGGACCGCATCGGTCAATTCGCTCTTGCCCAGGCTCTTGAACGGACTGCCGAGCAGGTCATGCCCCACGCGGAACAATTGTCGGGCGTAATGGTTGAGCGCCTTGATGCAGCCGCGCTCATCCAATACCACCAACCCCTCGTTGAGCACTTCAAGGACGGTTTGTTGCTCCTCGAGCAAGGCTTGCAGTGTCATCTGCCTGGAGACGGCCTCGGCCGCGGCCTGGACGGTGCCCAGCGTATGGAAATGAAACCAGCCCGGCTCCGCCGTCAAGGTCAACATACCCAGCGTCCGGCCCTGGGCATCGCGGATTGGCGCGGCGGCACAATGCATGCGGCGCTGGCGCAGGCCAAGCCCGAAGTTCTCCTCGGCCAGCACATACACCAAACGGTCTTCGACGATCGCCAGACCGGTGCAATTGGTGCCCTGTATCGATTCCAGCAGTCGACTGCCTATGGGGGTGAGGTCCAGGCCACAGAAGTACAACGTGGTGCCTTCGGCATCGGTCAGGTTGATATGGCCCCTGGGGTTATAAGCGAGCAAACCGCGCATGACTTGCGCCGCCGCGGCGATCAGCAGCCGGTTGGCGGCCAGTGTCGCGGTCAGGTCGGCAGGCGCGACAAAACGGTACTCGCCGTCTTCCGGATCGAGGCCGGCATTGACGCTGCGCAACCAGGACGCCCAAATCACCCGCCGGATCCCGGCAGGACGATCAATCTCCCCCCGCAAGCACGCCCGCCAGGCCTCATCCAGCGCCGTGCTGGGTCCTTCGTTCAACGACGCAGGGCCCAGGGTGGTGAGGTAATCACGGTCTTCGGCGCTCAACGCTGCAGGTTGCTGATCCATTGTCCCGCCATATGTTCATATTTTCGACATGTCAGTATAGACATGTCATTCAAATGAACAGCAATTCAAATAAAAATCGTTAAACATCAACAAGATAACTATTGGCACAGCGCTTGCTCCCTGGATGAACAGACGAGGACATTCTTACCGCCGAGTCGTAAAAACAATAAAGGGAGTCATGTTCATGAGCACATCCAAGATCCTCCGCCTGGGCCTTATCGGCGCTGGTCGCATGGGCAGTTTTCACGGCCTGACCGCCGCCCGGCACATCCCCGGCGCGTGCCTCGCCGCCATCGCCGATCCTACCCCTGGCCAGGCCGCACGCCTGGCAGTAGAACTGGACGTACAGAAGGTCTATGCCGATCCACAGCAATTGCTGGATGACCCGGACATCGACGCCGTGCTGATTGCCGCCCCGGCACGCAGCCATGCCGAACTGGTGATCAGTGCGGCCCGGGCCGGCAAAGGGGTGTTCTGTGAAAAACCGATGGCCATCACTCTGGACGAAGCTGACCGCGCCATCGCCGCCGCTGCCGATGCACGAGTGACGCTACAAGTCGGCTTCAACCGCCGTTTTGCCAGAAGTTTCCGCACCGCTCACCTGGACGTCGTTGCCGGCCGGATCGGTACGCCACAGCTGCTGCGCTCGCTGACCCGCGACCCGGCGCTGAACAACCCGGCCGCGTCGCCGCAATGGGTGATCTTCCTGGAAACCCTGATCCATGACTTCGATACCCTGCGCTACCTGAATCCGGGTGCCGAGGCGGTTGAGGTCTTTGTGATGGCCGATGCCCTGATCGCCCCCGCCTACAAGGACAAGGGCTTTCTCGACACCGCGGTGGTCACCATCCGTTTCGACAATGGTGCCATCGCCACGGCCGAGGCCAACTTCCAGGCCGTGTATGGCTACGATGTCCGCGGCGAAGTGTTCGGCAGCGCTGGCATGCTGACCATGGGCAACGTCAACGACTCTGACTTGCTGCGGTACCTGGCCAATGGGGTCCAGGCCGACACCCAGCGCATGGACACCGACTTGCTGCGGGATGCCTATGTGGCCGAGCTCAACCACTTCGCCAACTGCGTTCGCAGCGGAGAAAAACCCTTGGCCAGCGGTGAAGACGCGCGTGCGGCACTGGCCATCGCCCGCGCCTGTATCGAGTCCTTCCAACAGGGCAAGACGGTGCGTGTGCAGGGAGCGCTTTCATGAGTTTCATACCGTTCAAACTGGCAGTCAGCGCCGAGATGGTTTTCATCGACCTGCCCTTCATCGAACGGGTCAAACGCATCCATGCGTTGGGCTTCAGCGTCGAGATATGGAACTGGGCGAGCAAAGACATCCAAGCCCTCGCCGCGACCGGCGCGGACTTCACCTCCATGACCGGCTACCTCTCGGGCAACCTGACCGATCCCGAGGCGATCCGGCAGCTGCTCGACAGCGCCCAGGAGTCCTTGGCCGTCGCCGCTCAATTGGGTTGCCCGAGCCTGAACCTGCACGGCACCGGCCTGGATGCTCAGGGCTTGCCGGTCAAACCCGTGGCCCAGGCCACCGGCCGCATGTGGTTGAGCGCCTGCAAGACGCTGGAAAAAATCGCCCGCCTGGGCGAAGACGCGGGTCGGGTATTCCTGCTGGAAAACCTCAATACCGAAGTCGACCACCCCGGCACGCCGTTCGCCCGCGCTGACGATACCCTGGCGCTGATCGAAGCCGTGGGCAGCCCGCACCTGAAGATGAACCTGGACCTCTATCACGCGCAGATCGGCGAAGGAAACCTGATCGAACTGATCCAGCGCGCCGGCAACGCCATCGGCGAAATCCAGGTCGCCGACGTCCCCGGGCGCATGGAGCCCGGCACCGGTGAAATCCACTATCCCGCCATTGCCAGGGCCCTGTTCGGCATGGGATACAGCGGTGTCGTCGGTCTCGAAGGCTGGGCCAGCGGTGACAGCGAGGTCGCGCTTGAGCGTTTCCGGCAGGCCTTCACGCTTGATGGATAAAGCCGCGCCGAATTCAAAACGTGCGGCAGATTTTCATCTCCTGGTGACGTACAACCCATAACAACAAAAGGAAAATCATCATGCGTCGTTGCACACTGCTTTTCGCCACCCTGCTGTTGCTGTTCAGCCAATGGGCCGCCGCCGAATACCGCATCGGCGTCAGCATCGCCAGGGTCGACGACAACTTCATGACCTATGTGCGTAACGGCCTGGACGAGGCCGCGAAAAAGGAAAACGTGCAGATCCAGTTCGAGGACGCCCAAGGCGATGTGGTGCGCCAACTCAACCAGGTCCAAGGTTTTATCAACCAGAAAGTGGATGCGGTCATTGTCCTGCCGGTAGACACCTCCGCCACGGCCAACATTACCCGCGCCGCGGTCGAAGCGAAGACGCCACTGGTCTACGTCAACCGTCACCCGGACGAGCGCACCTTGCCCAAAGGCGTCGTTACGGTGGCGTCCAATGACATTGAGGCCGGACAACTGCAGATGCGCTACCTGGCCGAAAAGCTCGGAGGCAAGGGCAATCTGGCGATCATCATGGGCGACCTGGCGCAAAACGCCACCCACGACCGCACCGAAGGCGTCAAACAGGTGCTCAAGGACTATCCCGGTATCAAGATCGTCGAGCAGCAAAGTGCCGAGTGGCAGCGCAACAAAGGGATGGACCTGACCAGCAACTGGTTGCTGGCCGGCAGTCGGTTTGACGCCATCGTCGCCAACAACGACGAGATGGCTATCGGTGCGGCCATGGCCTTGCAGCAGGCCGGCAAAGCCAAGGGCGAGGTCGCAATCGTCGGTATCGACGGCCTGCCCGACGGCCTGGCGGCGATCAAGCGCGGGATGCTGGTCGCCTCGGTGTTCCAGGACCCCAAGGCCCAGGCGACCAGCGCGGTACAGGCAGCACTCAAGATGATCAAGGGAGAGCCGGTGGAAACGGACGTCTGGGTGCCCTTTCAGTTGATCAAACCTGAGCAGTTGGCGGTGTTTGAACAACATTACAAATAGCCTCAGGCGTTAAACAATAACGCCGCTGTCCCGACCAGGGATCAGCGGCGTTTGTCGTTGTATGAACCGATTGCAACAGCTGCGGGATGAACCTCTTGTTGTGCGCATCAAAGCCGCTGAACGCGACGATAAAAGCCAGGCATCTCAGAAAGAACCAATGAAGAAGCCGACTGAGAAAAACGCCCAATGCTCGACTAGAAGTTCAGCGTATAACGAACAATGAGGCGGTTTTCGTTTGCGCTGTCGGCGTAGGTCGAGCGATTGGTCGAGTTTCTCCACTGCACGGCGACACCTTTCGCCGGGCCGCCTTGCACAACGTAAGTAAGGTCAGTCACACGCTCCCACTCTTTCCCCTCTTCGTCTTCCGCTCTCAACGCAGCCGCCTGGCGTGTCGTCAGCACCGTTGGGTCAACATCTTGGCCGCTCACATACTTGAGGCCGAGGGTAAGTCCGGGAACGCCAACGGCTACGAAGTCGAAGTCATAGCGCGCGAACCAGATACGTTCATTGGGCGCTGTAAATGTGCTCGCGAGCGACTCAGCGAACAGATAGGTGTCCGTTCCATTAACAAAGGCGAACGGGGTGTCGCCCCATGCTTTCTGATACCCACCGCCTAAGGTATGACCTTGAAGGCTGTAAGCGAAGTAGCTACTCAGTGTCCGATTGTCCACCTCCCCTAAGTTCTTATCTCCGGCTTCTTTCGCATCGAACAGGCGAATGTCTGCGATAACGCTACCGCGAGTGATGGGTTGGTTCAGCTTCATGCCAAAGAAGTTCGACCGATATAGATCCTCAAGCTGTGCGGCATGCGCACTGAGCGTCAGCGTGGGTAGAGCCTTATAGTCGAACGCAAGATAGTTGAAGTGATCGGCTTCAATAGCCCGATAGCCAAATGTGGTTAGAGACTCGAAGTCTGTGGAGTTACGCTGCCTGACGGCATTGACTCTTATCGCCGTAATGGAGAGTGGATCCAGGTCATTGGATACCAGCATGCCGCCGCGAAACACTTGCGGCAGCAGCCTGCTGTTGTTGCTCCATAGCAGGGGCATCAGCGGGCTGAGCCCGCCTATTTTCATTTCACTTCGCCCCATACGCGCTTTCGCGGTCAAGGTCATCTTTGCGTATTCGTCTTCGACGTTCCGCTGGGAATCGTAGGCGAGGAGTCCAGAACCCGTTCGATCCGAACTCGAGTCCAGCTTCACACCTAGAAGGCCTTGGGCATCGATACCGAAGCCAACCCGGCCTTCAGTGAAGCCTGACTGCAGATTAAGAATGAAACCTTGAGCCCATTCATCCCGCTTCGATTGAGTTGCCCCGTCGTTTCGGTAATCGCGGTTGTAGTAAAAATTACGGAGTTCCAGACTTCCTTTTGCATCCTTTACGATATCGGCGTATGCGACGGATGCAGGGGAAGCAATAGCTAAAACCAACCACAGTTTATTGTTTTTGTTCGACATTGTGGGCGCCCTTTGTTTTTGTAGTGTGCATGAGTGCTCACTGCTTGATGGGTGGCAGCGTGTGAGTTGGATGCGAAACGCTCGATGACGATGCGGTGGAAATATCAACGATTGAGCCCTACCGCCTTGGGCGAAATGAACTCGGCTCAACCACTCGATGCTAAACGCACAATTGCATCGCGACTGCCGGCTTGTTCTCGCAGAAGAAACTTCTGGATTTTCCCGGTCGCGGTCTTGGGCAACTCCATGAAGATCACTCTGCGAGGACATTTGAAGCGGGCAAGGCGCGCTTGGCAGAACGCGATCATGTCGGCTTCGGTAGGCCGCTCAGCCCCGCCTTTGAGTTCGATAAACGCGCACGGAACCTCGCCCCATATGTCATCAGGCTGCGCGACGACGGCCGCATGCAAAACAGCCGGGTGACAGTGGATGGCCTCTTCAATTTCGACGGACGAGATATTCTCTCCTCCGGAAATGATGACGTCCTTGCAGCGGTCGGTGATTTGTATATAACCGTTAGGGTGTACCACTGCGACATCACCGGTGTGGAACCAGCCACCTTCAAAGGCTTTGCGCGTCGCGTTTTCGTTTTTCAGATAACCCATCATCACGGTGTTGCCTTTGAGCAGCAGTTCTCCGGTGGTGTGGCCGTCTTTTGGAACCGGCTGCAGGGTGTCAGCGTCAGCCACCATCAGGCCCTCAAATCCAGCCGCGCGAGCGCCCTGGCGTACGCGCAAGGCGCCTTGGTCACTTTGCGCGAGCGCATTCCAACCGTCCTGCCAGACACAACTGATCGGTGTGCCGGATACTTCGGTAATGCCGTACACGTGGTCAACGTCGAAGCCTAAGGAAACGACGGCATCAAGCACGGTTGCCGGAGGCGGAGAGCCCGCCGTCAGCACGCGAACCGGCGTTTCAAGCGGGGGACGATCGGCTGAGTTGGCGATCATGGCCATCACAATAGGTGCCGCGCAGAAGTGATCGACACCCTGGGTATCTATCGCATCGAACACCGCTTCTGCCGAGACCTTTCTCAAACACACGTGGGTGCCAGCAGCGGCAGTGATAGCCCAGGTAAAACACCAGCCGTTGGCGTGGAACATAGGCAATGTCCACAGGTACCGTGGCGCCCGGGAAAGGGGCCAGTTGGTCATCTGCAGCATGCTCATGAGATAGGTACCGCGATGGCTGGCCACGACCCCCTTCGGATCGCCTGTGGTGCCGGACGTGTAATTGAGTGCGATGGGCTGCCACTCATCACTGGGCCACACGCCTTGGAAATCCGGGCTGCCGCGGCCGATAAAGGTTTCGTAGTCGACATCGCCAATGCTGCTGCCCAGGGGCGCCAAGTGATCATTGATGTCGATGACCACGGGTGGGTGCTCGAGGCGTTCAAGGGCGGCAACGGCGAGCGCCGCAAATTCGCGATCCACCAACAAAAGCTTGCATTCCCCATGACGCAGGATGAATGCCACGCCTTCCGCATCGAGGCGGTAGTTGACGGTATTGAGCACCGCGCCGCAAAGCGGCACGCCAAAATGGGCTTCGAGCATGGCAGGGGTGTTGGGGGACAGGATCGAAACCGTGTCCCCTGCCCCCATGCCCTCGTTGGAAAGCGCACTGGCGAGCCGATAGCAGCGTTCGCGCGTTTGGCGCCACGTTCTGCGCAGGTCACCATGTACCACGGCGACCCGGTCCGGGTGGACAAGGGCCGCGCGATCCAGAAAACCAAGGGGCGTCAGGGGCAGATAGTTGGCCTTGGATTGCTCCAACCCATTCTCGTAGGCACCAGGTTTCATGGTGTTGACTCCTTATTATTGTGATGAAACGTAGTGAACGCGCTCACTGGCTCACGATCAGTCACCAACGTATTTTCAATGCTGTTTTCGTCGGCGTAGCCAAGGCTCATTCCGCATACCAGCATCTGTTCGGCGGGAATCTCGAGCGCGTTGGAAATAACCTCGTGGTACTTCAAAAAGGCTGCCTGTGGGCAGGTATGCAACCCTCTTCCTCGCGCCGCCACCATCACCGCCTGCAAAAACATGCCGTAGTCCAGCAGGCTCCCCTCCTTGAGCACCCGGTCAATGGTGAACAGCAAACCGACAGGCGCATCGAAGAAACGGTAGTTGCGGCCGTGCTGAGCGTGCATGCGCTGCTTGTCACCCTTGGCGATGCCCAGCAGGCCATAAAGGTCCCAACCCACTTTCCTGCGCCGGTCCACGTACGGCGATGTCCATTCTCGTGGGTAGTACTCATAGGCGTCTTCAAGGTCACCGCTGAGCGACGGATCGTTGTCCAGTTCAGCGATAGCCCGTGAAACCTGAGCCTTGGCGGCACCGGTGATTACGTGGACACGCCAAGGCTGCATATTCACGCCTGTCGCGCAAAAACGGGCGACATCCAGGATCGCCTCGATTTCTTCCCGTGGTACAGGCGTGGGCAGATATGCCCGAATGCTGCGTCGTGAAGCGATCGCCCAATCAATCGTCTGGCTAAGTAGCTCAGCTGGTACTGGCGGCTGGGATAAGCGGTTCATTTTCATGCCTTATGGCTTACAGATTCGGGTACAGGGGATACGCAACGCTTCAGGGAGTGAGGGCCGCTGCCTTTCGAACGTGTGTAGAGTCAGCGCGCGACTGATTGATCAGGGTGACCGCGGCCGCGCCAATCAGGCCAGCCAGGCTGATGGCCATGAAGTTTTTCTCGAGCGGCAGGTTCAATGACACCAGCCAGCCGATAAGAACAGGGGCAACGATGGCGCCGATTCGACCGACCCCCGACGCAAAGCCCACGCCAGTCGAACGAATCGTTGAGGGGTAGAAATCACCCGCATAGGCATAGGCCAGCAACTGGGTACCCAAGGTGGACGCCCCGACAACGAATACCACCGGAAACAATAGCGTCGTTGAGCGCGTATAGCCCAAGACAGTCAGCGCAATGGCGCCCACGATGTAGAAACCGACCAGCACGTGCTTGATGTTGAGCTTGTCGCTCAGCCAGCCACCACCAATAGCACCCACGATGGCGCCCACGTTGAACACGATCACAAAATTCAACGCCGAGCCCAGGCTGAAACCAGCCATCGCCATCAGCTTGGTCAGCCACGAGTTAAGGGCGTAGACCATAAACAAGCCAGTCATGAACGCCGCCCAGATCATCACCGTGCTGAAACCCCGGCCCTCCTTGAACAGGTGCCGAACGGGTGCCTGCTGTTTATCCAGGACCGCAGCGTTGCCCACCATCACGGTGTTCTCGTCGATCTGGAGCGTCGGGTCTATTTTGCGTGCGATAGCCCGCAGTTCCTCCTGACGGCCGGTTTTGAGCAGATAACCGATGGACTCTGGCATGGTCTTCAGGATCAGGGGGATCAGCAGTACAGGCAGCAGTGCTACATAAAACACCCACTGCCAGCCGTAGCTCTCAATGAGCTGCTTGCCAGTGAGCGCCACCAGAATACCGCCTACGGAGTAGCCCGCGAAAACCAGGGTCACCAGGCGCGTGCGAAGTTTGAGCGGGGAAAACTCCCCCATCTGCGCTGTACAAATGGGCAGTACACCGCCAATACCAAGGCCGGCGACAAAGCGAGAGATGCTGAAACTGATAGGGTCGCTGGTCAGCCCTGCCGCGGCGGTAAAAATGCTGAACAGCGCTACGCAGATGGCGATCATTTTCGGCCGGCCAATACGGTCCGCCAGCGTGCCAAGAAAAATTGCGCCAAGCATCGTTCCAAAGAGTGCAGCACCGGCCATGACGCCGGCGCTGGTCGGATCGATGTTCATGTCTTTCATGATTGCCGGAAGAGCAGCGCCGACGACGGCGAGGTCATAGCCATCGATGATCAGAATGAGCACACACCAAAAAAGTATGAGCCCATGGAAGCGGTTGAACGTTGAGTCCACCGCAAGTGCATAAACATTTACCGGCTGCATAGTGTGTCTCCTTCGATCTTGTTTTTGTTGGTGAAGTGCACATGTCCCTGCGTCACGAGGCGCATGGTCGTGGTTGCGGTCGGGGAGAAGACACACCGGTTCGACAATCGGCGGCTTGCTTGATCGACGCGCACCCTGGGATTACCTGGTTCGCATCGTAGGAGTTGGGTTGGCTGTGGCCTATGCCCTACGGCATCGTTTTGCGTGACCGTTTTGGACAGTCGTGGCCGCCTGACACGTCGGGGCGGTGCTGGCGTGGAAGAACCGAGGGTTCAGGTCGGGAAACGAGTTGCGGTTTTCAAGGAAACTCTTGCGCGCGAACACATGCAGGGCTGTTCAGCCCTCGCTCGAGTCGTCGGCGTTAGATCGACGATAGGCGCCTGGGCTGACGCCAGTCCATTTCTTGAAGGCCCGGTGAAAGGCGCTGCTTTCCTGGAAGCCTGTGAGCGCCGCCACCTCCATGACCGTCATGTCTGGCTGACAGAGCAGATTGATTGCCATATCCCGCCGCAAGTTGTCCTTCAGGCGCTGGTAACTGATGCCTTCGGCCTGCAGCCTTCGCTGAAGGGTCGAATAGGACATGCCAAGAACCTTCGCCAGCTTGTCGAGCTCTGGCCATTGTTCCGGGTCAAGCCCCCTTAATCTCATTCGGACCTGGACGCTGATACTGTCTTCGTTGCGATATTTGACTAACAGGCTGGCAGGCGACTCCTTCATGAAGGTCGACAGGGTAGCCTGGGTCTGCACCACCCTCAGGTTCAGATAACTGCGATCAAATCGCACCCTGCTGGTTGGGGCGTCGAACTGAATGTCTTCGCAAAAACGCATGCGGTAGTCGCTGTCGTCAGCGGGCCGGGAGGGCCTGAAGCAGAGCGTCTGAATTGGAATGCGCCTGTTACCCAGCCAGCACAGCAGGCCATGGACCAGGATCAGCCAGGTTCCATAGCTGAACAGGCGTCGCTCAACGCCGCGATCATGAATGACGATGACGGCGCAGTCGCCGTCAAACATCAGTTCACCGTAGATGTCGTCGAGTACGAGCCGAAGAAACTTCAAAATCCGATGCAACGCCTGTTCTAGCGACGTGGAACCAATCGACGCCTGGCACATCAGTCGGAAGCTGCCTCTTCGCATTGGGTGACTATCGATGCCGAAAAACTCATCATCGAGAAGGTCTGAAAGCGCAACCCACAAACGAGAAAATGCAGCTGCCGAAACGCGCGCCTGGGGCGAGGTGAGGAGCTCAGGATCGATGCGTGCTTGCTGCAGGACGCCAGCGGTATCCAACTGGCGCCGCAATGCGCCCTCGAGGGCTTCATGCACCAAGCTGATTGAAGTAGTCCCTTTGTCTTGGGCGAGCACGCGTATTTCTCTCTGCGGGTGGCCTCGCGGTCGAGGTTGCGTCAATAAGTTCTCGCGCCAACGCAACGCGTGTCAACCCGAAGGTGGTGCAGGTTGAGATCAATTGGGTAACAGCGCCGTCAGGACCTCGATGCCAAGCCCCATTGTCCAAAGCGTTCAGCCAGGCTGAGGTGGTTGAACATTGCCGTGAGCCCTGGTCACCGCCACTATCCATTCCAGAACCTCAATGGTCATGACACAAAAAATGGAGACATCGCGATGGAAAAGGCGCTGTTTTGGGAAGACTTTACGCCTGGCAGAACATGGGCTGCCACGCAGCCTGCCGCCATCACAGAGGGGCAAATTATTGCCTTTGCGACCGAGTACGATCCTCTGGACATGCATATCGATCCGGACCTGGCCCATTCGAGCCCGTTAGGGGTGCACTGTGCCAGCGCGGTGCAAACCTTCGGTTTTGCGCAGCGCTTGATGTGCGAGGCGTTGTTTCTTCAAACAAGCCTCGTGGCGGGAGGGAAGATCGATGCGTTCAGGTTGATTGCTCCTGTAGTGCCAGGAGACAAGCTCAAACTTAGCGCCCAAGTCCTCCGATTACTCATTCACACCAGAAACCCAAACCGAGGCTGGGTTGTGTTCGATGTGGAAGTTGCTACGACAACGGGAAAAGCTGTCCTCGCGTATGAGATCACGGTGTTAATACTCCGCAGAAGCTAGGGCCCTTGTGACGCTCCGAACATTGTCCATTCGTAAACATTCAAAACGAACACGTGCCTGGCCCCGGACTAACGTGCCGGCTCCGACTGCGTCAATGTCAAAGGCTTCAGGGAAAACACCTGGTCATCCGTCAGTTTTTGCACATCGACACGATGGGGGAAAATGTTTTTTTCCACGAACAAGTCATCGACTTGCTGCAGTGCCTGGACATCCTGCGGTTCGAGCGGCAACAGCGCCTCATCCCCCCAACTGCGTAGTCGTTGCGAGACTTCCAGGGGAATATCGTTGACCTTGGCGAAGACCCGTGCGTACTCGTCAGGATTCTGCCGGGCCCATTCGAAGGCCTTGGCAAAGCGTTGCAATACGTCGCTAAGTGCCTTGCGCTTGAGGGGATCGGCCAGGACGTCATCGGAGGCGGTGATGAAGGTCAGGCCGGTATTGATGCCCTCGCCGCTGATCAGCACCCGCGCGCCCTGCTGCTCGGCAAACGCCTGATAAATCCCGAAGGTGGCCCAGGCTTCGATCTTGCCAGCGTTGAATGCGGACAAGGCATCGGTCGGCAGGACAAATCCGACATTGACCTCCTTGTCCTCGACACCGGCATTGGCCAGTGCGCGAATCAACAGGTATTGGGAAATGCTGGCGCGAGCCGAAGACACCACGACGTTGCGGCCTTTCAAGTCGGCAACGGTGCGGATCTGCGAATCAGCTGGAACCAGGATCGCAATGCCCCTTGATTGACTACGTCGTACCGCGACGATGCGCAGTGGCGTACCACCGGTCGCGGCGGCGAGCACCGGCGTATCGCCAGCCGGTGCCAAATCGACGGCACCAGCGCGCAAGGCTTCGAACAAGGGCGCGGCCCCCTGGAAGTTCGCCCATTCAATTGTGTAGTCGATCCCTTCCAATGCATGTGCCGCCTCGACCACAGTGCGCAAGCCCTTGGCTTGATCGCCCAAAATCAACTTGACGCCGGACAAGTCTGACTTGGCAGCAGATGGAGATTGGGACTCGACCGTGTCACCGCAACCGCTGAGTAGCAACGCGACGCAGGACAACAACACCAGCGCAGATTTGCGAACGTGTATCGGCATGACAGCACATCCCTGTATCAATGAATTGAAAGCAGCGTCAGCCATGGGCAAAACGCCGGACAGCCTTGTTCGTGAGCGGTCGTTCAGCCACGGCAACGGTCTCCACCTCGACCCCCAACAACCCCAGCAAGCGCGCACGGATCGCTTGGAAACCCTGCTGCCCGGTATCTCTAGCCCGCGGCAGATCGATCGACAATTGCTCGGCGATCTTGCCATTGGCCAACACGATCACCCGATCGGCCAGCAGGATGGCTTCATCCACGTCATGGGTGACCAGCAACACCGCCGGGGTGTGCTTGCGCCACAACTCGATGATCAGCCGATGCATGCGAATCCGGGTCAGTGCATCGAGCGCGGCGAAGGGTTCGTCGAGCAGCAACAGCTTGGGTTCGCGCACCAGGCCACGGGCCAGCGCCACGCGTTGCGCTTCACCGCCGGAGAGCGTCGCCGGATAGGCCTCCAGACGATGGGCCAAGCCGACCTCCGTCAGCGCTTGCACCGCTCGCGCCTTGGCGTCCGGGGTGTGCAGACCGAGAACCACATTCTTCCAGGCGCGCTTCCACGGCATCAACCGCGGCTCCTGAAACACCGCGGCCCGTGCCTTGGGCACCAGCAACTGACCGCTGTCGATACTGTCCAGGCCGGCCAGGCTGCGCAGCAAGGTGGTCTTGCCCGAACCGCTGGCCCCGAGCAGCGCGACGAATTCGCCTGGTGCGATGTCCAGGTCCAAGCCATCGATGACCCGTTGCTCGCCGAATTGGCGTACCACATTACGCAGTTGTACCGGTGCTTCTGACTGCAGGTTTTTTGCCGCGATAGTCGACATGTCAGTTCCTCACAAAAGATGGGCGCCAGGCCAGGGCAAAACGCTCGAGCGTGCGGATCAGTCCGTCGATCAATAAACCGAGGACGCTGTAGATAAGCAGGCAGATCACGATCACGTCGGTGCGCATGAAATCCCGCGCATCACTGGCCAGAAAACCGATGCCGGCGGTGGTGTTGATCTGTTCGACGAACACCAGGGCCAGCCAGGAAATTCCCAGGGAATAGCGCAAGCCGACAAAAAACGAAGGCAAGGAACCTGGCAAGATCACATGCCAGATCAACTCGCGACGATTCAGGCCCAGGGTGTTGGCGGCCTCGATCAGCTTGGGGTCGATGTTGCGAATCCCGGCGAACAGATTCAGGTACACCGGAAAAGTCGTACCGGTGACGATCAGCGCGATCTTGGTGAACTCGCCGATGCCGAACCAGAGGATGAACAACGGCACCAGCGCCAGGGAAGGAATGGTGCGCAGCATCTGCATCGGCGAGTCGAGGATGACCTCACCACGCTTGGACAAACCAGTGATCAGCGCCGCAATGACGCCGACGCTGACCCCGATGCTCAACCCCAGCAACGCGCGCTGCAGCGACACCAGCAAATGCTTGCCCAGCTCCCCGGACACAATCATCGCCCAGAGGGTGCCGCCTATTTGCGAGGGGGCGGCGATAATCCGTTGGGGGATCAGGCCGAGCTGCGACGCCAGTTCCCACAAGAGCAGCAACGCAACCGGACTGAGCAGGCGCAGAAGGACTTCCGGGGTTCGCCAGTTGTGTAGCCAGCCGGGAATCAGCTTCGACGCACCCCGGCTCTCAACAGCCTTGCTGACAGAAAACGAGCTACTCGTGCTCCGCGTATCGAAGGTCTTTTCGGTCATCAGGCTTCCTTCCTCATCAAGAATACGGCTTCGAATTCATGCTATTCGCATAAAAAACACCAGTGAAATTCTTTTTGGGAATAACCTAATATGATTAAAAATCAGATATAAAATAATCCAGATAAATTATTTGCATAATAAAAGCTCGCAGTCCACGTCCCGCGGCGGATGCATCCCTGACACACCTTAAAATGCGCATTTCTGATATTTATTATTTCATATGATTCATTTAATTAATAATTAACTTAGAACAAAACGGCATTTCACAGCCCTGCCCGCTGCGCCTACTTTCGACGTCACAGACCGACCCCCTGCCCGGTGGAGGCTTGAAATCACGCCTATCCAAAGACAAGGAACCCAGCATGAGCATCGAATTCATCGGTTACATCGGTGGCCATCAATCCTCGGAAACCCAGCCGCGCAGCGGCCCGGTGTTGCAGCCCGAATATGTAGAGACCGTCGCCCGCGCCCATGAGGAAGCCGGTTTCGACCGCGCCCTGGTCGCGTTCCACTCCAACAGTCCGGACAGCACGCTGATTGCCTCCCATGCCGCCAGCGTGACGAAAAAGCTGAAGTTCCTGATTGCCCATCGACCGGGATTCGCCGCCCCGACCCTGGCCGCACGACAGTTCACCACCCTCGATGTGTTCAATGGTGGGCGCACCGCCGTGCACATCATCACCGGCGGCGATGATCGTGAATTGCGCGCCGATGGAAGCTACATCGGCAAAGACGAGCGCTACGCCCGTACCGATGAATACCTTGATGTGCTGCGTCAGGAATGGACCCGCGAAAAGCCCTTCGACTATCAGGGCAAGTACTACCAGGTCGAGGGTGCGCACTCGCAAGTCAAGTCGCCGCAACAGCCACACATACCGCTGTATTTTGGTGGCTCATCGGCGGCGGCCATCGCTGTAGCCGGCAAGCATGCAGACGTTTACGCATTGTGGGGTGAAACCTACGAACAGGTGCGCGAAGTGGTGAATCAGGTGCGCGCCGAGGCGGCCAGGCACGGGCGCAGCATTCGTTTCAGCCTGTCGTTGCGACCGATCCTGGCCGACACCGAAGCGCAAGCCTGGGACCGTGCCGAGCGCATCCTGCAACAGGCCACAGCGTTGGCCGAACAGAACGGCTTTGTGCGTCGCGAACCGCCGAACGAAGGGTCCCGACGCTTGCTGGCGGCCGCGGCCCAGGGCTCGCGCCTGGATAAACGCCTGTGGACCGGGATCGCCGGTCTGCTCGGCGCACAAGGCAATTCGACTTCGCTGGTCGGCACCCCGGAACAAGTGGCCGAAGCCCTGCTCGACTATTACGACCTGGGCATCACCACGTTCCTGATCCGCGGTTTTGACCCACTTGATGACACCATCGATTATGGCAAGCGTCTGATCCCGCTGACCCGTCAACTCGTCGCCGAACGCGAACGGCAAGCGGCGGAAAAAGTCGCGTAAAGCACTGAGTATCTAATGTGGGAGCGAGCCTGCTCGCGATTAGGCCATCACAGTCAGCATCAATGTTGAATGTCAGTCCCCTATCGCGAGCAAGCTCGCTCCCACATTGGGTTGTGGTTGGATGGGCGATTCGTGCCCCGCCCACTCATCACTGTGGGAGCGAGCTTGCTCGCGAAAGCGGTGAGTCAGGCAAAGACAGAGCCGCCTGGCACACCGCTTGAAAACTCAGTTCTTGTAGTCGATGTCGGTCCGTTCCAACTGCCGGATCAGCGCATTCCAGTGCCGCGCAACACCCGGCCCGTCACCACTTTTGAACACTTCGGCCTGTTTCTCGACCTTGGCCACCACTTCGGCCGGAGGAAAGATCAAGTCGGCATTGCCGCCAGCCTGTGCCGCGATCTGAATGTTGCAGGCGCGCTCCAGCCCTTGCAGTTGCTGGAATGCGTGCTCGACGCTGATCCCCGCCGTCAGCAAACCGTGGTTACGCAGAATCAGCACACTCTTGTCCCCCAGGTCCGCCACCAACCGTTCACGCTCGTCCAGATCCAGGGCGATACCTTCGTAACCGTGGTAGGCCACCCGCCCGGAAAAGCCGATGGAGTGCTGCGAGATCGGTAACAGCCCGTCGCGCTGGGCCGATACCGCGATGCCATCGCGGGTATGGGTATGCAGGACCGCTTGCAGGTCGGGACGCGCACCGTGGATAGCGCTGTGGATCACGTACCCGGCGTAGTTGATGCCCAGGCCGGTCGGGTCGTCGACGATGGTTCCGTCAATGTCGACCTTGACCAGGTTGGACGCGGTAATTTCATCGAACAACAGCCCGAAGGCATTGATCAGGAAATGCTCCTCAGGCCCCGGCACCCGCGCGGAAAAGTGCGTGTAGATGTGATCGGTCCACTTGAACAGGGCCGCCAGCCGATAGGCGGCGGCCAGTTTTACCCGCACCTCCCATTCCTCGGGACTGACACGCTGGCGAACATTTTTCGAAACGCTGGATAACGGACTGACGCTGCTCATGGCAAAACTTCCTGGATGGCCTTAAGGATCTCCAGGAAGCCTAGGGGAAGGCAAAAAATAATAAAAAGCACATTTTAATCTAAGCTAATTATTATTATTTTTTATGATACGCCGCCCCTTCTCCCACTCATGCAGCATGCTTGACCTTCTGCAACGATCCAGCCACCCGTTTGCCGAAGGCATCCACCGGCCCTTGAAGGTTGCCCAGGAAGTGCGGGTAGATCAGCCATAGGTCCATCACCGGCTTGAAATCCTTCAGCGGCATCACCGCCAGGTGTTCGCGATGAACACTGCGTTCCAGCAGCGGACGCGGCACCAGGCCGAGGCCCAGGCCATCGGCGACCAGGCCCAGTTGCAATTCGGTACCGAAGGTTTCCAGGTTGACCCGCAAAGCCAGGCCCTGGTCCGACAGGGTTCTCTGCAACCCGGCACGGAAACCGCAGCCGTCCGGATTGAGGATCCAGCCATTCTGGTAGACGTCGGCCAGTTTGCAGGGACGCTTGGGCAACTGCGCGTTGGCGCACACCACCACCAGTTCCATCTTGCCGATCGACTCACCGACAATGTTGTCTGGAAAAATCTTGCCCGCGGGAAACAACGCCGCCGCTGCATCCAATTCGCCACGCTCGATCTTGCCGACCAACTGGCTGCCCCAACCGGTGACGACCTGGGCACGTAGCTCGGGGTACTCCACGCGCAAATGCTTGAGCGCATCGAGCAGTACCACATCCCCGATCGTTTGCGGAACGCCCAGGCGCAACAGGCCGGTAGGCGGCGCATCGGTGGCGACCAGCTCGCGCAGGGCATCCATCTCCCGCAGGATCAGACGACACTGCTCGTAGACTCGCGTACCGATCAACGTGGGCTTGAGCGGCTTGGTGTTGCGGTCGAACAATTCCACGCCCAACGCTTGCTCGAAGTTCTGCACGCGGCGTGTGATAGCCGGTTGCGTCAGCTGCAAGGTCTCGGCGGCATGGCTGATGGACTGGCAACGAATCACTTCGACAAAGGCGTCAATATCGTCAATTTTCATTTGGCCCGCACATAGAGAACAGTCAATAAAATGTTTGAAAAGCATAATGCGCTGTAAAAAATCATAGTGCCATTGCGCATGCCTGGATAGCCCGGCGCACCGATCGATAACCTCTAAGTCTATTCACAACTGTTCTAAATTCTTTTCAGCTATAACCTAATCATTAAAAAATAGCATATTAAGAAAAATCATTATGCTTAAATCATGGCAACAGATATTCAACACAACGACGGAATCGCCATGACCCAGGCCCGACACCCGGAGAGACTCAGAGCATTCATCGGCGCCCTGGCGGAGCTGATCGATGGCAATCCTCGCGAAGGCGACCTGCTGCATCGCGGTGGCAAGCTGCTCGCTCAGTTGGTCAGCCACGACGATTGGCTGCCCGAGGATTTTGCCCAGGCAGACCCCGAGCGCTATCAGCAGTACTTGCTGCATGCCGATTCGCGGCAGCGTTTCAGCGTGGTCAGTTTTGTCTGGGGACCGGGGCAACGTACGCCGATCCACGATCATCGGGTCTGGGGGCTGATTGGCATGCTGCGTGGCGCCGAGCATTCCCAAGGCTTCGCCCGTCATCCCGACGGCACCCTGGTGCCCGAGGGCGCGCCCACACGGCTGGTACCGGGCCAGGTCGAAGCGGTGTCTCCCAAGATCGGCGACATCCACCAAGTCAGCAACGCCTTCGATAACCAGGTGTCCATCAGCATTCACGTGTACGGCGCCAACATCGGCGCCGTTCGCCGTGCGGTGTATCAGCCCGACGGCAGCGAGAAGTTGTTCATTTCCGGTTATTCCAACGCCTTCCTCCCCAATATCTGGGACCTGTCCAAAGAGAGCCAAGCCCTATGAGCACCGCACCTACCCGCTCCTACGCCGAGATTCGCCAGGCGTTGCTGAACCGTGAAGAACTGGCCCTTGTCGATGTCCGCGAAGAGGCCCCGTTCGCCGAAGGGCATCCGTTGTTCGCCGCCAATATTTCGCTGTCCAAGCTTGAGCTGGAGGTGTATTCGCGCATCCCGAGGCGCGATACCTCGGTGACGGTCTATGACAACGGCGAGGGTCTGGCGGGCATCGCGGTGCAGCGTTTGCAGGACCTGGGCTACATCGATGTCAGCGTGCTCGAGGGCGGCCTCGAGGGTTGGCGCAAGGCCGGCGGCGAGTTGTTCATCGACGTCAATGTGCCGAGCAAGGCCTTTGGTGAGCTGGTGGAAAACCAGCGTCATACACCTTCGTTGGCGGCGGAAGAGGTCCAGTCGTTGCTCGACAGCGAAGCCGACGTGGTGGTGCTCGACGCCCGGCGGTTCGACGAATACCAGACCATGAGCATTCCCGGTGGCATCAGCGTGCCGGGGGCGGAACTGGTGTTGCGTGCTCGCGAACTCGCGCCAGACCCGACGACCCGCATCATCGTCAATTGCGCCGGGCGTACCCGTAGCATCATCGGCACCCAGTCGCTGATCAACGCGGGCATCGACAACCCGGTGGCCGCCCTGCGCAACGGCACCATCGGCTGGACCCTGGCCGGTCAAACCCTGGAGCACGGCCAGGCACGCCGCTTTGCCGTCACCGGCGAAGAACATCGAGACGTCGCCGCTCGCGATGCCCGCCGTGTCGCCGACCAGGCACTGGTCGGGCGCGCTACCCTCGCCGACCTGCATCGCTGGCAGCAGGAACCGACACGCAGTACCTACCTGTTCGATGTGCGTACTCCAGAAGAATTCGAAGCCGGCCACCTGCCCGCCTCGCGCTCCACCCCCGGTGGGCAACTGGTGCAGGAAACCGATCACTTCGCCAGTGTGCGCGGCGCGCGCCTGGTGCTGGTGGATGACGACGGCGTACGCGCCAATATGTCAGCCTCCTGGCTCGCGCAACTGGGTTGGGAGGTGCACGTGCTGGATGACCTGCAACCGGCGCACTTCAGTGAACAGGGCACCTGGAAAGCGCCGGTGCCTGCACCGCCGCAAGCCGAGGAAATCAGCCCCGGAACCCTTGAACAATGGCTGACCGAAGGTGACACCGTGGTGCTGGATTTCACCGGCAGCGCCAACTACGTCAAGCGCCACATCCCCGGCGCCTGGTGGGTATTGCGCGCTCGGTTGAGCGACGCCTTGGCCAAGGTGCCACCGGCCCAACGCTATGTGCTGACGTGTGGCAGCAGCCAATTGGCCCGGCTGGCGGTCCCCGAAGTCGAGGCGCTGACCGGCAAGGACGTATTTCTGCTGCGCAGCGGCACGGCAGCATGGATCGCCGAGCAACGACCACTGGAGCACGGCGAAACCCGCCTGGCCTCGCCGCGCATCGACCGCTATCGCCGACCGTACGAGGGCACCGACAACCCACGGGAGGCCATGCAGGCCTACCTGGATTGGGAGTACGGCCTGGTGGACCAACTGGCCCGCGACGGCACCCATGGTTTTTTCGTGATCTGAACCCGTAAGGGGTCGGTTGACCGGCCCCTGTCCACACCAGCCGACCCCTTCTCCAGGCGGAGGCGCTGAACGCAACACTCAGCCTGGAGCCTCCGATGCGCCTGACTCTACCCCTGCTGTTGATCACCCTCGCCTTTGGCCCGGTCCATGCCGCCGACTTGCAGCCGCTGCGGGTCGCCAATCAGAAATCCACCATCAAGGCCTTGCTGGAAGTTTCCGGCGAGCTCAAGGAGGTGCCCTACGAGATCCAGTTTTCCGAGTTCCCCGCCGCCGCGCCGCTGGGCGAGGCGCTGAATGCCGGCGCCGTGGATATCGGCGCCCTGGGCGATGCGCCCTACGTATTCGCCCTGGGCGCGGGTGCGTCGCTCAAGGTGGTCAGCATCATTCATGCCGAGGGACGTAACACCACGGCCATCCTGGTGCCCAAGGACTCCCCCATCAAGCAAGTCGCCGACCTCAAGGGCAAGCGCATCGTCACCACGCGCGGCTCCATCGGGCATTACCTGGCGATCAAGGCCCTGCGCAGCGTAGGCCTGAGCACCCAGGACGTGCAATTCGTGTTCCTGCTGCCCAGTGAATCCCGGCTGGTGCTGGACAACGGCACCGCAGACGCCTGGTCCACCTGGGATCCCTTCACCACGGTCGTGACCGCCCAGAGCCAGGCGCGGGTCCTGGTCAGCGGCAGTAGCTTGTTGAGCAATCACCTCTACCTCGCCGCCACCAGCCAGGCCATCGCTGAGAAGCGCCAGCAACTGGACGACTTTGTCGCCCGCGTAGACCGGGCCTACCGCTGGAGCAACGAGCACCCCAATGAATACGCCGCCGCCCAGGCCAGGATCACCGGCCTGCCCCTGGCGGTTCACCTGAACGTGGCCAATGCCACCCACATGCAGCCGGTGGTGATTGACGACGCCGTTGTCAGCGGCTTGCAGGCGACCGCCGACATCTATCAGCAAGAAGGCTTGCTGACCCACCGCATCGACGTCTCCCAAGGTTTCGACAAGAGCTTCAACACCCTGCGTGCCCCCCTCACCCAGGCCTCGCGCTAAAGGAGCAGAACCATGAGCAGACAACGCCAACTCAAACTCGGTGCAATGGTCCATGGCGTCGGCCACGGCTGGGGCGAATGGCGCCACCCGCAGGCGCGACCCAATGCCAGCACCGATTTCGGTTTCTACAAGCAGCAGACGCAACTGGCCGAAGGCGCCAAATTCGATTTCGTGTTCATCGCCGATAGCCTGCACATTCACGAAAAATCCAGTCCCCATTACCTCAACCGCTTCGAGCCACTGACCATCCTTTCGGCGCTGGCGGCACTGACGTCGAACATCGGCCTGGTGGCCACGGTGACCGTCAGCTACACCGAGCCCTACCAGGTGGCGCGCCAGTTCGCTTCGCTGGACCATATCAGCGATGGGCGAGCGGGCTGGAACGTGGTGACGTCGTGGCTCAGTGGCACCGCCGATAACTTCGGCAAGGCCGAGCACCCGCCGCACGCCGTGCGTTATCGGATCGCCCAGGAGCATGTGGCGGTGGTCAAGGGCCTGTGGGATTCCTGGGAAGACGACGCCTTCGCCTGCAACAAGCGAACGGGCGAATTCTTCACCCCCGGCAAGCTGCATGCCCTGGAGCACAAGGGCGAATTCTTCTCGGTGAAAGGCCCGCTCAATATCGCTCGCTCCCGCCAGGGTCAGCCGGTGATTTTCCAGGCCGGCACGTCCGAGGACGGGCGCAACTTTGCCGCCGGCAATGCCGACGCCATTTTCGTCGGCGCCGAGGGCTTCGACGAAGCGCGCGCCTATTATCAGGACCTGAAAAAACGTGCCCAGGGCTTCGGGCGCGACGCTCGAGAACTGTCGATCCTGCCCGGCATCCGCCCGATTGTCGGGCGCGATGCAGCGGAAGTCGAAGACCGCTACCAGCAAGCCGTGGCACTGGTGAGCATCGAAGATGCCATCGTCGCCCTTGGCCGCCCCTTCAATGACCATGATTTCAGCCAGTACCCCCTGGACGCGCCCTTCCCCGAACTGGGCGACCTGGGCGCCAATAGCCAGAAAGGCGGCTCGGAGCGGATCAAGCAGTTGGCCCGGGACGAAGGCCTGACGTTGCGCGAAGTCGCCCTGCGTTTCTCCCAGCCACGGCGAGACTTTGTCGGCACCCCCGAACAGGTGGCCGATGCCATTGAACACTGGTTCGAAAACGGCGCGGCCGATGGATTCATCATCAATTCACTGCTGCCGGACGGCCTGCAATATTTCACCGAACTCGTGGTACCGGTCCTGCAGCAGCGCGGGTTGTTTCGCAGCGAATACAACGGCGACACCTTGCGGGACAACCTAGGCCTGCCGGTGCCCGCCAACCGATACGCACGGCCCCTGGCGACAGACGCGGCCCGCGAGGCCGTAGCATGAGCAAGGGCCCGACCATGATGAAAAACCTCACGCCAGGGCAATTCAATCGTCGCGATTTCCTCACGGCCAGTTCCATCGCCCTGGGTGCGTTGGGGCTATCCGCCCTGGGGTTTGCCCCACGTGCCTGCGCCCAAGGCAAAGGGCTTTCTGACCTGACGCTGGGTGTCGCCACCTACCGGGGCCAGGATTCCTATTTCGTCGACGATGCCGGCACCGGCAATACCCCCTACAAGATCGAATACGCCGAGTTCGCCGGTGGCAACCTGATCGTCGAAGCGCTGGCCTCGGGCAGCCTGGACGTGGGCAGCATGAGCGAAATCCCACCGATCTTTTCCATCCAAAGCCACCGCCAGCCGCGCCTGATCGCGGTGCTGCAAGGCGATGTGAACAACCAGGTGATTTTGATTCCCAAGGATTCCTCCCTCGAATCGATCGGACAACTGCGTGGCAAGCGGGTCGGCTATGTGCGCTCCACCACGTCCCACTACTTTCTGATCAAGGCCTTGAAGGAACAGGGCCTGACCATGAACGACATCACGGCGGTGGCGCTCACGCCCCAGGATGGCTTCACGGCGTTTCAGAGCGGTCAGCTCGATGCCTGGGTGATCTATGGCGTATTCATCCAGTTGGCGAAGTTCCGCAGTGGTGCCCGGGTGTTGAAAACCGCCCTGGGCTACTTGTCGGGCAACTACCTGGTCGCCGCGCGCCCCGCAGCCCTGGAAGACCCGCTGCGCAAGCAGGCGATCCAGGACTATATCCAACGGCAGGCGCGCACCCTGGAATGGATCAACAACAACCCCGAGCCCTGGGCCGCCAAGTCGGCACAGTTGCTGGGCGTCGATAAAGCCGTGTTCCTGGACATGTACAACAACCGCAGCCAGCCGTCGAAAGTCGTCGAAGTCAGCGACCAGGCCATTGCTTCGCAACAAGAAGTCGCCGACCTGTTCTTCAACGCCGGCGTGTTGAACGAACGACTCGACGTGAGTCCGCTGTGGGACAGGAACTTCCGCCTGCTGCCGCTTTGAACGCCTGTGACGGGGGAGCTTGTTCCCTCGCCATAAGGGTCGCATCCGGGCCTCACCTTTTTGATCGAGTGAACGCACCATGAGCCTTTCTTCTCCACGCCCACCCTCGCTGCAATCGGTCGATGTCGCCGACTTCGACACGTTGCTCGAACGCATCGGCAGGCAACTGGCAGCCACGGCCCACGTCTATGACGAGAGCGGCGCCTTTCCCCGGGACAATTTCACGTTGCTGCACGAGCATGGCCTGTTGGCCCTGACGGTGCCCAAGGCATTGGGCGGTGGCGGCGCCAGCCTGGTGCAGGCACGCAAGGCGATCAGTGCGGTCGCCAAGGGCGAGCCTTCCACGGCGTTGATTCTGGTGATGCAGTACCTCCAGCATTCGCGCCTGCAGGACAATCGGAACTGGCCCGAGGCATTGCGCTTGCGAGTGGCCCAGGATGCTGTGGGCGAAGGCGCGCTGATCAATGCCTTGCGTGTCGAGCCCGACCTGGGCACCCCGGCCCGTGGCGGGCTGCCGGCGACCATCGCCAGGCGTACCTCCGAAGGCTGGCGCATCAGCGGGCGCAAGATCTATTCCACCGGCAGTCACGGCCTGACCTGGTTCAGCGTCTGGGCGCGCAGCACCGATGAAGATCCGCTGGTGGGTGCCTGGCTGATCCACAAGGACACACCCGGGATCAGCATCGTCGACGACTGGGACCACCTGGGCATGCGTGCCACCTGCAGCCATGAAGTGCGGTTCGACAACGTGCTGGTGCCACTGGATCACGCGGTCAGTGTCAGTCGCTGGAGTGCGCCGCAGCCCGAACTGGACGGCGATGGCTTCCTGTGGATGTCGGTGTTGCTGTCGGCGGTCTACGACGGCGTCGCCCAGGCTGCGCGGGACTGGTTCGTGGATTGGCTGGAACAGCGCAAACCGTCCAACCTCGGCGCTGCATTGGCGACCCTGCCACGCTTCCAGGAAACCGTCGGGCACATCGACACCTTGCTGTTCGCCAATCGCAGCCTGCTGGATGCCGCCGCCGAAGGGCGCACCCCGGCGGCCCATGCCGCGCAATTGAAATACCTGGTGACCGGTAACGCCATCCGCGCTGTCGAACTGGCCATCGAAGCCTCCGGCAACCCTGGCCTGTCGCGGCACAGCCCGCTGCAACGGCATTACCGCGACGTGCTGTGCAGTCGCGTCCACACCCCGCAAAACGATGCCGTGCTGCAAGGCGTCGGCAAAGCGGTGTTTGCCCAACGCCAGAAAAAGGACCTTGCATGAGCACGCTCGTGATCGCCAGCCAGCTGGATAAAGACTTCAACGATGTGATCCGCCAACGCCTCGAACAGACGCACCCCGGCGCACAAGTGCTCGACGCGCCGGCCGGCGTGCCAAGCGACCTGCCGGCCGAAGTCAGTGTGTTGCTGGCCCGGCCCATCAACGTGCGCGGCTACCTGGCGCCGGACACGCCACCGCCGGGCTGGCCCTACGGCCTGAAATGGGTCCAGGTGGTGTCTTCAGGCATCGACTTTTACCCCAAGTGGCTGTTCGATGGCCCGCCGGTGAGTACCTCCCGGGGCAGCGCCGCCGACAACATTGCCGAATTTGCCCTGGCGTCGATCTTCGCGGCGGCCAAACGCCTGCCGGACATCTGGGTGCACGACTCGCAATGGCAGTTCAGCGCCCTGACGCCACTCAAGGGCAGCACCCTGGGCATTCTCGGCTTTGGTGCGATTGGCCGCAGCCTGGCGGCCAAGGCCCGTGCCCTGGGCATCCACGTGCTGGCGTTGCGGCAAAGCCAGGCGCCGTTCGAAGTGGAAGGCGTCGAGGCCGCGAAGGACATCCACCAGCTGTTTTCGCGCTCCGATCACTTGGTACTGGCCGCGCCGCTGACCGATGCAACGCGGCATATCGTCAACCGTGCGGTGCTCGCCAGTGCCAAGCCGGGCTTGCACCTGATCAACATCGCCCGCGGCGGCCTGCTGGACCATGGGGCGTTGCTCGCGGCCCTGGACGATGGCACCCTCGGCCTGGCCTCACTGGACGTCACCGACCCCGAACCGCTGCCCGACGGCCATCCGCTCTACGCCCACCCCAGGGTGCACCTGTCGCCCCACACTTCGGCGATCTCCAGCAACAGCCGCCATGAAATAGCCGACAGCTTTCTGGCCAATCTTGAGCGCTTCGTGAACGGGTTGGCGTTGGAGAATCAGGCGAACGTACAACGCGGGTATTGATTCCAGCAGAACCATCGTCATCGCGGGCAAGCCTCGCTCCCACAGGTCATGTACATAACCTGTGGGAGCGAGGCTTGCCCGCGATTGCGTCATGTCAGCCAAAGACAAAACATCAGCTTTACGCATTTAATCAGAAAACTTAATGCCTATTTTTTATAATTAACTTATAACAAATCGGACTTTTACAGCGCTCTGTTATACAAATACTGTTACAACCATCACCGACCCCTGACCAGGTGGAGGCTCTCGGAACGCTATGTTTTTCCGGCCGACACCACCCCACGGTCAATTGCACACCCAAACCTGAAACCGGCCCGAAGCCACCGCCGCCATGGCGTTCACCGCCATGACCACGGCAACGCTTTGCCCAAAAAAAAGACCACACCCACGCAGCATCTACACACCAGGGGTTCACCATGCACGACACCTTCACTTCAAACCGCTTGGCACTGGCCGTATCGCTGGCCTTGTTCGGGCTGTCGGCCCACGCCGAAGAAAACACCCAGGAGGGTGCCCTCCCCGTTGTCACCGTTACCGCCGAACACCGCAGCGAGGACTTGCAGAAAGCCCCGCTGGCGATTTCCGCGTTCGATGAAAACGCCCTTGAGGACAAGCAGATCAAGAGCATCCGCGACCTTTCCGGGCAGGTTCCGAACCTGACCCTCAGCCGCCAGTCGATCTCCTACAGCGCGCAGACTTACGGGATTCGTGGCATCGGCGAGACCGATCCGATCCAGGAAGCCGCCGTGGCGGTCTACGCCGATGACCTGTACATCCCCCGGGCGATTTCCTCGATGCTCGACTTCAACGACGTCGAGCGCGTCGAGGTCCTGCGTGGCCCCCAAGGCACGCTTTACGGGCGCAACAGCAGCGCCGGCGCGATCCGCGTGATCACCCGCGACCCGACCCAGGAAACCCGTGGTTTCTTCGAGCTTGGCGCCGGCAACTACAACGCCCGGAACGGTCGACTGCTGATCAGCGGCCCACTGGTAGACAACGCCCTGTTCGGCAGCTTTTCGGCGATTCGCCTGACCCGTGACGGCACCGTCTCCAACCCCACCCGCGGCGAGGACGTGAATAACGTCGACCTGCAGTCCTACCGCGGCAAGTTGCGTTTCAACCCCATCGATTCGCCCTGGGATGTGCAACTGACGCTGGCCGGCACTTTCGACCGCGGCGACACCACCAGCTATACCCCCTTCGATGCCGACGGCCACTTCGACAAGTTCAAGAGCTACAGCAGCCTCAATCCGAAGAACCGCCTCGATCAGGGCAGCTCGGTGCTGCGGGCGATCTACACCCTCGACGATCATCTGAGTTTCAAATCGGTGACTGCCTACTCAGCCTTCAACCAACCGGTGGACTATGACAATTCCGGGCAGGCGGCCCTCATTCAGAACAGCCTGATCACCTACAAGCAGGACTATGCCACCCAGGAGTTCCAGCTCAACGGCGACTACGACGATTTCAGCTTCAGCACCGGCCTGTACCTGTACCGGGAAAAATTCGATGCCGAGCGAGACAGCCTGACTTACTCGATTGCGCGCAACCGAGTGATCGGCCAGGGTCAATACAGCACGACCGATACCGAAAGTTATGCGTTGTATGGCCAGGGCAGTTACAAAGTCACGCAACAACTGTCGCTGATCGCCGGCCTACGGTTCACCCGCGAACACAAGAACTTCGACTACACCAACTACGTGGTCAACACCGACCGGCAGATCACCGGCACCAATTTCAGCGCCAACTCAAGCAAATCCTGGCAATCCACCAGCCCGAAACTCGGCTTCGAATACGCCTGGACGCCACACCTCAACCAGTACGCCTACGTCGCCAAAGGCTTCAAGGCCGGCGGCTACGACAACCGCGCGCCGACCCAGGCCGCCGCCGAGCAAGCATTCTCTCCCGAAGACGTGACCACCTGGGAAACCGGCTTCAAGGGCGACTTCTTCGACCGTCGCCTGCGCGCCAACCTCGCGCTGTTCTACAACGACTACAAGGACCTGCAAACCAACGCTTATGACCCGGCCCTGGGCGTCAGCCTGCGGACCAACGTGGGCCAGGCCCACACCTACGGCGTCGAATTGGAAACCCTCAGCGCGCTGACCAACGACCTGCAACTGACGTTCAACCTTGGCTACCTGCAAAGCCAATACGACGACTTCGAAAACGCCAGCGGCGCCGGGATCGATGCCAACGGCAAGCAACTGGTGTACTCGCCGCGCTGGAACACCAGTGTCGGCCTCAACTACACCATCCCGGCGGGTTTGCCCGGCACCTGGTTGGCTGGCACCGATGCGCAGTTCCAGACCAAGTCCTATGCCAATGCGCTGAACGACGACGTCCAGGAAATCCCCCAGCAGACCTTCTGGAACGCCAACACCCGCTACATCTCCGGCGACGGGCACTGGACGACCACACTGTCGGTGAAAAACCTGCTCGACCGCGCCTACCCGCAAGCGGTCGGTTATGTGCCCGCAAGCGGTGCTCGCTACTACTCCGTCAACGATCCGCGAACCCTTTTGTTGTCGGTGCGCTACGACCTCTGAGGCCCGGCGCAATGGGGCAGCAGCGGCCGTTTTGACGAGTGCAAAGACGCCTAAGCTAATGCACAAAAAGTATTTATAAATTGGTTTTTATAACCATAGGATTCCGTGGTGTTCATCCACCCCTTAGTCAATATCGAGCATGCCATGTCAAGACTCATCAACCATCCCCGGGCGATATTGCATCACCCCGCTCTGACCGGCCTGGTCGTTGCACTGGTCCTCTCCACTCTTGCGCTCCCGGCCCAGGCTCGGGAAACCCTGCGCATCGGTTACCAGAAATCATCGACCCTGATTACGCTGCTGAAAACCCAAGGCAAACTGGACAAGGCGCTCGCCCAGGCAGACATCGAAGTGAGCTGGCACGAGTTCCCCAGCGGCCTGCCACTGCTGGAAGCATTGAATGTCGGTAATGTCGACGTCAGTGCCGACGTGGCCGATACCGTGCCGATATTCGCTCAGGCCGCGCAGGCCAAGCTGACTTACTTCGCACAGGAAGCCCCCTCGCCCTCGGCCCAGGCCATTGTCGTGGCCAAGGATTCCCCCTTGCAGCAACTGGCGGATCTGAAAGGCAAGAAAGTCGCTGTCACCAAGGCGGCGGGCGCCCACTACCTGTTGATCGCGGCCCTGAACAAGGCAGGCCTGAAGTTCTCGGACATCCAACCAGCCTACCTGTCCCCCGCGGATGGCCGGGCGGCATTCGAGAATCATAAAGTCGATGCCTGGGTCACATGGGAACCGTTCCTCAGCGGTGTGCAGCGGCAGCTACCAACGCGAACCCTGGCTGACGGCAGCGGGCTGGCCAGCTACAAGCGTTATTACCTGACCAGCACCCCCTACGCCAAGGCTCACCCTGAAGTGCTGAAGGTGGTATACGAGCAACTGCAGGACGCTGGCAACTGGATCAAGAACCATCCCCGCGACGCGGCGCAGGTCCTGGGCCCGTTGTGGGGCAATCTCGATGTGGAAACGGTCGAAGCGGCCAACGCCCACCGCAGTTACCAGGTACAACCGGTAAAAGCCGACCAACTGGATGAACAGCAGAAAATCGCCGATGCCTTTTTCGCCGCCGGGCTGTTGCCCAAGTCGGTGGATGCCCGCGATGTGGGAATCTGGGCACCTTGACACGGTGTCAGACCACGCCTTTTGAAAGAAGAACTCGATAGCCGGTCTACTTCCCTCCGGTCACATCCAGAAAGGTACCCGTCACAAACGAAGCCTGCGGCCCCGCCAACCAGAGAATGGCCCGCGCCACCTCCTCCGGCTGGCCGCCACGGCCCATGGGGATCGTCTCCTTCACCCGGTCGACTCTGCCCGGCTCTCCCCCACTCGCATGCATCTGGGTATAGATATGCCCGGGTCGAACGCAGTTGACACGAATGCCCTCCCGGGCCACTTCCTTGGCATAACCGGTCGTGAACGTTTCAACCGCCCCCTTGGACGCTGCGTAGTCCACGTATTCATTCGGGCTACCGAGGCGGGCTGACGCCGAAGAGATATTGATGACCGCACCGCCACGCCCGCCATAACGGTAGGCCATGCGCCGGGTCGCATGTTGCGCGCAGAGCATCGGGCCCAAGGTGTTGACCGCAAAGATTCGCTGCATGCGCTCGAAGCCAATATCCTCCAAGCGAGATTGGCGGGCCAATATCGAAGCGTTGTTGACCAGCACATCGATTCGTCCGAAACGCAGGTCGAGGGTGGCGAAGAGTTCGGCGACCTGGGCTGGGTCGGCGTTATCGGCACGCACCGCCAAGGCACGGGCCCCCTTGGCCTCGACTTGCGCTGTCACCGACAACGCCGACGCCTCATCGGCGATATAGGTCAGCACGACGTCGTAACCTTGCTCAGCGGCCAGCAGGGCGGTCGCCGCCCCGATCCCGCGCCCGCCTCCGGTGATCAGGATCACGGGTTTTTGCGAACGGTCATTCATGGTCAATCCTCACAGCCCAATGAAAAAAGCAGCGTCAGCCGATCACCAGCGTACCGAGGGCAATGACGGCGCAGGCCAACAGCTTGCGCAAGGTCAATGCTTCGCCAAGAAATGCGTACCCGATCAAAGCGGCGAACATGACACTGGTTTCGCGCAGGGCGGACACCGCCCCCATCGGGGCATGGGCCATGGCATAGATCACGACGCCGTAGGCCAGCAATGAAACCAGCCCGCCAGCGAAGGCCACGGTGATACCTGGTCGCAAGGCAAAGAGGCTCCTGGCATCTCGCAGTCCGATATAAACCAGGGGCATCATCACGCCCCACAACAGGCACATCCAGGCGGTGTAGGCCATTGGCGCCCCGGAGAGGCGAACACCTATGCCATCGACAACGCTGTAGGCGGCAATGAAAAAACCAGTCCCCAGTGCATAGGGCAAGTCAGGCAACGTCCGCCGGCGCCCGGTATAAGCCAGCGAGAGGATTCCGGTCGACACCAACGCAATACCCAGCAGTCCACTCGGCGCCACGCGCTCGTCCGCGAACAGCGAAGCGGCCAGGACAATCAGGATCGGGGATACACCACGGGCGATTGGATAGGTCTGGCCCAGGTCGCCGGACTTGTAACTGCGCACCAGGAACAGGTTGTAACCCACGTGCAATACCGCGGAGAGTCCGACGCAAAACCAGCTGGCACGGGCGGGCGGTGCCAGCAGCACCGCCACGATGACGCTCGCCAAGGCTATCGCTATGCACATGATGGTCATGGACCACAAACGGTCGGCTCCCCCACGCAGCATGGCATTCCAACTGGCGTGTAGCAGCGCGGCGAACAGGACGAGGCAGATGATGTGTAAGGGCATGCATCATCCTAGACCGATCGAGTCGCGCTAAAAAAGCAAAGTCTCTTCATCCCGGCATGAGGAAAACCTCATGTATAAGCGTGCTGAGCGTCCAGGGCCTGGGTAACCAGCCAACGACGAAAGCCGGTGATATGAGGCTGAGTCTCGATCCCCTTGGGGCATACGAAGTAATACGCCAGGGGCGACGCGCACGGCAGTTCGAAAAGCCTTTCAAGACGGCCGTCATTGAGCTCGGCTTCGACATGCCCGCTGCGTGCCAGCGCGATACCGTGTCCCAAGAGCGCCGCCTCGATGGTCATATTGGTATCTGCGTAGCGAATGCTTTCCTTCAAGGTCGTGACCTCGACGCCCACCTGGGCAAACCACTGCTCCCATTTCGGCACCAACGCTGCACCATCGCGCGTAAGCAGTGGATAGCGCAGCAATTCGGCGGCCGTTTGAGGCGTACCAAAGCGGGCGAGCAACGCTGGGCTGGCGACTGGGAAAATCTGCTCGCGGAACAGGAATTCTGAAAACAGCGAAGGGAAATGCCCGTTGCCCAGGCGGATAGCCACGTCCGGGTCTGTCGTCGAGAAGTTGATGGGGCTATCGGTGCTGTCCAGGGTAAGCAGGATTTCCGGATGCGCTTGCGCCAAATCAGGAAGCCTGGGCAGCAACCACTTCAAGGCGAAAGAATAGGTCGTGCTCACGCTCAGCCGCTGCCGCCCGTTTTGCTCGCGCAAATCGGCCAGGGTGGCCTCGAGCTTCATGAAAAACTCCCGCACGATGGGCGCAAGCGCTGCGCCTGCCGAGGTCAGGTGCAGCGAGTTACCGCGATGAAACAGTTGCAATCCCCAGAGCTGTTCCAAATGTTTGAGCTGGTGGCTCACTGCGCTCTGTGTGACATGCAACTCCTCTGCTGCCGCGGTGAACGTGGCGTGCCGCGTAGCGGCTTCAAAGGCGCGCAGGCTCGAAGAAGGAGGAAGGTTTCGCATGATGTTCCCTTCTATGAGTAAACGCTCATGCTAGCGCCTTTTCCTCTGTCGTTGTAGGCAAGCTGTGCAACGACGGGCTTGCTGGCGCGGGGTCAGCTTGTAGTGATGGTGGATGTACCGACGCTATCGCGAGCAAGCTCGGCTCCCACAGGGGTTCCCGGGTGTTCATGGACCCCACGTTCACCCTCCCCCGGCACGCGGATGACGCCAAGTTATTGGCATAAAAATCTATGCAATAAAAATATATTAATACAGCGACAGTTTCCCGACGCGCGGTACCAACGTGCCATTGCTGGCGATTTAAATCGAAGCTCATTATCCGAAGGCAACCCCGCTAAACGTTTAGGCCAGCCGACCTGGACTACAGGATGTGTTCACTCGCATCGCGCAAGGGAGCAATACGGAGATGATGACTGTTTATTTTGTTGTGATGACGATCTGCAGTGGCATCGAAGGTTGTGTCGAGGAGCGAAAACCAGGGCCTACCTTCGCGACCAGGGCAATGTGCATGGAGACGGCCCGGGTCATGGCGCCGCGCAAAGGTGTGAAGTTCAAATGTCGCAGCGAGCGTACGGTGGTGGTCGAGACGTCGCCGATAGAAGGTTACGGCAAAATCGTCTCCACCAAGAGCACAGTCCAGCCTTAGCACTACGTTTTTTTCGCCAACAACAGAGGTTCATCGGCCGCTCGGCACCGGGAGGCTGACTGGCGAATATCGTCAAGATGAAAAGAGAACGCGGCGCGATGAAATTGACTGCACACAGGGCTATGCTACGGTGCCATCCGCCCGGCTGGCCTGGTTTGCAAGGAATGCGTCATGGAGTTCGTGGTTCATAGCTATTGCCTGAAAGGCGCACGCCAAGAGCCTTTGCTGCCCCCTGTCACCCTGACACCGACTGCGTCGACCTTGACGGTCGCCGAGCTCATTCGCCTGACCGTAGCCGAACAGATCGCCGCGCTGTCGGTCCAGCACTGGCTGGAACAGATGTCAGTGCGTGAAGTGCTCGACCGCCAATACCTGAGCGAACGGGACATTCTTCGGCAAGCCAGTGAAGGCGCGGTGGTCATGCCCCAGGCCTGCGCGCCTGCAGACCTGGATGTCGACGTTGAGGTCGAACGAGCCTTGAAGGGTTTTGAAAGCCGTGCGTTCCGCGTCCTGCACAACGGCGTCATGCTGCAAAGGCTCGATGAGACAATCGAACTGAGTCCCCCTTCCACCCTCGCGTTTATCCGCTTGGTGCCGCTGCTTGGCGGTTGATCCTCGTCACTCACTTCTTCGGACAACATCATGCCGTCACGCCGTCCTGTGCCTGAACAAGCCACACGCCTCGCAGCACTGCGAGCATTCTGTGATAGAGCGCTGGATGACTATCCCGAGCTCAGCCAGCATGACGAATTCGAGCCCGATTTCTGGGACGATATCGACTTCCTGCGCCTGGCCGATGACTGGGTCAGGCAGCATCCCGAGGATGGACCCAAGGCACTGGCTGATGGTTTTGTGTTCCCGACCGTTTGGGACGATCTGGAGGACCGCCGCGATCAACAGCGCTACGGTCTGCAATATCGACTCTGCGATGCCTGGGTCACGGCTCACCCGGATGCCTATGCGCTGGAGCAGATCTGCGCGCGACTGCGGCACATGCTGCAATTTGCCTTCGAGGACAGTGACTATCCACTGCCCACTGACGAAGATGGCCCCGCCTATTACCGAAGAAGTCCGGACCAGGCCTGGGCCTTCCCCGATGTTCAGGCCTGCATCCAGCGCCTGAGCGATTACCCGTCCACCCCGGCCTGGCAGACCTTCGCCGAATGGTTGCTGGACGGCAGCTGGAACCGCGAGCAGCCCCCTTCGACGCCGGGCGGTGAACAAAGGAAAATCGCCGATGCATACATCTACGGGCACAAGGAAATCAGGCGCATCGCCCTGGGCCTGATGGAAGCGGGTCGCCTCGATTACCCGCGCTTCGTCCGGGCGGCCAATACCTGGGGCCGCGCCATGATGTTCTACTCAGACGACAGCGGACTGGACAGCGACGATGTGGACCTGAACCGGTACGTCGATGAAGATTTCGACGAAGACGACTCAAACGACGATGACCCGCAAGACAGCGATGATGAGTCATCTCAGCTTGACGACGCCCCCACCGAAGTGCCCTCGGAACTGGCGAACTTCACCGTTCGTTACGTCGAGGACGCCCTGGCTGGATTGCCCGATGACGCCGAGAGGCTGGCTGACACCTTCCGCTCGGTCGAGGTGTATCAGACCCGCTGGTTGCTGCAGGCCTTGGCGGTCATCGAACGACTGGGCATGACGCCGGACGACTTTGACAGCTTCGGCGATACGGCCGCGGTGCTCCAATGCTTCCTGCTGCTTCAGGATTTGCCCAAAGACCAATCGGCAGCGCTGCTCGCGGCGTTGTTCGGCTTTTCAAGAAATACCCTGCTGACCGCCCTGCCCTACGCCGGACAAGCCAGCCGGGTGGTGCTCGATGCGCTCGGCTGGAGCGATCTGCACGCCTTCCAGCGTGAATACCTGAACATTGCCCTGGCACCTCGATCCGGCTGGGGCACCGACCTGCCCAATACGCTGGATGAAACCGTGGGTGTGGTGGACCGCTACCTGCTGGACAAGGCGCTGGCCGAGGCCGACCCAGACCACCTGCGCGAGTACCTCGCGGCGCTCGAACCCTCGCATTGGGCATTTCCCGAGACCCGTGTGCTGCTCGACGCCTACCAGGGCATCGGTCGAGCGGCGCTGGAAAAGAAGTTGACCCGCCATGCACAGGCGGCCATGCGCATCTATGGTGTACTGCCCGTCAAGGATGCGGACGACGTACGCCAACGCTATCTGACACTCAAGAAACTGCACAAAGAGGTGCGCAAGTACGGCGCTGAACGCCAGGCCAACTCCCACGCAGCGGTGCACGCAGGCCTGGAAAACCTGGCGCGTGTCGCCGGCTACCCCTCGGCGATTCGCCTGGAATGGGCCATGGAATCGGAGATCGCCGAGTCCGCCCTGACCGCCGCCACCATCGATGGCTATGACGTCACCCTCGTCATCGACGGTTTGTCACCCACGTTGCACATCTGCAAGGCCGCAAAGACGCTCAAGACCGCACCGCCAGCGATTCGCAAGAACGCAGACTTCATCGCCCTCAAAACGCAGCAGACCCAGCTCAAGGAGCAGATCGGCCGCTTCTGCCGCACCCTGGAAGCGATGATGAGCAGCGGCGAAACCCTGGCCCTGGACGACCTGAAGCCGCTGTTGAAAATGCCCGCCGTTCGCCTGCTGCTGGAACAACTGATCGTGCAGGCCGACGAGGCTGCGCTGGGCTGGCTCGATGTCGCAACGCTGACGGTGACTGACCTAGAAGGCCGCCAACACGTCGCTGAAAAGACCCTGCGTATCGCTCACCCTTTTCATCTGTTCACGGCAGGGCAACTGTCGGCCTGGCAGAAAGACGTGGTGATCCATCGCCGCGTGCAGCCGTTCAAACAGGCCTTTCGCGAGTTGTACCTGCTCACACCGGCCGAGCGAGACACCGGCCTGTGGTCCAACCGCTTTGCCGGCCACCGCCTGAAAGCCAAAGTCGCCGCCCGGTTGCTACAGGTCCGCAACTGGTCGACCTCCAGCGTCGAGGACATCTATTACGAGAGCAAAGAGCACGGCATTTATGCCTTGTTCAACTTTCTGGATACCGGTCATTACCTCTCGGAAACAGAACACTTTACCTTCGACACGATTGCGTTCCACCGCGACCACAAAGCCATCCCTCTTGAGCAAGTACCGCCGCTGCTGTTCTCGGAAGTCATGCGTGACGCCGACCTGCTGGTCTCCGTGGCCCACGCCGCAGACGACTACAGCACCAGCCACGAAACCGTGCAACGACGCGCCGAACTGGTCGGCGAGCTGATTCAAGGGCTAGGGCTGCGAAACGTTAAATGCGAAGGGCATTTTCTGCACATTACCGGTCAGCGTGCGAACTACCGCATTCATCTGGGCAGCGCCGCCATCCATATCGAACCCGGCAATTACCTGTGCATCGTGCCCGCAGGCAGCCACGTCACGGACTTCTACCTGCCGTTCGCCGACACCGACAAGAAAATGGCCGAGGTGCTGAGCAAGATGTTTCTGTTGCTGGATGACATGAACATCACCGATAGCCTGATCCTGGAGCAAATACAGCGCGGCGGCTGATGGTCAAGAAAATCGAATGACGTCATGCAAGCATTGAAAACACACTCACCCGGCTCAGAGCCTGGCTTTCGCCAGATCCGCAATCAGAAAATCCCTGAATGCACAAACCGCTGCCGGTAGATTGCGTCCAGCCATGCTTTGCAGTTCGATGCGCCGCGCATGCATGCCTTCATCGAGGATCGGCAAGCATTGCAGTGCCTTGTCCGCCACCTGCTTGTGCAAGGTCATTTCGCTGGCCAGGCTGATACCCCCCTCTTCGCGGACGAAGCTATAGAGCGAGGCAACGTAATTAGTGGTCAACACCGGGTCGAACAACAAGCCCTGTACACCGCAACAGATGTCGAACAGTTGCCGTATCGTGGTGTCGGCCTTGGGTAACGCAATGGGCCAGGGTTGCAACTCAGCGAGGCTGACCGCTTCACGTCCGGCCAAAGGATGGGCGTTGGAGACCACGGCAAAAATCGCCCCGCTCAGGACATGTTCGACCTTGATTTCCTTTTGCGGCGTCAGGCTGAAGGTCATCGCCAGATCGGCTTCGCCGGAACGAACCTTCTCGGTCGCTTCGGCAGGCGCACAGACCTCCAACGTGAAATGAATGCCCTGATACTCACGCCGGAACGCGCTGATGGTCCTGGGCATGTACTCCAGCGCAAAGCCTTCCGAGCAGGCCACATGCACATGACCTCGTTGCAAGCCATGCAGCTCGGTAATTTCCAGCACCACCTGCTCGGCCTCAAGCTGCGACTTGCGCGCATAAGCCGCCAGTCGTACCCCCGCCTCGCTCAGCACCATGCCCCGGGCACGACGCTCGAACAGGCTGGCATCCAGGGCCAATTCAAGCTTGGCAATCTGCCGGCTCACCGCTGACGCCGCGACGTTCAGCCGTACCGAGGCTTCGCTGATCGATCCGCATCGCGCCACTTCAAGAAAATAGCGCAGTGCCGTGGACTGCACACCATACAGCTGCATCGGCGCCCCCAAGGTTTGCCTTTTCGGCAAAGGAAGTATCGAAATATTATTCTTGTGGCATTGATAGCCTTTCCCTACATTCGTGTCCAGATCAAAAAAAACATGACCTGGTCTTTTTACCCTCCTTTCCGCGTTTGCGATTCGCTGCCCTTTGATTCAACCACTCTCGCCAACGGAGACGACGGCATGGGCATCAAAGGTTTCGCCTGCACTATCGCGCTGATGGGCCTCATCAGCAGTTTTCCGGCTCATGCCGGTAAAGCCAACGACACCCTGGTTTACGCTTCCGACAGCGAGCCTGAAAACATCAGCCCCTATCACAACGATCTACGCGAAGGCGTGATTCTCGGCCGGCTGATCTGGGACAACCTGATCTACCGCGATCCCAACAGCGGCGAATACCAGCCCATGTTGGCCACCCGCTGGACACAGGTCGATGACACCACCATCGACTTCGAGCTGCGCAAAGGCGTCAAATTTCACAACGGCGATAGCTTCACCGCCGACGACGTGGTGTTCACCCTCAACTACGTGGTGTCGCCCGAAGCGAAAGTCGTGACCGTGCAAAACGTGGACTGGATCAAGAGCGCCGAAAAAACCGGTGACTACAGCGTCCGCCTGCATTTGAAGAAGCCCTTCCCTCCGGCACTGGAATACCTGTCCAACGCCGTTCCGATGTTCCCCAAGCAGTATTTCGAAAAGGTCGGCCTGGCCGAATTCAGCCGCAAGCCAATCGGTACCGGACCCTATAAAGCCGTGTCGGTGGTGGCTGGCGAAGGCGTGACCATGGAGATCAACAAGGACTACTTCCCGGACAGCCCGCAAGGCAAGCCCCATATCGGCCACCTCAAGTTCCGGGTGATCCCGGATGCCGAAACCCGCCTGGCCGAGTTGATGACCGATGGTGTCGACTGGACCTGGCGTGTGACCTCGGATCAGGCAGTCGATCTCAAAGGTATGTCGAACCTGACCGTGACCAGCGGCGAAACCATGCGCATCGGCTTCCTGATTCTTGATGCTCGAGGCACCTCCACTGAAAACTCGCCGATGAAAAACCTCAAGGTGCGTCAGGCCATCAACCATGCGATCAACCGCAATGCGCTGGCCACGCAATTGGTGGGGGGCGAAGCCAAACCCCTGCAGGTTGCCTGCTATCCAGGCCAGTTCGGCTGCGATACCACCGCGGCCACGGTCTACGACTACGACCCGGCCAAGGCCAAGGCGCTGCTCGCCGAAGCCGGTTACCCCAATGGCTTCGAGACCGAAATCTTCGCTTATCGCGACCGCGATTACGTCGAAGCCATCATCGGCAACCTGCGCGCCGTGGGCATCAACGCCAAGCTGCGCTTCTTGAAGTACGCCGCTCTGCGCGATCAGCAACGTGGCGGCAAGGTGCCCATGTCGTTTCAGGCCTGGGGCTCGTTCTCGATCCTCGACACCTCGGCGTCGGCCGGCACCTGGTTCAAGGGCAACCCGGACGACAACATCAAGGATCCGCAAGTCCAGGGCTGGCTGCAGACCGCTGACAACGCCCTCGACCCGCAATTGCGCAAGGACAACTACCGCAAGGCGTTGCAGCGCATCAGCGAACAGGCGTACTGGGCGCCGCTGTTCAACTACTCGATGAACTACGCCTACACCTCCGAACTGGCGTTCACGTCATACCCGGATGAGCTGCCGCGTTTCGTTCAGTCCAGCTGGAAGTGATCCGCAACCGAGCGGATTGATCGAGAGGTGCCGTGGCTTGCGGACCAACCGCACCACGGACACCTCCTCACACACGCCATCCATTGGATATGAGGAAGCTCGCCATGCTTGGATTCCTTCTGCGCCGGCTGGGCATCGCTATATGCGTCGCCATTACCGTGTCGGTGATCAGCTTTTCCCTGTTGCACCTGTCCGGCGACCTGGCCACGGCCATTGGCGGACCGGAAGCCACCAGCGAACAGATCGAACAGATTCGCGTGCAATACGGTTTGAACAAACCGCTACCGACCCAGTACTTCAACTGGCTGGGCGATCTGCTGCGGCTGGACTTGGGCAACTCGTTTTTCTTCCAGGAATCGGTCTACAACCTCGTCGCCAGCCGCTTGCCGATCACCCTCGGGTTAGGAGCCATGGCGCTGGGCATCGCCTTGCTGGTGGCGATTCCACTGGGGGTGCTGGCCGCGGTCAAGCGCGACACCTGGGTCGACCGACTGGCCTTGAGCATCGCGGTACTGGGCCAGGCCATGCCCAGTTTCTGGTTTGCGTTGATGTTGATCGTGGTGTTCGCCGTGACGCTCAAGTGGCTGCCGGTGTCCGGCAATTCGACCCTGCTGCACTTCGTCATGCCGGCCATTGCCTTGGGCTACTACGCAACACCGGCAATCATGCGCCTGACCCGTGCAGGCATGCTTGATGTGCTCAGTTCCGATTACATCCGCACCGCCCGCGCCAAGGGCCTGCGCCCTGCCCGCGTGTTGTTCAAGCACGCACTGCGCAACGCCCTGATTCCGGTCGTCGCGCTGGCGGCGGTGGAGTTCGGTTTCATGCTCGGCGGTTCGGTGGTGATCGAAACCGTGTTCTCCCTGCAAGGCATCGGACAACTCGCCTGGGACGCCATCGCCCGTGACGACTTTCCGGTGGTACAGGCCGTGGTCCTGCTGATTGCGGTGATCTACATCATCCTCACCTTGCTGGCCGATGTGCTCAACGCACTGCTCGACCCGCGCATTCGCGTGCGCTAGGAGGCTTACATGAGCACCCCCACTACCCTCGCGATCAATGACTACCTGCCACCACCCAGCAGCCTGAGCCGAATGCTTGGCAAGAGCTTTCGCCATCGTGGTTTCGCCATTGGCACGGTGTTGTTGCTGATCATCTTCACCGGCGCACTCTTCGCCCCGTGGCTGGCGCCTCATGACCCTTATGCGCAAGACGTGATGCTGCGCATGAAACCGCCGGCATGGATGGCCAACGGCACGTGGGAATACGTGCTGGGAACCGACAAGCTGGGCCGTGATTACCTGTCACGACTGCTCTACGGCGCACGTATCTCACTGTTCATCGGCATTGCGGCGGCGTTGATTTCCGGCTTTATCGGCACTGTGATGGGGCTGTTGGCGGGTTACTACGGCGGCAAGGTCGATGCGTTCATCAGCTACCTGATCACCACTCGGCTGGCGATGCCGGTCGTGATGGTCGCGCTGGCCTCGGCCTCGTTGATGGGCGGTTCGCTGAAAGTAGTGATCGTGCTGCTGGGTTGCCTGTTATGGGATCGCTTCGCGGTGGTGGTCAGGGCTTCGGTGCAACAGATTCGCGATGCTGAATATGTGGCGTCGGCCCAGGCGCTGGGCTGCTCGACCCTGCGCATTCTGGTCAGTGAAATCCTGCCCAATCTGGTCGGCGCACTGATCGTCGTCGCGACGCTGGAAATGGCCCACGCGATCCTGCTGGAGTCGGCCCTGTCATTCCTTGGGGTTGGCGTGCAGCCGCCGACGCCGTCCTGGGGCTTGATGATCGCCGAAGGCAAACCCTACATGTTCTTTTCCCCGTGGGTCATCGCCATTCCTGGCGTCGCCCTGATGATTCTGGTGCTGGGCATCAACCTGGTCGGCGATGGCCTGCGCGATCTGATCCTGCCCGACGGCCGCAACTGATAGACGGCTTTACTAATAGAGGGTACCGAACATGGCACTACTCCATGTTGAAAACCTGCGCGTGGACATCCCCATGGGCAACAGCCCGACGCCGGATGACATGCTGCATGCCGTGCGCGGTCTGAGCTTTGAAGTCGAACGCGGTGAAATGTTGTGCATCGTCGGCGAATCCGGCTGCGGTAAATCCTTGACGTCGCTGGCGCTGATGGACCTGTTGCCACGCAAGGCCAAACGCACCGCGTCCCGGCTGACACTGGACGGAATCGACATGATCGGCCAGAGCGAACGGCACATGTGCGACCTGCGCGGAAACCGTCTGGCGATGATCTTCCAGGAACCGATGACCTCGCTGAACCCGGCCTACAGCATTGGCGATCAGCTCAGCGAAGTGCTGACCCAGCATCGCAAGGTGTCGCGCAAGGATGCCTTGGTTCGCGCCGGGCGGATGCTGGAGAAAGTCGGTATCAGCAATGCCACCGAGCGCTTGCGTCAGTATCCGCATCAACTGTCTGGCGGTTTGCGCCAGCGGGTGATCATCGCCATGGCGTTGATGTGCGAACCGGACCTGATCATCGCCGATGAGCCAACCACAGCCCTGGACGTGACCATCCAGGCGCAGATCCTGCGCTTGATCCGCGACATTCAGAAAGAGCTCGGCCTGGCGGTGATTTTCATCACCCACGACCTTGGGCTGGTGGCACGGATCGCCGATCGGGTCGCGGTGATGTATGCCGGGGAAATCGTCGAAACCGCCCCTGCCCTGCAACTGTTCGAGAACCCGCAGCATCCGTACACCCGTGGTCTGCTGGCCAGTATTCCAATCCCTGGCCGGACCAAACCGGGCGAGGCCCTGGGTTCGATTCCAGGCCTGGTGCCAAGCCTGGTAGGCGAACAGCAAGGTTGCGCGTTCCGCAATCGTTGCGCTCAGGCGATAGCGGCCTGTGCGCAAGACATCCCCGAAGTCGAGCAGGACGGACACATGGCGCGCTGCCTGTTCGCCGCACCGGCTCCGGCACCGATTCGCCTTCTGGAGCGCGCAAGGTCATGAAAAGAGACATCACGTTGGAGCTGTGTGACATCCGTCGCGAGTTTCGGATCAACAAGGGCTTTTTCAAACCCGCCGCCATCCTGAAAGCCGTGGATGGTGTTTCCCTGCGCCTGATGCGTGGCGAGACCCTCGGCCTGGTGGGTGAGTCCGGTTGCGGAAAAAGTACCCTGGCAAAGCTACTGCTCGGTCTGTTGGCGCCTACCAGCGGCGATGTGCTGGTCAATGGCAAACATCTGGCGGCGACAGATCGCAAGGAAATGGCCCGGCACATCCAGCCGATATTCCAGGATCCATATTCCTCGCTGAACCCACGCAAGACACTGCGGGACATCATTACCCTGCCGCTGATCGTGCATGACATCGGCAGCCCCGCCGAGCGACGCAAGAAGACCGAAGCGATGCTCGATGTGGTCGGCCTGCCCAAACGAGTCATCGACAGCTATCCGAGCCAATTGTCCGGCGGCCAGCGGCAACGGGTGGCCATTGCCCGGGCGTTGATCATGCGCCCTGACGTGTTGATCTGCGACGAACCCACCTCGGCGCTGGACGTGTCGGTGCAGGCGCAGATTCTCAACCTGCTGCAAGACCTCAAGCGCGAATTCGGCCTGACCTATCTGCTGATCAGCCACAACCTGGCGGTCATCGAACACCTCGCCGACCGGGTCGCGGTGATGTACCTGGGGCGCATCGTCGAAGAACGGACTCGCGAATCGTTGTTCGCTGAACCCGGCCACCCGTATACCCGCGCCTTGCTGGATTCGGTGCTCACGCCCGATCCGCGCCTGGGCATTCCCGAAATCGGCCTGCACGGCACCTTTCCCAATCCGATGTCACCACCGTCCGGCTGCGCTTTCCACCCGCGCTGCCCGAGCTGCTTCGCCCCCTGCAAAACGGCCTACCCGGCCAATGATCCGATTATCGGCGGCAACGTGCGTTGCCACCTTCACGACAGTCCCGCCCAAACACTGGAGCTTGTCCACTCATGAGTCGTTCACTTGCCATCAGCAACACCACAGCGCAATTTGACAACGGCGCATTTTTCAATCTGCTCGAACGCAGCGTCGCCTTGCACACCGAAAGCCAGGCAACGGACAGCCAGCCCGAGTTGTATCGCTACCTCCATGAGTTCATCACCCCGCATGTCGAGGCGATGGGCTTCAGCGTCAAGATCTATGACAACCCGGTGGCAGAGCGCGGTCCTTTCATGATCGCCACCCGCATCGAGCATCCGGAACTGCCGACCGTGCTCAGCTACGGCCACGGTGATGTGGTGCGCGGCTATGAAGCCCAATGGCGTGAAGGCCTGTCGCCGTGGCAAGTCATTGCCGAGGGCGATCGCTGGTACGGCCGCGGCACGGCGGATAACAAAGGCCAGCACCTGATCAACCTGACCGCGCTGGAGCAAACGCTCAAGGCTCGCGACGGCAAGCTGGGGTTCAACGTCAAGCTGCTGCTGGAAATGGGCGAAGAAGAAGGCTCGCCGGGCTTGAACGCGTTCTGTGCCGCCCACAGTGAAGAGCTCGCGGCGGATATTTTCATCGCCTCGGACGGCCCACGCCTGGCGGCATCTCGACCGACGATTTTTCTCGGCTCACGGGGGGTGTTCAACTTCGAGCTGGTGGTCAATCTGCGCGAAGGCGCCCATCACTCTGGCAACTGGGGCGGGTTGCTGGCCAACCCCGGGATCATTCTGGCCAATGCCATCGCGAGCATGGTCGATGAGCACGGTCGGGTGAAAGTGGCGGGCCTGATGCCCGAGACACTGCCTGAACCGGTTCGCCAGGCACTGGCCGATATTGAGGTGGGTGGCGGACCGGGCGATCCGGAAATCGACGCCAACTGGGGTAACCCCGAGCTCTCCCTGAGCGAAAAGGTGTTCGGCTGGAACACCCTCGACGTCATCGCCTTCAAGACCGGCAACCCGGACGCCCCCGTGCATGCGATCCCCGGCAAGGCCAATGCCCACTGCCATATCCGTTTCGTGGTGAACAGCGACTACACGACCTTTATCCCGGCCGTGCGTGCCCACCTGGATGCTCATGGTTTCAACAATGTCGAGGTCAAGCAAAGCCACGTCGAGGTGATGCATGCCACTCGGCTGGACCCGCAAAGCCCGTGGGTCAATTGGGCGCTCGGCTCCTTGGCCCAGACCACCGGCAAAAAACCCGCGCTGCTGCCGAACCTCGGTGGCTCGCTGCCCAACGATGTGTTCGCCGACGTGCTCGGCCTGCCAACCTTGTGGGTGCCGCACTCGTACCCGGCCTGCTCGCAACATGCGCCGAACGAGCACTTGCTGGCACCGGTGGTCAAGGAAAGCCTGCAAATCATGGCCGGGCTGTTCTGGGACCTGGGCAACGACGCGGCACGCCTGACCCAGGAACATCAGTTGCGGGAGCAGGCGCAATGAATACCACGCCACAACAGGCGCTGGACTGGCTTGCCGACCAGCGCCCCGCCATGGAAGCGTTGCTGCAGCGTATCGTCGACACCGACTCCAACAGCTATGACAAGGCCGGCGTCGACGCGGTGGGCGCGCTGCTCGCGGCAGAACTGGAAGCCGACGGCATCCTGCTCAAGCGCATGCCGGTCGATGGTTTTGGCGACGTGATGCTCGCCGAAGTGCCAGGCGAACCTGGAAAGCCGGTGTTGCTGCTGGGCCATCGCGACACGGTATTCCCCAAAGGCACCACCACGACGCGCGGCTACAGCTGCGATGGCAACCTTGCCTATGGCCCCGGCGTCGCCGACATGAAAGGCGGCCTGGTGCTCAATTGCTTTGCGCTCAAGGCGCTCAAGCGCGCCGGCCAGTTGCCCTATCCGGTGCAGGTCCTGTACACCGGTGACGAAGAAATCGGCTCCGGCAGCGCCAGGACCCATATCGAACAGGCAGCCCGTGCCGCCCGCGCCGTGCTCAATACCGAACCCGGCCGGGCCAGTGGCAACGTGGTCAGCGCACGCAAAGGCGGCGCCACGCTGATCATCGAAGTCTTCGGGCGCGCGGCGCATGCCGGGGTCAACCATGCCGACGGCGCCAGCGCCATCGAGGCCCTGGCACGCAAGATCGTCAAGCTCCATGCCTTGACCGATTACTCGACAGGCATCACGACTAATGTGGGCCTGATATCCGGGGGCACATCCAGCAACACCGTCGCACCGAGCGCCTCGGCCCGGCTGGACGTGCGCTTCATCGAACTCAAGCACTGGGATCAAATCCTTACCGCAATCCTGGCCATCGTCGCCGAAGAAGAACTGATCGGCACCCATGCCATCCTCAAGGAAGCGACCACCTTTCTACCGATGGAAGCCCGTCACAGCGAACGATTGCTGCACATCTACCAACAAAAAGCCCTGGCACTGGGTTTCAGCGTCGAAGGCGAGTTCACCGGCGGTTGTGCCGACTCCGGGTTCACCGCCAGCCTGGGCATTCCAACCCTGTGTGGCCTCGGGCCGGTGGGTGGCAAGGTCCATACCGATCGCGAATACCTGGAACTGGACACGCTGGTGCCACGCGCCCAGGCGTTGGTAGCGACCATCCTGGCTGTTGGCGAGAGCAGTTGAGATAACGGGGCGTCGAGATCAAAGTCCAAAGTAAGAACACGAGCAGGATACACGTCCAGCCTCTATGTAGCCGGACCACCGCTATCGCGAGCAAGCTCGCTCCCACAGGGGGTTGCGGGTGCCCACAGCATCTGCACACGCCACAAAAACCTGTGGGAGCGAGCTTGCTCGCGATGAGGCCAGCCAGCCAACATCCCTGTAACTGAACCACCGCCTTCGCGAGCAAGCTCGACATCCCTGTGACCGAACCACCGCCATCGCGAGCAAGCTCGCTCCCACATGGATTCGCGGGTGGTCACAGCATCCGCACACGCCACAAAAACCTGTGGGAGCGAGCTTGCTCGCGATGAGGCCAGCCAGCCAACATCCCTGTAACTGAACCACCGCCTTCGCGAGCAAGCTCGCTCCCACATGGATTCGCGGGTGGTCACAGCATCTGCACACGCCACAAAAACCTGTGGGAGCGAGCTTGCTCGCGATGAGGCCAGCAAGCCCAACATCCCTGTGACTGAACCACCGCCTTCGCGAGCAGGATGAAGCCGGCGGCCTCAAGCGTCCCAAGGGGCCACGGCGTCAACGTCAATGGCGTAACGTTCGATGGCCTCGGCACAGACACTGGCATCCAGACGCCCCTCATGCACCAGGGAGGTCAGCGCACTCAGGACGATCTGGTGGCGGTCCACTTCGAAGAACCTGCGCAGTTGGCTGCGGGTATCGCTGCGGCCAAATCCATCGGTGCCGAGTACCGTGTAACGGGCATCGAGATAACTGGCGATCAATTGCGGCAAGGCGCGCACGTAGTCCGTGCACGCAATGATCGGTACCGAGTCGTTGAGCGACGCCTGGACATGGCTGCGGCGCGAAGGTTGTCCAGGATGCAATCGATTCCAGCGCTCCACTTCCCGTGCCTCCCGGGCCAACTCGGTAAAGCTGGTAACGCTCCAGACCTGACTGTCGATCCCCCAATCGCTCGCCAGCAACCCGGCGGCGGCAATCACTTCGCGCAGGATCGCGCCGGAACCCAACAGCTGAACACGTCCACGGGCATCCTCGACTTCATGCCGGGCAAACAGATACATGCCCTTGATAATGGCCTGTTCGACGCCTTCAGGAAGGGTGGGCTGCGGGTAGTTCTCGTTCATCAGGGTGACGTAGTAAAACTCGTCGACCTGGCGCTCCAGCATCTGGCGCATGCCGTGATCCAGGATCACCGCGAACTCGCCGGCGAATGCCGGATCGTAAGCCCGACAATTGGGGACCATCGCCGCCATCAGATGACTGTTGCCGTCCTGATGCTGCAGGCCTTCGCCACCCAATGTCGTGCGGCCTGCGGTGGCACCGAGCAGAAAACCGCGGGCCCGTTGATCCGCCGCCGCCCAGATCAAGTCGCCGATGCGCTGGAAGCCGAACATCGAGTAATAGATGTAGAACGGCAGCATCGGCAAACCATGTACCGAATAGCTGGTCGCCGCTGCAACCCAGGAACTGATGGCGCCGGCCTCGCTGATGCCCTCTTCGAGAATCTGCCCGTCCAGGGCTTCCCGATAACTGAGGATCGAACCAATGTCCTCCGGCTCATAACGCTGCCCCACGCTGGAGTAGATGCCGATCTGCTTGAACAGGCTGGCCATGCCGAACGTACGCGCTTCATCCGCCACGATCGGCACGATGCGCGGGCCCAGTTGCTTGTCCCGGAGCAAACCGCTGAGCATCCGCACGAAGGCCATGGTGGTGGACATTTCCTTGCCTTGGGCGGCGACGGCGAACCCGGCATAGCTGTCTACATCAGGCACGGCCAATGACTCGCTGGCCGAAGGTCGCGCCGGCATGTAGCCGCCCAACGCCCGGCGACGTGCATGCAGGTAGCGCATTTCCGCGCTGTCGTCGCTCGGCTTGAAGAAGCTCAGGGAGGTGGCCTGTTCATCGGTCAACGGCAGGTTGAAACGGTTGCGGAACGCGATCAACGCCTCATTATCGAGCTTCTTCTGCTGGTGCACGGTCATCTTGCCCTGCCCGGCGTCACCCATGCCGAAGCCCTTCTTGGTCTGGGCCAGGATGACCGTAGGTCCCTTGCCCTCGAGCATTGCGCTTTGATACGCGGCAAAGATTTTCACCAGGTCATGACCACCGCGCTTGAGCCGGTCGATCTGCTCGTCGGTCAGGCCGTGGGCCAAATCCGCCAGGGCTTCGTCCTGGCCGAAGAAATGCTCACGGTTGAAGCGCCCATCCTTGGCCGCGAACGTCTGGAACTGGCCATCGACCGTGGCCGACAATGCCCGGACCAACGCGCCGTCTTTATCCCGGGCAAACAATCTGTCCCAGTCGGAACCCCACACCAGTTTGATCACGTTCCAGCCCGCGCCGCCGAACAACGCCTCGAGCTCGTCGATGATGCGACCGTTGCCACGCACCGGGCCGTCCAGGCGCTGGAGGTTGCAGTTGACCACCCAGACCAGGTTATCCAGCCCTTCGCGCGCCGCCAGGGTCAGCGCCGACATGCTTTCCGGCTCATCCATTTCACCGTCGCCAAACACCCCCCAGACGGTTCGCCCCGAGGTCTTTTGCAGGCCGCGGTGCTCCAGGTAACGCATGAAACGCGCCTGGTAGATCGAGCTGATCGGACCGATCCCCATGGAGCCCGTCGGGAACTGCCAGAAGTCCGGCATCAACCAGGGATGCGGATAACTCGACAACCCCCGGGCGCCATTGGCGCGCGCGCCGATCTCTTGTCGATAGTGCTGCAGATCCTTTTCTTCCAGGCGTCCCTCGAGGAACGCCCGGGCATAGACGCCTGGCGCCGAGTGCGGCTGGTAGAACACCAGATCACCGCCGCCGGTTGGGGTGCGCGCCTTGAAGAAGTGATTGAAGCCCACTTCAAACAGATCCGCCGCGCTGGCATAACTGGCGATGTGTCCGCCCAACTCCCCATAGGCGTGATTGGCCCGGGCGACCATCGCCAGGGCATTCCAGCGCATGATCGATGCCAGACGCTCTTCGATGGCCAGGTCCCCGGGAAACACCGGTTGCCGCTCAACGCTGATGGTATTGATGTAAGGGGTGCCATAGCTGGGCCGCCAGCCGATGGCCGAAGTGCTTGCCACGGCCAGCAGCATGTCGAGGATCTGTTTGGCCCGGTCCGTGCCACCGTGGGCTGCGACCGACAGCAAGGCCTCGCGCCACTCGGCCATTTCTTCATCCTCAACAGCCTGGACCGGCCATTGGGCATGGGGATTGGACAGGTTCATAGGCAACTCCTGCAGGTGTCGGGTATCGCTTCGAGATGGCGCGAATGGCTTCCTCGGGCGAGGCTTTTGACTTGCTCTACCGCGGCAATGACGGAGCGCTCGGCTGCCTCGTCTGGTGCGACCGGGTAGAGGCATGGCTGGCCAATGGAAAGGTCGTGCAAGACGTGCTCATCCAGTTCACCGAGCACCACAAAACAGTAGTCACTCTTGGCCATTTGCACGCCAACCAGCTTGCCATTCACGGTGTTCACTGTATCGACATGGATCAACGCAACATTGTCAAAACAGCTGAACCCCTGATGGATCAAATCAATATGATCGCTATCGAGTCCGCTCACGATGACCACGATACGCGTACAACTGGAAGGCTCGCGCATCCACTTCATTGCGTGGATACGCCCCTCGGCGGTTCGGCTCATAAGCGTTGCCTTTCTGGTTTCAACAGGCGAATTGACGAGGACTGGTTTAAATGACGCCGCGCGCCTGCAGCACGCTTTTGGCCAGACTCCGGGTCGCCGATAGCACCTCTTCCACCTGTCGATCCATCGCCGCAGTGGATGAGGCGATCGTTCCCAGTTCGACGACGCGCAGCGGGTGGCCGCAGACGGATCCCAGCCAGGTCAGGCCAGGCACCGTGCCGACTTCCAGCAGAAAGCTGCCGTGGGGGACGCAGCGCAACAGTTGGCTGGCATAACACGCGTCGCCCCCGGCGGACGGCTCCGGGCTGGAGCCGACCCGCAGCCAGTCGACCAGCAACGCCTCGGATTGCTTGACGGCCAGATAAGCCACCTGGTCCCAGTCATCTATCGTCACGTGCAGCTTGTCGATCATGTATTTGGGCAATGCGGCGCTGGTCACGATGACCACCCCGGCGTCCGCCGAAGGTTCCTTGATCCAGACTGCGGATTGCGATATCGCATGCATGGCGGTACTCCCAGCGGTTGGGTTGCAACGCTCGCTCCGAGCGGCGATCCGAGGATGAGGCCGTGACATTCAATATGAATGCCAACTGCCCCACCGCTTCGTGAGCAGGCGCCGCCTACAGGTCATTGCCGCGAATCAGCCGTTGCGGAACAGGAAGCTGTAGGCATTCAGCGCAGGCGCCCCGCCCAAGTGCGCGTAAAGCACTTTCGAGCCTTCGGGGAACTCGCCACGACGGACCATTTCAATCATCCCGTGCATGGATTTTCCTTCGTACACCGGATCGGTCAGCACACCTTCCAGGCTGCCGCACAGGCGAATGGCTTCCAGCGTACCGTCGTTAGGCAAACCGTATTCCGGATAGGCAAACCGCGTATCGAGCACCACGTCCTCTTCAGTAATTTCGCGACCCAACTCCACCAGCTCTGCGGTATGCCGGGCGATACGCAGAATCTGTGCCTTGGTTTTCTCTGGCTTGGCCGAGGCATCAATGCCGATCACGTTCTTCGAACGGCCGTCCGCAGCGAAACCGACGACCATGCCGGCCTGGGTACTGCCAGTCACGGAACAGACCACGATGTAGTCGAACTTGAAGCCCAGTTGTTTTTCCTGCTCCCGCACTTCCTCGGCAAAGCCGACGAACCCGAGGCCGCCATAGGGATGCTCGGAACAACCCGCCGGAATCGGAAACGGTTTGCCACCCTGCTCCACGACATCGCTCATGGCCTTTTCCCAACTTGGCCGGATACCAATATCGAAACCTGCTGCGTCCAGTCGTACGTCAGCCCCCATGATGCGCGACATCTCGATGTTGCCCACCCGGTCATACACCGCGTCGGAATAGTTCACCCAGTTTTCCTGCACCAGCACGCACTTCATGCCCAAGTGGGCAGCGACTGCAGCGACCTGGCGGGTCTGGTTCGACTGAATGCCACCAATGGAGACCAGGGTATCGCAGCCTTGCTCGATCGCTTCGGGAATCAGGTATTCGAGCTTGCGTGTCTTGTTCCCGCCGAAGGCCAGGCCACTGTTGCAGTCTTCACGTTTGGCATACAACTCGACCTTGCCACCCAGATGTTCACTGAGACGCTTCAAGGGCGTGATGGGAGAAGGACCGAAGGTCAACGGATAACGTTTAAAACGATTCAGGTTCATGACTCTGCTCCTCGATATTGGATATCCAAGCGCCGGACCGAAAGTGAAAGGCCACATTCCAGGCTCTTTCAGGAGGGGCTTCGATGAGTTCAATATTAAGAAGAATTCGAAAAATATGTGTTGCAAGTTTCTACCACTTGGAAAAACATAATTTCCATGAAAGCACATAAAACATATTTTTAATGCGTGGAATTCGACATGAAAGCAACAAACACTCACAAGAAGTCGGCCACTACGGCCCCGGTGCCGCAGCCACTGGATCGAACCGACCGCGCGATTCTCAAGGTCCTGCAACGAGATGCCTCCATCTCCAACGTGGCGCTGGCAGAGAAGGTGAAACTGAGTGCCCCGGCTTGCCTCAGGCGTGTCGAACGACTCAAGCAGGTCGGCCTGATCAAGGACATCGTCGCACTGCTGGACAATGAAGCGCTGGATGCGGGGATGGTGGTCTTGATCGGCGTGGTGCTGGACCGCTCCACACCGGAATCCTTCGCAGCCTTCGAGGCGGCCGCACAAAAAGTGTCCGGCTGCATGGAGTGCCATGTGGTGACGGGGGAATTCGACTACTTCATGTTGATACGAACCAAAGACAGCAACAGCTTCAACCGGCTCCACGCGGAGCAACTGCTTTACCTGCCCGGGGTTCGCCAGATTCGCTCGTTCATGGGGTTGCGCCAGGTCTTGTCGACCACCCACATTCCCCTTTGAGGCTCAATCAGGCCGAGCCGGCATCGGTTCGGTATTCATCGCTTACTCAGCGAAGCACCAAGAGGAATATCAAGGGTAAAGGTTGCGCCCTGCCCAACCCCGTCGCTGTGCACGGTCAAGCTGCCTCCCATTTCCTGCGCGGCCAGCGCACAGCTGTGCAGGCCAAAACCGTGACCGTCTTTGCGCGTCGTGAAACCGTGGGAAAAAATACGTTTCATGTGCTCAGGGGCAATCCCATTGCCGTTGTCGGCCACCGTGATGCGCAATACGGCCCCGTCAACGAGGGACGCGCTGAACGTGACGCATGGGCTGCGATCGATCACACCGTCCAACGCCTGCTTGGCATTGCCAATCAAGTTCACCAGAATCAGTAGAACCCGGTGCCGGTCCAACGGCAGCAGGGGCAAGTCGGCAATGTCCTTGACCATCGTCACCTCCTGGCGCGCCAGCAATCCAGCACTCATGCGCAAGGCATCGTCGATCAACTCGGCGACCGGCACGGTCTCGACAATACTGACGGCAACGGCATAGGACTGCTGGGCAGCGACAATGGTTTTGATGTGGTCAATGCCCTTGGTGAGTTGCCCGAGTTCTTCGATGATGCTCTGTTGCTCCGCCGCCACCACCCCCGCCAGCTTGAGCAGGTAGTCGGGCAGCATCTTTCCCTTGTGGTCGTTGGTGAGAAAATCGCTCAGGTCATGGACGTGTTCGTTCATCAGTTGAGCCACCTTGCCCAGCCCTTGGGCCTTGGAGGTGCGCATCTGGCTGCTGACCAATTCTGCCGATACGTTCACGCTGTTGAGGACGTTGCCGACGTTGTGCAGCACTGTCGTAGCGATTTCGGCCATGCCCGCCTGACGGGATTTTGCGTGCAGTTCGGTTTGCACCTGGCTCATGCGCAGCGCAGCACGTACGCGAGCCTTGAGTTCCAGCGGCGAAAAGGGTTTGGCGATGTAGTCATCGGCGCCACTCTCCAACCCGGAGACGCAGGCCTCGCTACCGCCACGGGCGGTCACCAGGATCACGGGTAAATGAGCAAAACCGGCGCTGGCTTTGATCCTGGCGGTCAGGCCAAAACCGTCGAGCTTCGGCATCATCACATCCGAAACCACGACATCGATGGGTCGAAGCTGCAGCAGCGCCCAGGCCTGCTCTCCATCAGTCGCGGTGGCGACAATATAATCGGCTCGCAAAAGCTCGCTGAGATAGCCCAGCATTTCCGGGCTGTCGTCGACCACCAGCACTCTGGATCGCGAGGCATGTCCCGGGGGCTGCTCGTCGTCTGCGTCTTGGATCGAAACCCGGTCGTTGCGACTGCCAAGGCGACCGTCATCGAAACGCAGGTGACGCTGCTCGGCTGTACTTGTCGTGCTCGATGACGATCGCTCGTGCATCGTGCCGGCTTCGGTGGGTACGGTGTTTGGCTCGGTCCCCAGCGGCAGTCGAACAAAAAAGCACGAACCCCGTCCGGGCTCGCTGTTGACACCGACTTCACCCCCCATCAATTCGACCAGATCCTTGACCAGGGCGAGACCGATGCCTGTGCCGCTGTAGTGACGCGTGGCGGAATTGTCGATCTGGGAAAAACGCTGGAACAGCAGCGGCAGTTTGTCAGGCGCGATGCCAATCCCCGAGTCCTGCACCGCGAGTTCAAATCGCTCGCCATCGAGCGGCGTGACGGCCAGGTGCACGGTGCCGCCAGCCGGTGTGAACTTGATGGCATTGCTCACCAGGTTGAGAAGAATCTTCTCGAAGTGCTGGGGGTCCAGGAACACCGTGCCGAGCGCGGGATCGATGCTGCAGGTCAAGGTGCAGCCTTTGCCCTCGGCCACCATGGCGGCGTCCTCGGCCAGCACACCCACCACCTTGTTCAAATCAATGGGCGTTGGGCACAACTCGAACTTGCCCGCTTCGGCCTTGGAGAAATCGAGGATGTCGTTCACCCGGTTCATCAAGCGCAACGCGTTGCGTTGGGCGCGGTCGATTTGCACATGCCAGTCCGCTGGCGGGGTGGTCGCCGCCGAGAGTTGTTCCAAGGGGGCGAGAATGAGGGTCAAGGGGGTGCGCAGTTCGTGGCTGACCGTGGCTACGAAATCGCTCTTTGCCTGGTTAGCCGTCTCGGCCTGGTTGCGCGCCTGAATGAGTTCGATGGCCTGCGCCTCCAGCACCTCGGTCTGGTGGTGCAGCGTGTCGGTCCGTTCGGCGACCATTCTTTCCAAAGACGCCTGGACTTGCTGTCGTTCGGCGTCGGCCTCGGCCTCCAATACCCGGATGCGCAGGGCATTCTCCTGGAACACCCGTACGGCGCGGGTCATGATTCCAATCTCGTCGCCGCGTCCGGCGCTGGCGATCTCGGCGTTCAGGTCGCCAGCCGCAAGCCGGCGCATGACCGAGGCCAGGGCCACGATGGGCTGCGCGACAAATCGCGATGTGCTCCAGGCGATGGCGCCAGCCAGCAGGATGGCGACGGTCCCAGCAACGATCGTCGCAAGCATGCCGCGATCATTGTGGACCAAGGCGTCGGAGCGCGCTTGACCTGCGAAGCGTGCCACCAACAGGCCGGCGCTCCGTGCCTCGTTGCGAACCTGGTCGCGCGCGTCGCTCAAGGCGTTGCTCGCCTGATGGAACCTGGCGAATGCCGCCCGGTAGCCGGCGATCTGTTCGCTGACCGTCAGCGGCGTAGCCTTGGCCTGCAGCCCCACGGACGCCGGGAGAACCCGAGAGAGTCGGGAGAGTTCGTCCAGGATGTGGCCGACAGAGCCGGCGACCTCGGCCGACGGTGACAGGCGAAACGACAAGGTCTGCGCCTCCAGGGTGGCAACACGCTCGGCGAAACGCTTGGACAACGCGGCGGCATTTTGCAGCAAACCGGTTGCTGCCTGAATGTCGCTGGCGTCATGGACAACGTGCCCTTCCACTTCCCCCAACATGGCCTCGAGGCGCTCAACCGTATCCCCGACGCCAGCGAGATACCGCAAGGCCTCGCCTCCCCGGAGCCTGGGCGACTCGCCAAGATGCTCGACCGCTAAGCTGGCAGCGTCTAGCGCCGCGGCCAGCTGGTCCAGGGCCTCTCTCTCCTGCGGTGCCCCCATCAACTCGCGCAATTGTTCGACCACGGGGCGGAGTGCCGCGCTGGCGTTGCGCGCCGCAGTGGCGGTCGCCCCGTCACCGCTCACCAGCATCCTGGCCACATTGGCAGTGATGATCCGTTCGCCGTTGCGCAGGATATCCAGGATGCGATGGGCGCTTTCGATGTCGCTCACCCGCGCCTCGTGCTCAGCGGTGCGGGACTCAAGTCCCTTCAACCCATTGGCGATGCCCTGTTCGACGAGGATCGTCGCCTCTCGCATCCGGCCGTAGTGGGCTGTCATGTTCTCCGTTTCGCCATCCATGGCCAGGCTCGCCGCCCGCAAGGCGGCGATCGCCATCGCGAGCCTTTCCAGACTGCCCTTGAGCGATTGCGCCTCCGCCACCGCAATGGCGGAGAGGCCGGCGATTGCCGTCGCCACCATGCCTTCGGCCTGGGACAGGCTTTCCTGGTCGCGGGTGGCAATGAAGTTTTCCACCCGTCCGGTAGCCCCGTTGACCGAGGCCAGAATTTCCGCGGAATGGCTGGCGGAATCCACCGCACGTACCATGCCGCGCAGGCCGTAGAGGTTCACCAGCGACACCGCCAGCATCAGGAACACCAGCGCGGCGACCGCCAGGCCAATCCTGACGGCAATGGGCCTGTCAGTGGCGGGTTTGAATGTCGACATGGCGCCTCGCCCCCCGTCCGCCACTACGGCTTCGTCACCTCCGGCAACGGCGTCGGCGCCGCCGTATGGTTGATGGCCGCGTCGATCATCGCCACCACGGAAGCCTGGTCATAGGAAGGATTGGCGGCGCCGCCCACCGGCATGGTGGCGAGCCAGGCGTCCAGGTCTTTCCCATCGATACGCACCAGCGGCACTTCGACGAACTTCGGCACCTGCTTGCCCGCCAGAATCTGCTGGGCCACCCAGAACCCCACCTGGGAGACGCTTGGGGAGGCGGAGACCGAGACGGTCTCGTAGCCATTGGCATCGCGCTCCTGTTTCCACAGGGCCAGTTCGTCCTGGCGATTTCCCATCACGATGATCGGCAAAGGGCGTCCTGCTGCCTTGAACGCCATGGCCGCGCCATAACCGTCGCCCCCTTGAGTCGCGACGGCGTCGATGCTAGGCAGCGACGGCAGCGCCAGCGCCACCTCCTTGCGTGCGACGGAAGCGGTCCAGTTGCCGTAGACGGTCTTGGCGAACTTCAGGCCCGGATAGTCGCTGGCGGCCTTGCGAATGCCGTCGCTGATGTTTTTATCGGTGGCATCGCCGGCAATGCCGCGGATCTCCAGCAGCGTTCCGTTCCCCTTGAGGCGCTCGGCGATGTAATCCATTTCCACGCGGCCCATGGCGGACCAGTTGTAATCCACGGTATAGACGCAGCTTTCGGTGACGAGGCTGGCCATGACCACCACCACGATGCCGGCGTTGCAGGCGTCGCGGATGACCCCGTTGAGGGCCGTGTCGGACGCGGCCAGGATGACGATGGCGTTCACGCCCTTGACGACCATGTCCTGGATATGGGCTGCTTGTTCCGACGCCGAGTTGTTCGCGCTGACCACCGGAGCCTCGCGGATGAGGCCATCCTTCTGCGCCTGGACCGCAATCTCCTGCCAGTTGCGCACCATCACCTTGCGGAAATCGCTGCCCGCGTAGGAATTGCTGAAAGCAATGCTATGGCTTGCGGTAGGGGCGCCGGCGATGCCGCCGTCGGCAGCTTGGACTGGATTGGCGGCAACCATCGCCAGCCCGGTCACGCAGCCAGCGAAGCGCCACAAGATGTTGTGGATGGGTTTGGTGTTCATGTTGTTCTCCATCGTCCTTGGGATTTACCAAAAGTCATCCACCTGCACCTGTCGACAACCTGGATCGACTGCTTGATCTGGTTTGGAGAAGTCGGCCTGCAGATTGGAGATCATCGGCCCTGTGAAATTGGAGCAGGCATTCAACTTGAGCTCGTAGTCGAGCGGCCTCTAGCGGCCAGACCAAAAGCCTCAAGCAAATGCTCACGAACTGAGGATGGGTCGCCCAGGGATCAAAATGCGCCGATGGACACCCGTTGCCAGATTGCTCATTCGGTCATTCCAACAATAGAACCGGACATGTAGAACCAGACACATACAGACTCCTTCCCTTGGCGGCCGATCATTGAAACCAATACATTGCCTGCAGTGGCAATGAGCATAGTCGCAACGTGCCCGCTTCGCTCGTGGCCGTGGAGGATTTCAGCCAACCGAGCGCCCCACACGATCACACCGGCTACGACACCTGGATGGGCGAGCGCGGCATCAGGCTTTAGTCCCTGCCGGACTTGGGTATCGCTATGCGGTTGCTCGTCTTGACCTCGCGCAAGGCCAGGCTGGACTGGATCGAGGCAATTCCCACCTGGCGCCGTAGTACCTGCTCGATAAAGTCACTGTAGCTATCAAGATCCTCTGCCAGCACTTGCAGCACGTAATCGGCATCCCCGGTGATCTTGTGACAAGACAACACTTCAGGCAATTGCGCAATCACCGCCTCGAAGGCGTCAGGCGCATGATCGGCGTGGGTGGAAAAACGGATGTGCACGAACGCCATGATATCCAACCCCAGCATTCGTCGATCAAGGTTGGCCTGATAGCCCTTGATCACGCCCGCTTCCTCCATTCTCTTGCGCCGTCGCCAGCAAGGCGTGAGGCTTAACGACAGGCGCTCACTGAGCTCGGCGTTGGAAATGCTCGCATCATCTTGCAGCAACTTGAGTATCGCCAAGTCAGTCTCGTCGAGACTGATGCGTTTGGATGATTTTTTCTGCATTTCGCAATTCCTGAGTAAAAACACCCGAAAAATCTAGCAGACTGCGAATATAAAGCAAAGAAAGCGCCTCCGTAGCGGAACAGAATATTTGCACTGTTTCGAATTGACGGATGCGCAGAATGTTTACAGTTTTCAGTGATTCCCATCGTTTGCACCATGGCACCGAATTGAAAGACGGCGTACTCAAGCCGTCGTTCGAACAACCCAGCCGGGCCGATACCGTCCATGATCGGGTCAAGCAGGTAGGCCTTGGCCAGATCGTCGAACCACGAGCATTTGACCGGGCGTGCTACGTCAATGCACACAGCGAGCGCTACGTCAGCTTCCTTGAAAGCGCATGGTCACAATGGTGTGCGACCGGGCGTACTCACGATGCCTTGCCGCTGGTATGGCCAGTGCGCGACTTGTCCAACGATCAAGTCCCGACTTTCATCGACGGAAAACTCGGTTTCTTCGCCATGGATGCCGGGTCCCCGATTACCGCGACCACATGGCAAGCGGTAAAGACCAGCGCAGACATCGCCCTCACCGGCCTGGCGCTGATCGATGAAGGCCACGACAGCGCCTTCGCCCTGTGCCGCCCGCCCGGCCATCACGCAGCACGTGAATACATGGGCGGCTATTGCTACCTCAACAACGCGGCCATTGCCGCACAACAGGCCATCACTCAAGGCGCGAAACGTGTCGCGGTACTGGACGTCGATTTCCATCATGGCAACGGCACTCAAAACATCTTCTACGGGCGCAGCGACGTCATGTTCGTGTCGCTGCATGGCGAACCCACGGTGTCTTATCCGTACTACTCAGGCTTCAGTCACGAAGTCGGCGCCGGCCAGGGCGAAGGTTACAACCTCAACTACCCGTTGCCGAAAAACACCACCTGGGAAAGCTATCGCAATGCCCTGCTCCACGCCTGCAAGAAACTCCAGCAATTCGCCCCTGAAGTGCTGGTCATTTCACTCGGCGTCGACACGTTCAAGGACGACCCCATCAGCCACTTCCTGCTGGAAAGCGAAGATTTCATCGGCATCGGCGAGCTGATAGCGGGTGTGGGCTGCCCCACTCTGTTCGTGATGGAGGGCGGCTATATGGTCGATGAAATCGGAATCAATGCGGTCAATGTGCTGCATGGTTTCGAGAGCAAGCGCACCTGAACCGTCCCCTGCCCCGCAATGTTTCTACTACTGAACCGGAGAATAAAAACATGACTCTTTTTATAGACGTCGATCATGCCGCACGCCTGTTCGCCAAGGTGGGCATCCGCCGGGCAATCCGCGAAATGGCCGATTACATCGAAGCTGACTATTCACGTTGGGCGCAGTTTGATAAGTCGCCCCGCACCGCCAATCATTCGGCCAACGGTGTGATCGAGTTGATGCCGACCGACGATGGCCAGCAGTACTCGTTCAAATACGTCAACGGTCATCCGGACAACGGTCGAAGCAACCTGCTGACAGTCATGGCCTTCGGTGTCCTGGCCGATGTCCACAGTGGTTATCCAACCCTGCTCAGTGAACTGACGCTGACCACCGCGGTGCGCACTGCAGCGACCTCGGCCCTGGTCGCGAAGTCCCTGGCGCGTCCAGATGCAAGCAGCATGGCAATCATCGGCAATGGCGCCCAGAGCGAATTCCAGGCCCTCGCCTTTCATGAAATGCTCGCTATCAAGGAACTGCGGATATTCGATATCGATCGTGACGCCTCGCTCAAGCTCAAGCGCAACCTTTCCGCATTCCCGGATCTCGAGGTGATTCTGGCCAGCTCTGCACAAGAAGCGGTCAAGGGCGCAGACATCGTCACCACGGTCACCGCCGATAAAGCCTATGCAACGATTCTGACGCCCGAGATGATCGAACCCGGCATGCATATCAATGCCGTAGGTGGGGACTGTCCGGGGAAAACCGAACTGCACGCCGAGATCTTGCGCAATGCCCGGGTCATCGTTGAGTTTGAACCGCAGACCCGGATCGAGGGTGACATCCAGCAATTGGAAGCCGACTTCCCTGTCGTCGAGTTTTTCCGGATTGTTCAGGGCGCAATCCAGGGCCGCGAGAACGACGCACAGGTCACCGTGTTCGATTCCGTGGGTTTTGCCCTCGAAGACTTTTCGTCGCTGCGCTACATGCTGGACCTGGCGCAGGAGCATGCAATCGGTGAGCGCATCCATCTGGTGCCGACACCCGCCAACATAAAAGACCTCTACCAAATCCTTGATCGGCAACCAGCGATCGCCCCTTCGCGCCCGCGCGCAGTGAGTTGAAAGCCATAGGTGATGCCCCTGGGCAAAGTGCCAAGGGGCAACTCACCCCTGCGAGTACGCGGCAAATCTCGCTGTCCGCAAACCACCACCGTCAATAGCCGTTGCATCCCTAACAAGTACGCAAGACATCCACCTTTCTGCCAAAACTCAAAAACATAAAATCAAGAGGTTTTGTAATGAAATCAATCCCATCTGGGCTGACTGAACAGCCCGCGCTGCAGCGCACGCTCAGCAACCGTCACATTCAATTAATGGCCATGGGAGGTGCAATCGGTACGGGCCTGTTCATGGGTTCCGGGAAGATCATCGCCCTCTCTGGCACGTCGATCATCCTCATCTACATGATCATCGGTCTGTTTGTTTATTTCGTCATGCGTGCCATGGGCGAAATGCTGCTCTCCAACTTGAACTTCAAAACCTTCGCAGACTTTGCCGGTGCCTACCTTGGCCCACGCGCGGCATTCTTTCTTGGCTGGTCGTATTGGCTGAGCTGGAGCGTTGCGGTGATAGGCGATGCCGTCGTTGTCGGCGGATTTTTCCAGTATTGGTTCCCCGATGTACCCGCCTGGATACCGGCCATCGGTATGCTGATGACACTGTTCGCATTGAATGTACTGACGGTCAGGCTTTTTGGCGAGATAGAGTTCTGGTTCGCGATCATCAAGATCATTGCCGTCGTCACCCTGATTGGCGTCAGCCTGGTGCTGATTGCCAGCTCCTTTGTCTCACCCAGCGGTGTCACTGCCTCTCTGAACCATTTGCTGGATAAACAAGCCGCCTTTCCCAACGGCTTGTTCGGTTTCTTTGCCGGTTTCCAGATGGCAATCTTCTCCTTTGCCGGTACCGAACTGATTGGTACCGCAGCCGCCGAAACCCGTAACCCTGAGAAGACCCTGCCGAAAGCCATCAACTCGATTCCGCTGAGAATCATCCTGTTTTATGTGCTGGCACTGGCCTGCATCATTGCAGTGACTTCCTGGCAACAGGTTTCGCCCAGCAAAAGCCCTTTCGTCGAGCTGTTCCTGGTGGCCGGGTTTCCCGCAGCAGCAGGCATCGTCAACTTTGTGGTGCTGACGTCTGCCGCTTCCTCGGCCAACAGTGGCGTATTTTCGTCTAGCCGCATGCTGTTTGGCCTGGCCAATCAGGACAACGCCCCAGGGATTTTCCGACGTCTGTCGGGCAATAGCGTGCCTCTGCTGAGCCTGGCGTTCACCACACTGCTAATGCTGGTGGGCGTGTTGTTGCTTTTCATCGTTCCTGAAGTGATGACCGCATTCACCATTGTTTCTACTGTATCGGCCATCCTGGTGATTTTTACTTGGTCGACCATCCTGGCCTCGTATATCGCCTACCGCAAAAAGCGACCTGAGCTGCATGCCAAATCGGCCTACAAAATGCCTGGCGGCGTGCCAATGGCCTGGTTTTCCCTGGCGTTTCTGGGCTTTGTTCTTTGTCTGCTGGCATTGAGACCTGACACTCGTATTGCCTTGCTGGTCATGCCAGGATGGTTCATTTGGTTGGCGATCGCTTATCAACTGACCGATGCCAGGAAGCCGAAATCCGCGCCTGGCAACAGCGAAGGTAATGCGCCTCCCCCGCGCAACATCACGCAGAGCGCGAACATCCCGTAAGTCAATTGCGGATAGGCACCGAGAGAGGTCCGGGTTTGATCAACCTGAGGAGCAAGTAGCCAGAGGCCAACCGACGCGCGCTGCACGCAGGAGGCTGGCCTTGACAACCAGGCGGTGAAAGGGGGCAATGACGAAGATGTAGGCCCGGCCTAGCCGGTTGTGGCACTGGACCACGGTTGAAAAAACGAGTTGGCGACTGCCTGCTGGCTCTGCCTCTTCAGAACAGAGGATCGATATCCGGAAGTCGAGGTGCTTGTCGTCCTCTCCCAAGACGATTTCAGTCTGGTTCGTGCTGTAGACCTTGAAGATGCCAACCCGATTGGCAAGTGATGCCAAATGCCTGGCTGTCTTGAGACCAAAACAGGCAACGATAGCGTCTCGGACGCTCATGAGCCATCCGATCCAGGATGGCTGGTGAGAAAGGATGAATCGAGCCAGCAAATCCGGATCGCGGGATGTGCCCGCCGGGAGCCGAATCGCAAAAGCGTCCGCCAGGTCCATCGACGTGTAAAGGTGGGTGACGCCGGACCTCAAGGGGACCGGTACTGACACAATGAGCTCAAATTCTCGGGGCATCGGGGATCTCTCCTGGGTCTAACGACTGATTGGACGACATGCCATGTCGCGTTTCTGGTTGCGATGGTTTGTCGTAAAACGCTCCTTGTCGCCCTGTGGGTGTGTGTCAGGTTCAGAAGTGGCTGGATGTTGTTGAGGCGCCCACTTTTCCTTGCCGGATACTGAGCTCGATCAAGGCATCATAGAGCGCTTGCTGCCCAGCGGGCAGAACAGGGCCCAACATCGCACGGCGCTTGTCGACATCGAACCAGGATTCAACCAACCATCCCACCAGATAGAGCGCCGAAAGGCATCCGCCCGCAGTTGCAACGTTCCCCTGGCATACAAGAGGCTGGTCCACGGGCTCGAGTCCCAGCGCTTGCAAGCCCGATCGTGCATCCGGGTGTGTAGTTGCCTGGCCATTGAGCAGCCCAAGCCGTTCGAGAATGAAAGCGCCGGCGCATATAGAGCCGATTCGCTGGCGCCTGGCGTCAAGTTCAAACGACGGCAGGAAATCTGGATCGGCAAGTGCAGCGGGTACCCCTTCCCTGCCGCTGACGAACAATACCGCGTCGGCACTATTGGCCTCGGAAAGTGGACCGTGCACCGAAACAGGCAGACCGTGCGCCGAACGCACGACAGCACTGGAAGCCAATATGCGGACGTGCCAGTCTTCAGTGTTGCGGCCTAGAATGTCCCACATCAGGAACAGGTCGATATCCGTGAATTGGTCGAAAGCAACCAGAACGATTTTCTTCAAGGCGAACTCCATGAAAAGTGCTGGCGTGCAAAACGCAACGGCCATCTTTGCGGGTGTTCGCAGCGTATCAATCGGTTGCGCACCATACACAGTCTGTATGGCACTCACTCTGGAGCGAAATTACGGGTGAAAAAACTGACTCGTCACCATTGGATCGCGGCTGGTTTTGAGGCCCTCGACCAAATAGGGCATGTTGGCGTTTCGGCCGAGAGTCTATCGCGCCGATTGGGTGTGACCCGCGGATCGTTCTATCACCATTTCCGCAATCGCGAAGATTTTGTCCGCACCTTGCTGGCCGCTTGGGAAGAAGACTACACGGAGCGTATGCTCGCCTATGCGGCCCAGGGTCGCAGCGCGGGCGAAATCTTGAAACGCTACTTGAGTATTGCCACAGAGAAACAACCGGGACGGGAAGTTTCCATCCGAGCCTGGTCGCTGCACGACCCGTTGGTAAGCGAGTTTCAGCAGCGTGTCGACACAAGACGACTGGACTTCGCGATACGGTCGTGCCGCCGCTTGGCCCCTATGCCAGGTGAAGCAGAAGTGATTGGCCAGCTAGCCCATCTGTGCCTGATCGGTGGTCAACAGGCAGGGCTGCGGCGTGATGCCGCTCGCTTCAACGGTTTCCTGCATCGAGCCTTTTCACTTTTCGAAGGGGCTCTTCCACCGTGGCGGGCCGATTCCCGCGCCCAAGCTGTCGATGACATCTAAGAACCCATCGACATGCAGTGCGGCATTCGGCTCAAGCCGGATTGGAAACAGCCAACTTGAGCCCAAACGCGACAAAAACACCGCCCGTGAGTCGGTCAAGCGCCTTCAGGGCCGCCGGGCGTTTCAGGAAATTGCTCAACGGCACCGTAGCCGCTACCAGAATGCCAAACCAGGCCAGCGTCAACAGCACGTGTAACACCGCAAGGAAGAAGGAGTAACTGGCCACGCTCGCGCCACTCGGGACAAACTGGGGGAGGAACGTGATGTAGAAGACACCTATCTTGGGGTTCAGCAGGTTCGTCAATAAACCGCGAATAAAGGCGCCACGGGCAGAGGCCGCCATGTTCTCGTTCCCCTGCCCTTGCAGCGTCGTCCTGGGTCGCAGCAGCAGTTTTACACCCAGCCAGACAAGGTACGCGGCACCGACAATTTTCAGCGCAAGGTAAGCCCACTCCGAAGCTTGCAACAGGGCACCTAGCCCCAGTGACACCGCGGCTCCCCACACCAGGCACCCGAGCACGATACCGATAGCAGCCATCGCCGCCGAACGTCGACCGCCGGTCGCTGTAGCGCGAAGCACCATGGCTGTGTCCACGCCGGGGGTCACAGTGAGCACTGACGCAGCAGCGATGAAGGCAAGCAGCAGGGATAAATCGCTCATTTGGATGTCCATGGCAGTCGGCAGCCGTACGGTTATCCACTCTAATTAGCCACTTGGCGTTCGGTCAAACGTTCTGTGTCGCCGCCACCGTCACAGCGCCGCGGCCGCAACGACTCTGGAACGCCAGGCAAAAGCCAGCACCATCAGCAGCCCCAGACCCGCCATGGCCGCGCCGGCCAGGGCAATCGCCGGATAACCCTGCCCGGCATTGATCACTGCGCCGCCCAGTGCCGCACCTATCGCGTTGCCGAGGTTGAAGGCACCGATGTTCACTGCCGAGGCCAGGTTGGGCGCGTCCTTGGCGGCTTCCATGACGCGCATCTGTAGTGGCGGCACCAGGGCGAAGCTGGCGATCCCCCATATCAGGATGGCAACCGCAGCCGGCAGCGGCCAGCGCATCAGGACGGTGAACGCCAGCAACACGAGAATCAGCACGCTCAGCGAAACGATCAGAGTGCGGTCTATCGAGCGATCCGCGGCCTTGCCACCCCACATGTTGCCCAGCGTCAACCCCACACCGAACAGCACCAGCATGGCGGTGATGTAAGCGGTGGACCCGTGGGTCTCGTTGCTGAGGATCGGCGCGATGTAAGTGAAGACGGTAAACATTGCACCCGAGCCGACGACGGTCAGGGCCAACGCCCCCAGCACCGGGCCACGGCCCAGTACCCGAATTTCAGCCAGCACACCGACGCCTTGCGACATTTGCAGGTTGGGCAAGGCGAACCACAGCGCGGCCATGGTCACCCCGCCGAGCCCGGTAATACCCCAGAATGCTGTGCGCCAACCGAACAGTTCGCCGAACCAGGTGGCCAGCGGCACGCCGCCGATGGTCGCCAGGGTCAGGCCCATGAACATTGCCGCAACCGCCCCGGCACGTTTGTCCGGGGCGACCACGCTGGCGGCGACGATGGAGCCAACGCCGAAGAACGCACCGTGGTTCAGTGAAGTCACCACCCTGGCGATCATGAGGCTGTAGTAATCGGTCGCCAGGGCTGACATCAGATTACCCAGGGTGAAAATCGCCATGAGCCCGATCAGCAGATAGCGCCGGGGGATCCTGCCGGTGGTCAGGGTCATCAGCGGCGCGCCGAGCAGTACGCCCAGGGCGTAGGCACTGACCAACAGTCCGGCGGCAGGAATGGAAACACCGAGATCCGCAGCGATGCCCGGCAACATGCCCATGGGGGCGAACTCGGTAACGCCGATGCCAAAGGCACCGATGGCGAGTGCAACAAGTGGTGGATTGATACGCATGGAAGCCTCCTCATCTATGCTGCGAATGCTACGATCCAGTCTTTCCAGGCGGTAGATAGCATTTTTGGCAATCACCTTTGCGCAAGAGGCACAAATGGACTTCAACGGCAGGTCAGGTGAAATGAGCGTGTTCGCCACCGTGGCGCAGGAAGGCAGCCTGTCAGCCGCCGCACGTGCATTGGGGCTGACCCCCTCGGCGGTCAGTCGAATCATCGCGCGTGCCGAACAACGCCTGGGTACCCGCCTGCTGTTGCGTACCACTCGATCGATCACCTTCACCGCCGAGGGCGAGGCTTACCTGCGTGGCGCCCGGCGTATCCTGGCCGACATGGCCGAGGTCGAAGAAGCCATCGCCGACCAGGGCGTGCCCAAGGGCCGTTTGCGGGTCAGTGCCGCCCTTGGCCATGGGCGGCAGGCCATCGTTCCTTTGGTGGCAGCATTCAGTGCCCGCTACCCGAACATCGTCGTCGACCTCACCCTCGGCGACGAAGTGGTTGACATTCTCGGCGGCCAGGCCGATGTGGCGGTACGCTTTGGCCATCTGCCCGACAGCCCGCTGACCGCGCGCAGGATCGGCGACACCGGCCAGGTGGTGGTGGCTTCGCCCGAGTATTTAGAGCGCCATGGCACGCCCCAGGAACCGGAAGACCTGCTACGGCACAACTGCCTGCGCTTCAATTTCCGTCGCGCCGAACCCAACTGGCCATTCACCCGCGACGGCAGAGCGTTTTCCCTGAAGGTCAGCGGCAATATTGAATGCAGCAGTGGTGAAGCACTGGCACAACTCGCACGGGTAGGCGCTGGCATCGCGCGTATCGGTGATTTCACCGTGGCCGAGGACCTGCTGCGCGGCGATCTGGTACCGCTGCTGGAAGCCTGGAATCCCGGAGACCGGGAGCCGATCCACGTGGTATTCGCAGGGGGCTCGGCAATGCCGGCGCGAGTACGAGTGTTCGTAGACTTTCTGCTGGAGCATCATCGGATGTGAGCGTTGTCAGCCGAGTGAAACCTTCGGAAAATGGCAGCTCTCAGCCAGAAGCCGACATTCGGCCTAGCCTACAGAACCGTTGGCTATTAGAGGCTCAAGATTGTTCTAAGCTCTCGCATTGACATATCGAAAAATCTCGATATCCTCGCCACATGGACCTACTCGAAATATTCAAAGCCCTCTCAAACCCGACACGTCTCCAAATCCTGAAAGGTTTGAAGGATCCGGCAAAGAACTTCCCCCCGCAGGATGAGGGTGACGTTCACACGGTCGGCGTCTGCGTCAGCAGTATCCAGGAAGGGATCGGCCTGTCGCAGTCAACGGTGTCCGGTTATCTGGCCACGTTGCAACGGGTGGGTCTGGTCGACGTCAGGCGCATCGGTCAGTGGACCTATTACAAACGCAATGAAGCAACCATCAGTGCTCTCGCCGAGATCATTGGGAAAGACCTGTAGCGTTTTTTTACCATAGAATATCGAGATATCCCGATATCCCTTTTTATCGATACGAGGAGTTACTATGAAAGCGATGATTCTTAAATCATTCGGCGGTCCTGAATCGTTCGAACTCCGCGACGTGCCCAAGCCCGTTCCGCAAGCGGGGCAAGTCCTGGTCCGCGTACACGCCACTTCCATCAACCCGCTGGATTACCAGGTTCGACGCGGCGACTATCCCGACCTGGTGCCACTGCCGGCCATCACCGGCCACGACGTCTCCGGCGTGGTCGAAGCCGTAGGGCCTGGCGTGACTTCCTTCGCGCCAGGAGACGAAGTCTGGTACACCCCGCAAATATTTGAAGGGGCAGGCAGCTATGCCGAGTACCACGTCGCGGCCGAAAGCATCGTCGGGAAGAAGCCGCCCGAGCTGAGCCATCTTGAGGCCGCAAGCCTGACCCTGGTGGGCGGGACGGTGTGGGAAGCGCTGGTGGTGCGCGCGGCGCTCAGGGTCGGGGAGAGCATTCTTGTCCACGGCGGCGCTGGAGGCGTCGGGCACGTCGCGATCCAAGTGGCGAAAGCCATGGGCGCCCGGGTGTTCACCACTGTGCGCGAAGCAAACGCAGAGTTCGCCCGCAACTTGGGTGCCGACGTGATCATCGACTACGAGAAAGAAGATTATGTCGACGCTGTCCTTCGGGAAACCGCTGGCCACGGCGTGGATGTCGTATTCGACACCATCGGCGGCAACACACTGTCCCGCAGCCCCGATGTCCTCGCACAACTGGGCCGCGTCGTCTCGATCGTGGACATCGCCCAGCCACAAAACCTCGTCCAGGCCTGGGGCAAGAACGCGAGCTATCACTTCGTGTTCACTCGACAAAACCGCGGCAAGCTCGATGAGCTGAGCGCATTGATAGCGCGCGGTCAACTGCGCCCACATGTCGGCGCCGTCTATTCGCTGGCTGAGATTCCCCTGGCCCATGCTCGGTTGGAAAGTGCCAACAACGGTCTTCGAGGAAAAATCGCTATTGCCGTCGAGCCATCGCTCATTCCGTAAGTACGGACTTTTAGCCAATTCAGAGGTGCGTCATGGTTTACGAAATCGCTGTGCTTCCTGTTCACAAAGAACGCATTGAAACGTTCCGACGCGCATTTGCCGAGGTCGCTCCATTGCTCACACGGGCCAAGGGTTACGGCGGCCACATGCTGGCGCAAGGGATCGAAACCCCCGAGCAATTCAACCTGATCGTACGATGGCAATCACTCGAGGATCACACACCGGGTTTCGAAGAGAGTGACGACCATCGGCTGTTCATGATGGGTTTGGAGGAGTTTTTTTCGGAAGAACCGAGGGTCTACCACATTGAGGGGACAGCATTTTCCACTGGCGAAAATACTGATTCGAACAGCACCGCCAGCATTAGCTCAACACGTTCAGGAATCCAGTAAATCCTTAGTCGAGGGGGCCAGGCCCGACGTAGCTGGACTCCCCTCCTCCAACCTCCCCCATACAAAGGTCAGAGGGGTACCTCCTTTAGTCGAGGTGCGTTGCTGCCTTCAATTACTTAAACCATATGTTCGCGACTCATGGAGGCAGCCTTCCATCATTCACCGCTCACACCCAAGGCATGAGCCCGATCCTATTTTGCCGTTATCACCGACAACTTGCTGATCCCCGCACGCTCGATGGACGCCATGGCCCGGGCAACCTCGCCATAATTCACCCCGTTGTCCGCCTGCAGTTGTACGCGTACATCCGGGTTTTTCGCCTTGGCGGATTGCAGGTTCGACTCCAGCAAATCCGCCTGGATCTCGTCCTTGTTGATGAACACTTTGCCCTTGTCGTCGATGCTCACCACCAGCGGGTCTTTCTGTTCCACGGGCGCCACTGACTCGGTCTTTGGCAAATTGATGGGAATGGCGTTGGTCAGCAGCGGCGCGGTGACGATAAACACCACCAGCAGCACCAGCATCACGTCCACCAGTGGCGTGACGTTGATCTCGCTCAGCACCTCATCATTGTCTTGTGTAGAGAAAGCCATCTCAGGACGCCTCCTTCACTTTTTGCGGGCTGCCGGCACGGGCTTTGTTCAGCGCTGGGTGCAGCAGCACGCGGAATGAATTTTTCTGCGCGAGGCTATAGAAGTCGTGGGCAAAGTCGTCGAGGTCGGCGGCCGTGAGCTTCAGGCGACGCAGGAAATAGTTGTAGACCAACACCGCAGGAACCGCGACGGCGATACCCACGCCCGTGGCGACCAGCGCCGCACCAATCGGCCCTGCTACGGTTTCCAGGCTGGCAGAACCGGCAGCGCTGATGCCCTTGAGCGCTTCCATGATCCCCCAAACGGTGCCGAACAGGCCTATGAACGGCGAGGTGCTGCCGATACTGGCGACCACGGCAAGGCCGGTTTCCAGAGAGCGGCGCTCCCGTACGATCTGTTGGCGCAGGGCGCGTTCGAGGCGGTCCTGGTGGTTGATGGCCTGGCTCAGATCGGCAGCTTGAGGGGCATCACCAACCTGGATCGCGGCATAACCGGCCTGGGCCACACGGGCAGCGGCGCCGGGTTGGGTTTCGGCCAGTTCAGCGGCCGAGTCAAGGCTCGACGCCGCCCAGAACTGTTTGTGGAACTTGCGATCCTGGACCTTTAGACGACCGAACTGCACGCCCTTGAGCAAGGCCAGGCCCCAGGTTGCGACCGAAAAGGCCACCAGCAGCCAGATCACCGCGCTTTCGATGGATTCAAGTGGAGATGCTAATGCCATGATGTTTTCCCTCTGGACAGACCGCGGCGTGTGCAACACCCCGCAGCAATAGTTAGTGAATCTTGAAATCGATAGGTACGCTGACCCAGCCGTTCTGGGCCACATCGCCCTGCTTGGCCGGCACAAAGCTCCAACGCTTCACGGCGGCCAGTGCCGCGTCGTCGAGTTGCTGGCGACCGCTGCTTTTCTGGATCTGGATCTCACCCGGTTTACCGCTGGCCAGTACCTGCACCCGCAACAACACCGTGCCTTCCCAACCCCGGCGCTGGGCCAATGATGGGTATTCGGGCGCCGGGTTCTTCAGGTACGCGGCGTTGGCCGAAGCGGGCGTTACCGGAGCCGGTGCAGGGGCTGCGACTGGCGCGGGAACCGGTGGCGCAGGCGTGGGAGGCGCAGGCGGTGGCTCCACCGGTTTGGCGACCGGCTTAGGCACAGGCTTGGGTACCGGCTTGGGTTTAGGAATCTTTTTCGGCGCCGGCTTGGCGGCCAACTCATCCACGACTGGCGGCGGTGGCTCGACCACAGGTGGCGGCGGCGGTGGCGGCACGGGCGGCGGCGGTTCAACCACCGGCGGCGCGGGCTGGGAAAATTCGATGGTCATCGGTGGGATTTCCGGCGGCACAATCGGCAGCACCGGGGTGGGCTTCTGACTCACCCAATAAATCACCGCACCGTGCAGGGCCAATACCAGCAACCCCAGCAGAATCCCTTCACGCCGACTCGAAAAGCGCTTGGGGGAACGCTGCAAGCGCAGCTGCCCCAACGGCGCACGGTGCGGCCGGCCAAGGTCGACCAACTCACCACCCGGTGCGTGGCGCCGTTGCGCCTCGTGTGCACTGGCGGCGGCCTGGACATTGCCCATTGATTCACTCCCTACGGTTTTTGAAACAGAAATCGACAGGCCTGCATGGAAGGCCGTCGAGGGCTAAATGATCGGGGCTAGACGCTTATCCCTTAAAGTAATCTTTGAAGTTATACATAGATCAAAAATGAATAATTGAAATTCACGCATACGCTAAAGCCGCGGCCCGCTTGGCCTGGCGCCATAACAAGGTTTTTCGATGCTTTTTCAGGCATGCAAAATATTCATTAAAGGCATGGCTTGGCAGGACGGTTCGCGGCAAGGCGACGGCGCTGACGATGCTGCGGGTGACGCGGGTGTTGAACCCGGCCACCTATCCCATGGGCTAGAAGTCATAGCGTCCGGTCACCCCTAGCGTGCGCGGGCTCCCCAGCAGGCCTTCGTAGCCGCCGTTACCGCCGGTCCACAGGGTGGTGTAATAGGTTTTGTCGAAGGCGTTTTTCAGCCACAGCGACACGTCCCACTGCCCCTGCTCATAGTTGCCGCGCAAACCGGTGGACAGGTTGACCACGGCGTAGGCAGGAATCTGTCCGTAGTCGGAATCCTCCACCGTGCCCACGGCCTTGGAGCGGAACGCATAGCTGCCGGTGACGTAGGGTTCGAAACCGTTATCCAGGTTCCACTTGTACTCGCCGTTGGCATTGGCGATCCACTTCGACGCCCCCACCACTTGGTGCCCGCTCAGGTCGCAGGAAGCCGGCGCCCCTGGGCGCAGACTGACTTCCGGTGGGCACGGCGCGTCCTTGTAGCTCAGGTAACGCACATCGTTGAACGAGCCGTTGAGGTTCAGCGTCAGGCCCTTGATCGGCAGCCAGGTACTTTCCACTTCCACACCGCGCGAGCGCACGGAACCTGCGTTGGTCAGGTACTGCACACGATTGTCCGGATCATAGGCGTTGGTCTGGTAACCGTTGACCTGGGTCCAGAACAGGTTGGCATTGAGCTGCAGGCGCCGGTCCCACAATGTGCTTTTGAAACCCAGCTCGGCGTTGTTGGCGCGCTCGGTGCCGACCAGCAGCGAGTCCGCCCCGGCAGTCGGGGCGGAGCCGACCACGAGGTTGACCCCACCGGACTTCTCGCCGTGGGACAAGGTCGCGTAGCCCAACAGGTTGTCGTTCAAGCGGTAGCTCAAGTTGAGCAAGCCCGAAGGGCTGGCGCTGTATTGCGTGAGGTCGCCGGAGTCATAGGCGCCGGTGCGGTTACGTCGAGCCGTCGCGGCAGCCCCCGTGACGGCCGCACCGCCCACTGGGCTGTTACGCGTTACCCAGGCGCTTTTTTCTTCATAAGTACCGCGCAAGCCTGCGGTGAAATCCAGGCGCTCGGTAAGGTGCCAGGTGCCTTGGGCGAACAGGGCGAAACTGTCGGTGCGGATGTGCCCGTTACCCACGGTGCTGACGTTGGCCAATGCGCCTGCAGGCGTGCCGTTCCAGATATCCGCCTGGGGTCCGTAGGAGACGAAGGATTTGTTGTCCAGCGAGTTGCCGAAGTAGTAGGCACCCAGCACGTAGTCGAAGAAGCCACCGGTGGGCGATGCCAGGCGAAATTCCTGGGACCACTGCTTGTCTTCCACCGACACGCCGCCGTTATACGATGCCGGCACGTTAAGGCCGTCATCGTTGCGCGGGGTGAAATTCCAGAAGCGATAGGAACTGACCGAAGTCAGGGTGAAATCGCTGGGCAACGTCCAGTTGGCTTCCAGGGAGGTGCCGCCCTGGAACACGGTGACGTGCTGGTCGCTGTCCAGGTTGACCTTGCGATGGGTGCCGTCGACCAGGGTTGCCCCCGCAGCGGCCGCCCGCGACTGGTAGAGGTTGGTGCCATTGATGGTCGGCCCGGTGCTGTACAGCACGCGAGTCCCGGCGCTGGAGTCCTCTTCGTTGTAGTCGCCGATCCAGCGCAGGTTGAACGCTTCGTTGGGCTTGTACAGCAGTTGCCCGCGAAAGCCCTGGCGCGAGCCGCCGTTGAGGTCATGGCCGTCGTATTCGTTCTTGATGTCGCCGTCGCTGCGCGTGCGATAGGCCGAGAAACGCCCCGCCAGTTCATCGGTCAGCGGGCCGGAGATCGTGCCCTTGGTCTGGAAGTAACCGTCCTCGCCCAGCGACGTTTCGATGCTGCGCTCCGGAGTGAAACTCGGCGCACGGGTGCTGATATTGATCACGCCGGCCGTGGTGTTCTTGCCGAACAACGTGCCCTGGGGGCCACGCAGCACCTCGAGCTGTTCGATGTCCATGAGGTCGAACACCGCCATCCCCGGCCGGCCAAGGTACACGTTGTCGATATACAAGCCCACGCTGCCTTCCAGGCCGTCGCTGGCCGGGTTGTTGCCCAGGCCGCGAATCGACACGCTGGACTGCCGCGCATGCATGTAGGCCACGTTGACGCTGGGCACCAGTTGCTGCAAATCCTGAATCCGATAGACCCGCTGGCTTTCCAGGGCCTGGCCGCCGATCACGCTCATCGGCGTGGGCACCTCCTGGGCGCTTTCCGTACGCCGCCGGGCGGTCACCGTGACGGTTTCCAGTTGGCCGCTGGCGCTTTCACCCGAGGGTGCCGGTTCGGCTGCGTGGCTGGGTGTCCAACTGGCACTGCCGGCCAGCAACATGGCCAGGGGCAGGCGTTTGAGCTTCCAGGGAGAGCAAGGTACAGCGGGCTTCAACAGACTCATAAGCGGCTCCGGAACCCGGAAATATCCACCATCAGATATTCCATAAGGTTATTTATTTATGTTTTTACGAACATTTACTGCATAAGAGATAGCCTTTATAAGGAGTCGACCTAATGCATAGCCAATGCATTTCCCCGATATTTTTGATGTGAAAAATGCATATCGATCTGCGCCAACTCCGCCACTTCATCGCCCTCGCCGAACAACGCAGTTTTGTCGCTGCGGCATTGACGGTGAACCTGTCGCAGTCGGCGTTCAGTCGCAGCATCCAGGCCCTGGAGCACAGCGCCGGATGCCAACTGGTGGATCGCGGCCGCAAAGACCTGGCGCCCACCAAACAAGGCCAGGTAATGCTCGAACATGCCCGGCGGCTGGTCAGTGGCGCGCAGCAACTGGCCAACGAGATCAGCCAATTCAATGGTCTGGAAGCCGGCGAATTGCGCTTCGGTTGCGGTCCGGCGCCGGCGGCGGGGTTGATACCACGGGCCATTGGCAGTTTTATCGGGCGCTACCCCAAGGCCCGCGTGCAGTTCCAGGTGGATGACTGGCAAAGCCTGGGCAAGCGCCTGCTCAGCGAAGAATTCGAATTCTTCGTCGCCGACACCCGCCACTTTGAAGCCCACCCGGACTACCACACCTACCGCTTGCGGCCGCGCAAGTGGTATTTCTGCTGCCGCGCCGGCCACCCGCTGGCACAGCAACCCAGCGTGACGGCCGCGCAACTGATGAGTTACCCACTGGCCGTGACCATCCGCCCGCCGAACCTGCGCAAGGTCATCGTCGACCTCAGTGGGCGGCCCGATTACCTGCCCAACGTCGAATGCGAGAACGGCTACAGCCTGATGGGCGTGGTGCTGCGTTCCGACGCCATCGGCATCGTCAGCGCCAACAGTGATGTGCTGCACATGGCTCGCGGCGATTTGGTGTGCCTGACGATCGATGGCCTGGCCGAAGACCTGGAGGAGCGCTACACCCGCTACGGTATCGTCAGCCGTGCGGGGTATCGCTTGTCGCCGTTGGCGGAGGCGATGATCGAGCAGATCAAGCAGATCGATGAGCTGGATGAGGAGGTGTGCGCACTGGAGAACCTCGCTGTGTGAACCGGCGCTTTCGCGAGCAAGCTCGCTCCCACATTTGGAATGCGTACAAATGTGGGAGCGAGCCTGCTCGCGAAAGCGCCGGCAGCAACACCGATGCATTGACTGCATCAAACCCAGTCCCCAAATGCACTTGCCAGCCCACCCTCCGAACGGCGAAAAACCTCACCTGTCCTCCGCTTGGTGAAGCCCTATGCCTGCCCCCCAAACCGTCCGCAACGTGCTGTACATCATGTGCGACCAACTGCGCCGCGATTACCTGTCGTGCTACGGTCACGCCCATCTGCATACACCGAACATCGACCGCCTGGCCGCCGCCGGTGTGCGTTTCAGCCGCGCCTATACCCAGGGCACCATCTGCGGCCCCTCGCGCATGTCGGCCTATACCGGGCGCTACGTCAGCAGCCATCAGGTGGCGTGGAACGCGGTACCGTTGCCCCTGGAGGAACTGACCATCGGCGACTACCTGCGCCCCCACGGCATCCGCACGGCGCTGGTGGGCAAGACCCACGCCACGCCCAACCTGGAGGCCTTGCAGCGGCTGAATATCGACCCCGACAGCGTGCAGGCCGAGCCGCTGAATGAAGTCGGTTTCGACGCCTACTTTCGTCACGATGGCATCTACCCCGACAGCCCGCTGTTCGACGACAAACGCGAGTCCGCGCCCTATACCCATTACCTGCGCGAGCAGGGCTACAGCGGCACCAACCCGTGGCACGAATGGGCGAACGCGGCAGAAGCTGAAAACGGCGAGGTGCTCAGCGGCTGGCACATGCGCAACGCCGGCCGACCCGCGCGAGTCGCCGAGCAGCACTCGGAAACCGTCTACACCACCGACCGCGCCATCGACTTTATCCACGAACAAGCCGAGCGACCGTGGTGCCTGCACCTGTCCTACATCAAGCCGCACTGGCCCTACATCGCCCCGGCGCCCTATCACGCGTTGTACGGCGCCGAGCATATCCAGGCGCCCATACAGCCTGGACAAACCAGCGATCACCCGGTGTATCAAGCGTTCCGCCAGCATCAGGAGAGCCTGAACTTTTCCCGTGACGAGGTGCGGCTCACGGTGATTCCCACCTACATGGGGCTGATCAAACAGATCGACGATCAACTCGGGCGCTTGTTCGATTTTCTGCAAAGCAATGGCCGCTGGGACGACACGTTGATCGTGTTCACCAGCGACCATGGCGACTTCCTCGGCGATCACTTCCTGGGCGAGAAAGAATTTTTGCTGGAGCCTGCGGTGGGCGTGCCGCTGATCGTGCGTGACCCGCGGGCCCCTGCCGATATCAGCCGTGGCACGGTGGACGCACGCCTGGTCGAAACCATCGACGCCCTGCCGACTTTCCTCGACGCCTTGGGCCTGCCCACTGCCGACCACCGCCTGGAAGGCCGTTCGCTGATCCCGCTGCTGCACGCTCACGACATCACTTGGCGCCGCTACGCCATCGCCGAATACGACTACGCCTTCCAGGCCCCGGCCCGCGAGCGCCTGGCACAACCCATCGACCGTTGCCGCATGACCATGGTGCGCAGCGAACGCTGGAAGTACCTGGCCTATGACGGCTTTCGTCCACAGCTGTTCGACCTGGACAACGACCCGCAGGAGCTGCACGACCTGGGCAGCGACCCGACCTATGCCGAGGTCCGCGAAACCCATCTGGGGTATCTGTTCGAGTGGCTGCGCGGGCTGAAGCGGCGCACCACCATCAGCCACACAGAGATCGATCTGCGTGGCCAACGGTTTCGTTATGGTGAGCCGGAGGCGGAGAAAGTGGTGCAAATCGGCGTCTGGTAAACGACGCGAATCAATGGGGTGAGACTCCTGTGGCGAGGGCCACATTGCCCACACAGTCGAGTCTGCGCCGGCTTAGAGACCCTTGGTGGTCTTGCTCGACTGCCCTTGCACGCCCACCGGCACATCGCCCTTGAGGGTGACCCGGCGCACGATACGCTCCTGGGTACCGTAGTCGTCCACGGCGTAATGCTGGGTGGCGCGGTTGTCCCAGATCGCCACGTCACCGCTCCTCCAGCGCCAGCGCACGGTGTTTTCCAGACGCGTGACGTGGCTTTGCAACAGGTTGAACAGTTGGGTCGAATCCGCCTGCGAATACCCTTTGAGGCGTTTGACGAAATGCCCCAGCAACAGGGTTTTCTCGCCGCTGACCGGGTGCACGCGCACCACCGGGTGTTCGGTTTCGTACACCGTAGACGTGAACACCTTGCGGTATTCCTCGAGCCGCTCTACTGACACATCCGGCTTGATCGCGGCGTAGTCGTATTCGTTGCTGTGCACCGCCCACAGGGTATCGGCCAATGCGCGCAACTCCGCGCTGAGGTCGTTATAGGCACTGGAGGTGTTGGCCCACACGGTGTCACCACCGGACTTGGGCGCCAGCACCGAACGCAGCACCGAGGCTTTTGGGTAGGCGTCGACGAAGGTCACGTCGGTGTGCCAGGAATTGGCGCGCTGGCCGCGCGTACCGTCCAGTTCCATCAGGAACCGCGTACCGTCGCGTACCGGCACCGTCGGGTGGGCAATAGGCTCGCCGAGCAGATGGGCGAAGGCTTCCTGGCTCTGGTCATCGAGGTGGGTCTGGTCGCGGAAGAAGATCACCTTGTGCTGCACCAGCGCCTGCTGGATGGCTTCGACGGTGGCGGCATCCAAGTCACCGGACAATCTGATGCCCCGGATCTCGGCACCGATGCGGCCAGCGACCGGGTGAATGTCCAGTGCCTGGGCAATGGGTTGAACAGCTAATGCGGCGTTGCTCATTGTGGTGACCCTCATGTGCCTGCTGATGGTGGGAACGTTTCCCGGCAACGCTCTATCAATATGCAATTTTGATCTAGCAAATTAACGGATGCATCGTTGACGGAATAAGAGCTTGCATTTAAAACCTCTGCTCCCTTGGTCGCAAATGCCTTCGACCTATTTTTAAAATGCAGGGAAAGCATATGGATCTTCGCCAACTGCGCTATTTCATCGCCCTTAACGAACACCGCAGTTTCGTACGCGCGGCCGACGCCATGGGCATCACCCAGCCAGCGTTCAGCCGCAGCATCCAGGGGCTGGAACAGGAATTCGGCTGCGTACTGGTGGACCGTGGCCACAAGGATCTGCGCCCTACCCCCGAGGGGCAGGTGGTACTGCAACACGCACTGACGCTGGTGCATGGCGCAGCCTTGCTCAGCAGTGAAGTGACACGCATGACCAAGCTCGACGCCGGCGACCTGCGCTTCGGCTGTGGCCCGGCACCCGCCGTGAAACTGGTGCCCGACGCCGTGGCGCGCTTTATCACCGCCCACCCGAAAATCCGCACCGGTTTCCAGGTGGATAACTGGGAAAAGCTCAGCCGCGCCCTGAGCCGCGAAGAGATCGAATTTTTTATCGCCGACATTCGTCAGTTCGAAACCGACCCGAATTTCCAGACCCGCGCGCTGACGCCCAAGCGTGGGGTGTTCTTCTGCCGGCCTGGGCACCCGCTGTTGGCCAAGGACAGCCTGTCGACCAACGACATGTTCGATTACCCACTGGCGGCGCCGCTGATCTCCCAGGGCATTCGCAAACTGCTGGCGAACCTAAGCGGGCGCATGGATTTCTCACCGAGCATCCAGACCGAACATTTCCCGGCGCTGGTCAAGATCGTGCTGCAGTCCAATGCCATCGGCGTGGGCACCGAGGAAGCCTTCGCCGACGACATCGCCCAAGGCACGCTGGTGCTGCTGCACTGGCGCAACCTGCCACAGAACATGGACACCCTGAGCGCCCGCTGCGGCATCGTCAGCCGCACCGGTTCACGCTTGTCGCCAGCGGCGAAGGCGATGATCGAGACGTTGCTGGAGGTGGATCAGCAGGCCATCGGCGTGGCGGTCTGACCGGCCTCTTCGCGAGCCAGCTCGCTCCCACCTCCGACCGCGTTTCGTCAGGATGAATGTAGTCGAATGTGGGAGCGAGCTGGCTCGCGAAAGCGACACCCCGGACACCACCAGACTCAGAGCCCTGCCGAGGCCAGGTTCGGCGCCACCCAATCACTCACCTGGAACGGCCTGCGAATCAGCTTTTCCTTCGACGCCAGGTCGACCGCCCCCTGTAATTTGCCCAGGAACACCGGGTCCAGGGTCGACGGGAAGATCTCGCTGAGGGTCTGGTCTTTCAAGTCATTGGTCAGGATCAGCGGTGGGTAACTGGCCCGCCCCGACACCAGTTGGATGTAGGCCTGCTTGTTGTTGTCATCGGTCAGCCATTGCACCGCTTGCTGCTGGGCCTTGAGCAGCTTGGCCACCGCGTCGGGGTGCTCGTCGACGAACTGTTTGCTGCCCACCAGCACCGCCTGCACGCTGCCGGCGCCACCGAGGTCCTTGGTGGTCAACGCTATTTCCGCCAGCCCCTTGGCTTGCAATGCGGTCAAGTTCGAGCCGCCCCAGGTGGCGTCAATCTGCTTGGCGGCCAAGGCGGCACCGGCTGCGTTGTAATCCAGGTTGATGATTTTCAGATCCTTTTCACTCAAGCCCTGGCTGGCCAACGCGGCGTCGAACGACAACTGGCTGGCCGTGCCGCGAAACACTGCGACACGCTTGCCTTTGAGATCCTGCAAGGTCTTGATACCCGAGCCCGGCACCACGCCGAGGTACTGCTTGATGTCCCGTGCGGTGGCACTGAGCAGACGGGTATCCAGGCCGTTGGAACGACCGATGATCGCGGCCAGATCGCCCAGGTAGGCCAGGTCCACCTGGCCATTGGCAAAAGCTTCGTTGATCACCGGGCCCGCGCCCTTGAAGTAATTCCACTGAATCTTGATGCCTTGGTCGGCAAAGGCTTTCTCGAAGATCTGCTGCTCGCGCAACACATCCGTTATGCCACCGCCACTGTGCTGGCTGCCAGCACTGAGGTCGGGCACGGCAATGCGGATTTCCTTGAGTTCGGCAGCATGCACCAGCCCGGCCAACGCAGTGCCCGCGAACAAAGTGATCAGACGTTTAAAAGGCAATTTCATAAGCGCAGCTCCTTGTGGGCGAGGGTCGCCTGGGGAGCTGAAAGTAGGCACACGCAGAGCAAAACTTTAAATACTATAAATTCACACTTTAATAGCTTTTAGACCTATGCAAGTTAAAACGCTGGCCCCAGAGGACTATGCATGAACAGCATCGAAAATATTCTTCGAATGCATTGGATGCGTGCAGGGCAGAGGCTTTAAATGATTTTTCTTATCCCTCAATCATCTTGATTGCATTTTTATAAGATCAAAATCACATAACGCCATTGGCGACAACGGAGGTCTTCCATGGCCCGAATCTCACTTTTGAGCCTACCGCTCGCGGCCCCCAGCGCCAAGCCGCACTGGCCGTTAATCAATGAACGCCTGCTGCCATGGCTGCTGCCTTTGGCGCTTTTCGCGCTGTGGTGGCTGGGCAGCCGCCATCACTGGATGAGCGAACAGATTCTGCCACCGCCATCGCTGGTATGGAGCAGCGCGGTGGAACTGGCCGGCGGCGAGCTGTGGAGCCATCTGGCAATCAGCTTGCAACGCCTGTTCTGGGGACTGCTGGCGGGCGTTGGCAGTGGGGCGTTGCTGGGGGCACTACTCGGCTTCAGTGCGCGCGCCGAACGCCTGGTGTTTCCGACGTTCAGTGCATTGTCGCAAGTGCCGACGCTGGCCTGGATCCCGTTGTTCATGGTGTTTTTCGGCATCGGCGAAACCCTGAAACTGGTGGTACTGGTGAAGGCGATCGTGGTGCCCGTGACCCTGCATACCCTGGTGGGCGTACGCGACGCCCAACCTCATTTACGTGAAGCCGCCCGCGTACTGCGCCTGCCCACCCACCTGTTGATCCGCCGCCTGATCCTGCCCGCCGCACTGCCGGCATTCATGGCCGGCGTACGCCTGGCCCTGGCGGCCGGCTGGACCTCATTGCTGGCGGTGGAGTTGCTGGCCTCCAGCGAAGGCATCGGCTACCTGATGGTCTGGGCGCGCCAACTGTTCATGCTCGATATCGTCTTCGTGTGCATCGTGATCATCGGCGTACTCGGCGTGGTGATGGATCGCGGCATTGGCTGGCTGGACCACAAATGGGTGCACTGGCCGCACCCGGCCACCGCGCAGATTCGACGCGGCCCGCGCTATCAAGGCTGGCAGCGCCTGCAACCGTGGCTGCTGCCCCTGCTGCTGTTGAGTCTGTGGCAGGTGGCGACGCAACAGGCTTGGGTAGACGCAAACATTCTGGTCAGCCCCTGGCTCGTGCTGCACACCACCGTCGCCGGCGCACTGGACGGCAGCCTGAGCGGCGCCTTGGGCACAAGCCTGAAACGCTCCCTGGGCGGGTTGCTGCTCGGCGGCGGCCTGGGCTTTGCCATGGGCCTGTGGCTTGGGCTGTCGCGGCGCAGCGAACGGGTGCTGGGACCGACCCTGGCAGCCCTGCGTCAGATCGCGATTTTCGCCTGGGTGCCGCTGCTCACCGCCTGGTTTGGTCTGGGTGAATTGGCCAAGTGGGTGTTCATCGCCCTCGCGGCGTTTTTCCCGCTGCTCATCGCCACCCAACGCAGCGTGCTGAACCTCTCGCCACAGCTCAGCGAGGCCGCTCAAGTGCTGCGCCTGAGCCTGCCCCAGCGGCTGCGCCGGCTGATCTTGCCAGGCGCTGCCGCGGGGATTTTCGCCGGCCTGCGCCTGAGCCTGATCTACGCCTGGCTAGGCACCATCGGTGCGGAATATTTCATGCCGTCCAACGGCGGTATCGGCAGCCTGATGATCGGCGCCCAACAACTGCTGCGCATGGACCTGATCATGAGCGGCATGCTCCTGGTCGGCCTCACCGGCGCAGCCCTCAACTTGATCGGCCAACGCATCGAAACCCGTGCTACCCGCTGGAGACACGCATGAACGCACCGATTGTCAGCTTCAACCATGTGGGCAAGTCCTTCGATGTCGACGGCTTCGAGTTGGAGGCCATTCGTGAATTCAACCTGGACATTGCCGAAGGCGAATTCGTCGCGATCGTCGGCTCAAGCGGCTGCGGCAAATCCACCCTGTTGCGCCTGCTGGTGGGGCTCGACACCCAGTTTAGCGGCGAGATTCGCGTCGACGGCCAAACGGTCAGTGGCATCGGTGGCGAGCGCGGCATCGTGTTCCAGGAGCACCGTTTGTTTCCTTGGCTGACCGTCGCGGAGAATATCGGCCTGGGGCTGGTCAACGAGCCCATCGGCCAGGCTGAACGTAACCGGCGTATCAGCGATTTTATCGAGCTGGTGGGCCTCAGCGACTTCACCCGTGCCTATCCTCACCAGTTATCCGGCGGCATGGCGCAACGGGTGGCGATTGCCCGGGGCCTGGTGGCCAGCCCGCGCATCCTGCTGCTGGACGAACCCTTCGGTGCCCTCGACGCCCTGACCCGCCAACAGATGCAGGACGAACTCCTGGCGATTCGTGACCGCGCCAAGATCACTACAGTGCTGGTGACCCACGATGTGGAAGAAGCGATTTTTCTCGCCGACCGCGTGGTGGTGATGGAGCCGAGGCCTGGGCGAATCAAGCAAGTCGTCGACGTTGCCCTGCCCCATCCACGCCAACGCAGCAGCTTCGAATTCCACCAGTTGCGTGAAGAGCTGCTGCACGAGTTGACCAGCGATGACCATTACCAGCCGCCGGTGCGCGAACAGATCCGCGACCTGCCCCTGGCCTTTATCGCCTGCTAAAAAGACTGCCTGCCAACGAGGAGCACCTTGATGCCGCAACGTCCCAATTTTCTAGTGATCCTGGCCGATGACATGGGTTTCTCCGACCTGGGTGCGTTTGGTGGGGAAATTGCCACGCCGCACCTGGACGCCCTGGCGCTGAATGGCCTGCGTTTGACCGATTTCCACACCGCGCCCACCTGTTCGCCAACGCGCTCGATGCTGCTCACCGGCACCGACCACCATATCGCCGGCATCGGCACCATGGCCGAGGCCCTCACCCCCGAGCTGATCGGCAAGCCCGGCTACGAAGGCTATCTGAACGATAAGGTGGTGGCGCTGCCGGAGCTGCTGCGCGAAGCCGGTTACCAGACGCTGATGAGCGGCAAATGGCACCTGGGCCTGACCGCCGAACTGGCGCCTCACGCTCGTGGTTTCGAGCGTTCGTTCTCGTTGTTGCCAGGGGCGGCCAACCACTACGGTTTCGAACCGACCTATGACGAGCACACGCCGGGCCTGCTCAAATCCACGCCGGCGCTGTATATCGAGGACGATACCTTCGTCGAGCAACTGCCCAAGGACTTCTATTCCTCCGATGCCTTTGGCGACAAGCTATTGCAGTACCTCAAGGAGCGCGACCAGGCCCGGCCATTCTTTGCCTACCTGCCGTTTTCCGCACCGCATTGGCCGTTACAGGCACCCGCCGACATCGTTGAAAAATACCGTGGCCGCTACGACGCCGGCCCCGAAGCATTGCGCCTGGAGCGCCTGGCAAAACTCAAGGCCCTGGGGTTGATCGACGCCGATGTCGAGCCCCACCCGCTGATCGAATTGAACACCCAGTGGGCCGCCCTGACCGAAGAGCAGCGCCAGGTGTCGGCCCGTGCCATGGAAGTGTATGCGGCGATGGTCGAGCGCATGGATTGGAACATCGGTCGGGTGGTGGAGTACCTGCGCCAGCAAGGGCAATTGGACAATACGTTCATTGTGTTCATGTCCGACAACGGTGCCGAAGGTGCGCTGCTGGAGGCCTTCCCCAAGTTCGGGCCGCAGTTGCTGACCTACCTCAACCAGCATTACGACAACAGCCTGGACAACATCGGCCGCGCCAACTCCTACGTCTGGTACGGGCCGTCGTGGGCCCAAGTGACAACGGCGCCGTCGCGCTTGTTCAAGGCATTTACCACCGAGGGTGGGATTCGTGTGCCGGCGCTGGTGCATTACCCCCAGTTGTCGCTCAAGGGGCGCATCAGCCATGGGTTCGGCACAGTGATGGACATCACACCGACCATTCTGGACCTGGCCGGCGTACGCCATCCCGGCACACAGTGGCGCGGCAAGCCCGTGGCGTCATTGCGCGGCAAATCGTGGCTGGGCTTCCTGTCGGGCGAGACCTGCGAGGTGCACGACGAACACACGGTCACCGGCTGGGAGCTGTTTGGCCGCCGCGCGATTCGCCAGGGCCAGTGGAAAGCCGTGTACATCCCCGGTCCCGTGGGGCCGGCGACCTGGCAGCTGTATGATTTGGGCCAGGACCCGGGCGAAATCCATGACCTGGCGCTGAGTCAGCCGGACAAACTGGCCACTTTGATTGGCCATTGGCAGCAGTACGTCGACGAAACTGGCGTGGTGCTCAGCGCATCGCCGTTTCAGCCGGATTGAATGTCCAACCTAAAAAACTCTACGCGGTCTGAAGGTGGCGGCTTTCGCAAGCGCCACCCCCATCCCATCTGCAGCGTTGTGAGTTGTGCCAGGGCGCCTGCTAGAGCGCCTTCTCGGCGTTAAAACCGTCGAAGTTTTCGAAGACCCCCATAAAGCCCGGGACAGTCGACTCCCGTGCCCAGTCGCGCTGGAGCTCGCAGTACATCTGCACGCGGCTGATGAGTTTCGCGCCCGCCTGTTCGATTCGACGAAGAGCGGCCTCGTGCGCGGCGACTGACGTGCCTCCGACCGCATCGACCGGCACATACACCTCATAGCCTTCCTGGATCGCGTCCAGTACTGGGAACGTCAGGCAGGCTTCGGTCCAGAGCGCGGTCATGATGAGCTTGCGACGGCCGATGCCCTTGACCGCCTGCTTGAACTCAGTGTCCTCCCAGCTATTGATCGAGGTGCGGTCATAAGTCGGCAGATGGCCGAGCACGTCCTGCAACGCTTGGATCGGCGGTTTGTTGCGACCGGTCGCGACGTTGACCGTCGAATGAATGACAGGAAGGTTGTAGTTGACGGCCGCCTTGGCAACGCTCGTGATGTTGAACACGAGCTCGTCACGGGGCATCGAGCGAATCGAGGAGACCTGGATCGGCTGATAATCGATGATGATCAGCGCGCAATTCTCAGGCGATAAGAGGTGGTCGGTATGGGGGTTGCGAATAGTCTCGCTTGTCATTGTCTGGTCCTGTTCTCAGTTGTAATACACGGTGCCAGAGAGCCAGCGCGCACTCGGATAGACGGGCATGGCCCTGACGAAGTGTCTACTGATGTTGTCAGTGGATTTGGGTTTCCAGGCAACCTGCGCCACTGGCGACATTGCCCGGAAGCAAGGATTATGCTGTTCCCATTTTCGACGCAGTAGTCGCAACGCGAGGCTAGCTGTGTCGCACAAAGAGGAACGCTGACTTGGATATAGAAGAGCTGCAAACATTCGTGGAAGTGGCTGACGCAGGGGGCGTTTCGCCTGCGGCGCTCCGCCTTGGGGTATCCAAGTCGATCGTCAGCCGCAGGCTCGCCCGGCTTGAGGCGGAACTTGGCATCCAGTTGCTCGCACGAACCACCCGCGGGGCCGCCCTCACTGAAGCCGGGGCCACGTTCCGAGATTACGCGGCCAGGGTCTGCGCCGAAATCGAGGCAGCCAGAGAAACGATCCTGCCGACAGGCGCCCTTCGTGGTCGCTTACGCGTCGCGGCGCCGCTGTCTTTTGGCCCTACCCATTTCGCGCCCATGCTCGCGCAAATGGCACACCGTCACCCCGAGCTTCATATCCAGACCTGCTACAGCGATCGCTTCGTTGATCTCATTGCCGAGGGGTTCGATTGTGCAATACGCGTCGGGTACCTCCCCGACTCCAATTTGATCGCGAGGAAAATCGGCCCGATCTACACGAAGCTCGTCGCGAGCCCAGGCTACATAAAAGCCCATGGGGCACCAGAGACACCGGACGAGCTCATGGCCCATGAGGCTCTCCTGCAGGGTACCGAGGCGTGGCAATTCATGGAGGGTGACAAGGTCATCACGGTGCGTCCGCAGGGCCGCTTCAAGGCGGACAACGGCATTGCGCTCGTGGCGGCCGCAACCGCGGGACTCGGCATCGCGTACCTGCCGGATTGCCTGACTTATGAACATGTGAACTCAGGGGCGCTCGTGCCGATCATGACCCGGTATCCACCACCCCCGGCAGGTGTATACGTGGTCCGTCCGCCAGGCCAGCATCCGGCACGGAAGATACGGATGCTCACAGAGCTGCTGATCGAGTCATTCGGACAGTCTCCGCACTTCGCGGGGCCTGCTCGTATTTGATCGCAGCGAAGATCACCGCTGGCCGGCCACTTCGTGACTCAAGCGATTGAGGGCTACTAGTCGCCTGCCTCCGCTGACAGCCCTGAACTCAATGGCCTACGGCGGGAGGTGATGCCAACCTGCCTGTACATTTTTTGAGCGCCCGTTCAAACCCCCTGCCCACTTGGCATCAGCGCGGTTATCCACAGACATACTCACGGATTTCTTGGATAACTGCATGGGATCGTGAAGCACGCCTGCCGTAGCGAACCTATGGATTCGAGCCCGCCTTTACCGCACACTTTACCGCACACCGTCATCGAAGCATCCAGCCGGCAGATGACCGACCGCGGGCCTTGCATACAAATATCCCTGCATCAGTTCGATACCCATGCCTAGCAGCGTCGAGCTTTCTTCACGGGTCTCGACACCTTCGGCGATGACCAGGATATCCAAGCGCCTGGCGACCAGGATGATGCCTTCGACGATCGCTTGTTTGACCGAGTCCCGATCAATGTTTCGGGTCAGTGCCATGTCAATCTTCAGCACCTGCGGCTGGAACATGGCCAGCAGGTTAAGGCCCGAATAGCCCGCGCCAAAATCGTCGACGGCGGTAATGAAACCCTGGCGCTCGTACTCCATGAAAATCGATTTGAGGTGCTCAGGGTCTACCACCTTCTCGCCTTCGGTCACTTCGAACATGAGCCTTTCTGGCGGGAAATGGGTCAGGCGCGCCGCTTCCAGGGTGGCCCGGATACACGTCTCTGGCCGGTATACGGCGTTGGGCAGGAAATTGATGCTCAGCAAGCAATCGGGAATGTCCAGCAGCCCCAGCCTTGCGGCTTCTTCGATGGCCTTCACCCGGCAAGCCTGGTCGAATCGGTAGCGGTTGCTGTCGTTCACGAGCCCCAGGATGTAGCCAGCCGATTCGCCATTGATGCCTCTGACCAACGCCTCATAAGCAAACGCAGCGTGTGTCCGGACGTTGAAAATAGGCTGGAAGGCCATGGTGAAATCAAACCCCAACGCCTCATGGTTGCGGCATTCGGCGCAGCCGAGCGATTGGAATGGAGGGCGTTTCGTCATGATCAATATTCCGTGGCGGTCGTGATACTTCCCTGCGGATACAAGGAACTGTAGCCGACACCACCTGAATCGGCGCGGGCCGAAGTTTCTGATCAGCGGATATACAATCTTTTGACCGTCTAACGGTTTTAGCGTGATACACCTACGCCATTAACCTTACTCGCCGATAAGATGTGAATCCCATTGGAGCTGACGATGCCCCATCGCACACCCAGACTTCTCCTCGCAGCAGCTACTGCCACATTGGTCATGTCCGTCACGGCCGCAGTAGGTCCGTTTACCCTGTTCTGGACGAACGAAACGCGTAACGACCGCAACCTGGTAGAAAAGCAGCTGGACGGTATCCGCACGGTACAAGGTTTGCTCGTGGATGCGGAGACAGGCGAACGCGGGTATGCATTAACGGGGATGGAGACATTTCTTCGCCCTTATTACATCGCCACGTCGCAGCTTCCCGACGCGATCAAGCTGCTTCGTGAAAACTATCGAAACGATTCGTCCGCTGAAATTGCCAAGGTGGAGGACTTCATCGAGAAGTCCGCACTGAAGCTGGACCACCTGGACATGGTGATCAAGCTGCGCAGCACCCAAGGTTCCGCAGCGACGGTGGCCGAAATCGCTACAGGTAACGGCAAGCACCTCATGGACCAGGTCCGCGACCTGGGGAGCGAGCTGATTCAAGCAGAAATCGAGGAGGTGGCTGTTCTGGACAACCAGCTTAACGCCAACCTGCGTTGGGCCGTCGCCGTTTCCATTGCAAGCTTCCTGCTTACGCTTGTGCTGGGCCGTTTCATCTACGTGTCCATGCGCCAGACCATAAAACGCCAAGCCGAATCGACGGCTAGCGCGCTTTCTTCAAGCACCCAACTGAGCAAAAGCCTGAAAAACCTTGAGCGGCGCAATGCAGAAATAGGCTTGCTCGCAGAAATGGCTCGCCTGCTACAGACCGAGATGAGCCAAGAGGAAACGCTCCAGCTGGTCAGCACTTATTGCCAAAAGTTACTGGAGGGCAGTAGCGGAACACTGTACCTGTACCGCAATTCGGCTGATGCTTTGCAACCGGCCGCAAGCTGGGGCCACGTCGAGGCTCAATCAGATGCCCTTATCGGTCCCAAAGACTGTTGGGCCATACGTCGAGGCCATTCCCATGTGGTTGAACATCGCCATGAGCTGCGCTGCGCCCACTACTCAGAAAAATCAGAGTTCGACGATGGTGACATTCACTGGTGCCTGCCGCTGATAGCCTACGGAGAAACATTGGGACTCTTGCATATCCAGCATGCTGGCGGAACTGACGATAAGGAAGTCAGCCGCCAGTTTGCGGAAGCTGCCGCGGAGCAAACCGCGCTAGCACTGGCGAACGGCAGGATGCGCCAGGTCCTGCAAGTCCAGTCGATCAAAGACCCGCTGACGGGTCTGTACAACCGGCGCTTCATGGAGGAAACACTCAAGCGCGAACTCTCCAAAGCCACTCGAGACGCAGTGGACCTGAGCGTCATCATGCTCGACCTGGACAACTTCAAGAAACTGAACGACATCCATGGTCATTCTGCGGGTGACGCGGTGTTGCGAAGCACGGCATCCTTGATCATGAAGTCAATCAGAGCCACCGATGTCGCCTGCCGGTTTGGTGGAGAAGAGCTGATCATCATATTGCCGGATTGCTCCATTGAAGACGCTCTCCTGCGAGCCGAATCCATCCGGGACTCGCTGGAAAGCATGAGCCCTACGGATGGAATGCAGACGTTCAGCGTTACCGCATCCTTTGGCGTGGCCTCGACGACGCGTAGCGGGACCGATCAAACCTTATTGCTGCAAGCAGCGGACGCCGCGCTGTATAAGGCCAAGCGCGAGGGGAAAAACCGCGTAGCCTCGTAGCCGGTCATCGAAAAGGCAGAACGTAAGCAGCCTTGGAACAACAGGCAGCCAAGGGGCGCACCCTCTTTCTCCGATCACCGTCGCAACGCCTGTGTGGCCATGGACGAAGCGCCGCGGCCCCCTCCCAGCCCATCTGGAAGCAACGTCAGCACCAAAACACCCGATGAAGTCACCGCAACGGTGTGCTCCAGAGGGTTGATCACCTTTCCCCTTTTCCCTCGCAGTTCGGGGGATTCGATCGAAACCCACCACCCATCTACAATTAATTCATTTAAATACAATCACTTACACCAATATCGATTTATTTTACAAAAATATCTTGCGCGCAAACATTTTAGGCGATAACTTTATCGCAACTGATTAGCGCACAAGTATTTATCGCTCATCAAAAGCACTTTGCAACCGTCCTTTCTTCTCTTACAGGTAGTCACTCATGAAAAAGATTCTTTCTGGCCTGGCCCTCGCCACCGCTCTCGCAGCCACCGGTTTAGCAAACGCTGCTGACGTCAAACCCACGGTGATCTTGGTCCATGGTGCTTTCGCCGACTCGTCGAGCTGGAACGGCGTAGTCAAGATTCTGGAAAAAGACGGCTATCCGGTCATTGCGGCGGCGAACCCGCTGCGCGGCGTCAGCAGTGATGCACAATCGGTGGCAAGCATTGTCAAGAGCATCAAGACTCCGGTAGTACTGGTCGGCCACTCCTATGGCGGTGCGGTGATCAGCGAGGCGGCGTATGGCAATCAGAACGTGAAAGGCCTGGTGTATGTCGCGGCTTTCACTCCGGAAACTGGCGAGACTGCGGCAGAATTGTCTGGACGATTCCCGGGGGGCACCCTGGCCTCGGCCTTGTCGACCCCGGTCGAACTGGCCGATGGCGGCAAGGATCTCTACATCCAGCAGGATAAATTCCACGACCAGTTCGCAGCCGATGTGCCTGAGGCTGAAGCTCGCCTGATGGCGGCCGGCCAACGCCCCATCACCGTCGCCGCGCTGAACGAAGCCGCCACGGATCCTGCCTGGAAAACCATTCCGTCCTGGTTCGTATACGGCGACAAGGATAAGAACATTCCCCCTCAGGCCATGGCGTTCATGGCCGAGCGTGCACATTCCAAGCAGACCGTCGTGGTCAAAGGCGCCTCCCATGTCGTGATGGTTTCCAACCCGAAAGTGGTGGCAAACCTGATCGAAAAAGCTGCGCAATAAATGCAATTGGCAACACGAGGCCCGCGCATGCGGGCCTTTTTCCGTTGTCCGTGAATTGAGTTTTTCGCCAGCCTGGTGGCAACGCTCATCGCTCGGAGAAAAAGGCCTCCCGTGCCGACGGCTCCTCAGCGACGTGATGACCGCTGTCAACGCCCGTTCTGTTCTGCCCCTGCCTTGATGAGACGTGACAATAGGGCCTAGGATCGCAAAGGCAAGAACAGACATGCAGAGGAGAATCAGCCCCATGACCCCGAACCTTGCCGATCTTTATAGCGACTACATCGCCTGCCTGAATGCACAGGACTGGGAAAACCTGGGCCATTTTGTGCACCCGGATGTGGTTCACAACGCCAGGCCATTAGGGTTGCAGGGCTATCGAAACATGCTGGAAGCGGATTATCGGGCTATCCCCGACTTGCGCTTCGCCATTGAATTCCTGGTGATCGACCCACCTGAGTTGGCGGCTCGCCTGGCCTTCAATTGCACGCCGGTTGGGGAGTTCCTGGGTCTTGCGGTGAATGGGACACCCATCTCCTTCGCCGAAAATGTCTTCTACGCATTCGAGGACGGCAGGATCCGCGAGGTCTGGTCGGTCATCGATAAGGTAGCGATCGAAGCTCAGCTCCGATCAGCGTAGCGAATGCCTCAAGGTTGCAGGTTATCCAGGCCAGCTCTTCCCCATGGGTGACGGAGCAGAGCATAGACAAAGCCTTGACTGAGCCTGACCAGAACTTATGGCATGGGTGGATGATTGAGCGATCAACCACCTCGATTTCCCTAGCCCTAGATCATGGGTGAGGTACTCACCACCCGCAACGCCAACCCCTCGAACGCATCCAGCGTAATGGTGAATTCGCCCTCAGGCGTAAGGTCGCCTTCGACCCGCTCATTGATGATGTCGACCACCGGCCCCGGTGCGATATTGGGCAGGTGCAGGGTTTCAGTGATCGGCGTCGAACCGAAGTTCAGCGCCGTGATTTGCGTACCTTTGCCAGCCGGCAATTCGTGAACCATGATCAGCAGCCCCGGATGCTCGACGTCCGGAATCAGTATCTGGCGACTGGCGGCGATGTCATAGGCACGGCGCGCAGCGAGGATCTTGCGCAACTGCGAGACGAACGAATCCGGGTCTTTCAACTGGCTTGGCAAGCTGCCGTACAGGGTCTTCGGACGCGGCATCTGGCCGGCCGACAATGCCGCATCTGGGTTGAGGTCCACCAGATCGTAGGCACCGCGATGAATCCAGCGTGTGTCGCCGTCGCCCATCAGATGCTCGACCTGTTCGGCCGACAACGGCAACGCGCCGACCAGGTCCCAGCCAGACAATGCGAAGACGCCGGGTTGCATCGCGTTGTACATCACCAACAGCAGATGAACCTGGCGAATCTGCTGGATATCTGCCGTCGTAATGGTTTCGAGATCGCGAATCCCCAACGCCGCCGTGATGATGCTCGCGGTGGTGCAGGACACGCCGTTGGTGACGAATTTCAGATTGTAGGGCGCATGCTCGCCAGTGAGGCGCTCGTACATCTGCTCGCGGATGTGCTCGCGCAGGATGCTGCCGGGAAAGGTCTGCCCCTGATAGAGGTAAGTATCGTGGGCGTGCAGGGTCCAGAAATGCACCAACTCCAGGGTCAACTCATCATGATTCTGCAACGCATGGATCAGCGAGCCCGGATCGATGCCGAGGGTGTGCATCTGGCGCAGCATCAAGCGCAGGAATTCGGCATCGCCCATCAGCAAGGCATGCTGGTAGGCGGGTCGGGTGATGAAGTCGTAGGAGAGATCCGCCCCTCCGTGGGACATGGCGGCGATATCGTCTACGGTCAGGTTCAGCTCCTGGAAACTGAAGCCGCCGGCCTTGCGAATCGCTCCAGCGAGCAACTGGTTTGCGGTGATCGATAGCGGATGGCTTTCGGACCAGGCGGTACCCTCGAGCTTGCGCTCTACGCCAAGGAAGCCGTTGGCGTCCAGTCGCAGGATTTTCGCCCCCGAGACGTCGATGGCATGCAGTGCGTCCCCGATGATCATCTGTTGAGCGGCAAAGGTCGGGTCCAGCCAGTTCAGCGAAGGTTGCCCTTCCTTGAAGTAATGCAGGTAGACCCAACGACGCGGCTTGCCGTCAACGCCCATCACCACCGGTGTCGCACTCCAATCGGTTTCCTTGACGCCTGGTTCGAAGAAGATCACCCGTTGCAACTGTCCGACGATGTAATGCTTGTCCCGCAGAACGTCGACCTGCTGAGGGGTGAGGTTCTGCGCATCACGGCCCTCGGCAATGTCGGGCAGCAGCGGCCAATCCTCCTCGCGGATTTCCACCATGTGGTAAAGCCCCGGATAATCTTCATACGCCATCTCGGCCAAACGAAAATCCGCGCCTTTGCCGGTATGAGACGGGATGACATCCTCGATGACGACCGCATTGTGCGCGGCGGCCATTCGGGTCAACGCTTGCAGCTGCGCCTCGGTGCCCAACTGCGGGTCGATGTCGAAACTGATGCGGTCAAAATTGCCGTCAATCGTCGGTGTGTGTTCAGCGCCCGAAAGGCCACCGGACCTTTTCAAAGGGCCATTGTGGATGCCCTGGATACCGATTCTCGACAGCGCATGCCATAAGGTTTCATCCCCCAGCGCTTCAAGCACAGTGCCATTTTCGCGGGTAACGATGGAGGCCGGATACGCGGTGAACCACACCGAAGCCAATGCCGAGGCGTCGCGAGGCCGAGTATGCGCATAGGGCTGCTGCCACAATCGCCCCTGGCCCGAGTAGAGCTTGGCGCGCTTCCTCGCAGCATTGAGCATCGATTGTTCGACCAGCCAGTCGACATGATTTTTCTCAGCTGCCGTCATGGACACAATCACCTCCGTCATGAAAAACCGCAGTCGCCCCTCTCCAACCGAAGCGCCGCTCGTTTTCATATGAGGCCACCACGCGACATTCGTTGCATCGAATCAGGAGAAAGCCTGCGAAGCACAATCGGCTGCAAAACCAGCAGCGGGGTTTCGGACAAAACATCGAGACGAAGGATCATAGATAGCCAGGATTCACCCGCATAGACTCCGGTTCGAATTGAACAACAACGCGTCCAAGGGATGCTTTGTCGTGTGTGATTCCACTGCAACCTCTTTTATCCCTGCGCAGCGGATGCGGAGCCAAGTCTCCCATGTCGGCGGGATTGATCGCCTCGTCAAGCGTGCGATAGACGTTCCGCTACAGGACATGGGATTTGACGATGTGCTGTCTCCCTGATGCAGCCCCTCCTCTCTGCGCCCGATACCCATCATTGGAGAATGACATGAATAATTCGACGTCCCATCAAGGACGCCTTAGATCCTTGCGCGCGGCCGCCGTGGGAAATGCCCTCGAGTGGTTCGACTGGACGCTCTATGCAACTTTCTCTGTTTACCTGGCCCGCAATCTGTTCGACAAGACCGATCCCCGCTCCGCGATGCTCGCCACTCTTGCAGTGTTCGCGGCTGGATTCATAGCCCGGCCTCTGGGCGGTTTTTTCTTTGGACGCCTCAGCGATGTCCTTGGACGCCGGGCCATCATGGTCATCACCATGATGCTGCTGGCGGCCAGTAGCCTGGGTATCGCCCTCATTCCGAACTATCAGGACATTGGCCTCTACGCTTCGTCGGCCCTGCTCGTCTTTAGACTCATACAAGGCCTTGCCCACGGGGGCGAAACGGGCGTTTCCTACACTTATGTCGCGGAGATTGCCCCTGCCAAGCACCGTGGTCTGTGGTCAAGTTCGGTGTACGTAGGCGTCACGTTGGGCGTCATGGGTGCGACGGCAGTCGCCGCCGCCCTGACCTGGCTACTGGGTACACAGGCCACGGGAGACTATGGCTGGCGTATCGGTTTCGCCATCGGCGGGGTACTGGGTATTTATGCGCTGTTCCTGCGCCGCAGCGCCCAGGAGTCGCATGTATTCGAGCAGCAACGACAGCAGGCTCAGCCACCCCGCAAGTTGTCCAAGGGCGAAGTCCTGCGGATGACTCGCAACATCGTGATGCTGGCTGCGGCCGCTAACGTGACCTATTACGCCTGGGTGACTTTTGGTGCTGCCTCGGCCATCGCCCAGGGCATGGATGCGACCGGCGCCTACCTCGCCAGCCTGCTCGCCCAAGTCATCTGCGTGTGCTGGTTGCCGGTTTGCGGAATGCTCTCTGATCGGGTGGGTCGCAAACCCATGGTGATCGCCTGGGGGATTGGAGTGGTCGTGCTGACCTACCCCATCTCCATCATCGTCACCACCGAACCTTACACCTTGTTTCTCGCACAAGCGCTGGCGCTGCTCGCCTGGGCTTCGATTGCAGCGATCTTTCCCGCCGTGCTTTCGGAACAAGTGCCGACCCAAGCGCGTGCACAAAGTGTCGGGTTTGTCTCATCGGTTTCGGTGGCCATTTTCGGCGGTACCGCGCCGTATCTGCACAGCTATCTGGTGGGCGCCCACCTTGAGTATCTGTACATCGGCTACCTGATAAGCCTAGGCCTGGTCACGGTCGCGGCAGGTTATTTCATCGAAGAAACCGCAGGGATCGATCTCGCTGAAATCCAGGCACCTGGCGCCGGCTCAGCGGCGCTCTAGAGGAACCCACCCCCATGCATAAGGGCACTTTATGAACGCCAATGATTCCAAGCGAACGACCGCTCGCGGCGAACGACCCGGTGCGGATTTAACCGCCGCCGTGACCTCAGGCCCACGCCAGGGCGCGCGGGAGATCTGGGTTGAAGTTCCCAGTGAGAAAGGCTCGGCAGCCGCATGGTGCTATTCCGACCGCCGCGCCTACAGCCCAGGCGAAACAGTCAACCTGCACCTGTCCTCGAACAGCCCCTGGGTTACGTTGAAAATCTATCGTGACGGCACGCTGCCTCATACCGTTCACCAAACCGCCCCCCTCGCGGCTAGCTTTCATCCATTACCCGAACGCGTCTACGAGGTCGGCTGCCAATGGCCAGTGTTCGCGCTATGGCCAATACCCTTGGACGCCAAGCCAGGTGCCTATGTGGTGGAAGTGCGGGACGGTGCTGATGCCGTACTCGGTCATCACCTGTTCATCGTGAGGGCGATGCGCAAATGCCCCGACGCACTGGTGCTGGTCGCTGCGACCTCCACATGGGCCGCCTACAACGACTGGGGGGGTGCCAACCATTACTTCGGCATCCATCCCGGCACACCCCGCGGCCGCTCGCCTCTGCTGTCAGCGCAACGCCCTTGGGCGCGCGGGCAAGTCTGGCTACCTGAAGACGCGCCGCGCTCGATCAATGCTTCGAGGCCGGGCAAACCGGGGCCGGCGCGCTATGAATTCATCGAGTGGGCCTCTCTGTACGGCTTCAGCAAGTACTACGCCCTGGCCGGCTGGGCATCCTATGAACGTCCGTTCGTAGTGTGGGCCGAAGAACAGGGCTATACGGTCGACATCCTGACTCAGGATGATCTGCATAACGACCCCGAGGCCTTGGACGGGTACGCCTGCGCAGTCTTTGTCGGTCACGATGAGTACTGGACGCGTGAAATGCGCGACAACGTCGAGGCATTTGTTGAAGCAGGGGGAAATGTTGCGCGTTTCGCCGGTAACTTCATGTGGCAGATTCGTCTGGAGAATCGCGGTGAACGCCAAGTGGCCTACAAATACGACGCCGCTGAGCTGGATCCCGTCGCGGCAAGTAATGACATCACGCTCACGAGCGCCTGGGAGGATCCACGAGTGGGTCGGCCTGGGGCCAGCACCTTTGGCGTCAATGCACTGCGCGGGATATACGGTAGCTTTGGGGGCATGGCCCCGCGCGGCCCGAGGGGCTTTACCGTGTTCCGGCCACAGCATTGGGCTCTGGCCGATACCGGGCTGGGCTACGCTGATCTGTTCGGCGATACGGCTAACATCTTCGGTTACGAGGTGGATGGCTTGGACTACACCTTCATCGACGGCCTTCCAGAACCTCTCGGCACGGATGGCGCACCGCCAGGGCTACAGATCCTTGCCATGGGCTGGGCGACCATCGCCGAGCACGGCCGGCCGCAGGATGCGTACTCATTCATGCTGGGGGATGCAGACGCCAGGTTTCGGGCGTCACTGCTGGCGCCCGACATGAGTGATGCCAGCGTAAGCCAGCACAGCCGGGGGACTGGCATGCTCGTGCATTTCCAAAAAGGCAAAGGTGAGGTGTTCACCGCTGCGTCCTGCGAGTGGGTAAACGGACTCAAGCTTGACGAGTACTCCACCGTGACCATCACCCGTAATGTGTTGGATCGTTTCTTACCAGCAAAGGCTTGATCTTGGCGGGCTCATCGTAGATGCCGTTGCAGTTCGGCCGGACCTACCAGGTGCCGTTCACTCCACGGGCTCACTGCTTCGACGTGCCTGTCGACTGGCCCCTGGTGGCTGGCCATTGATGCGCTTGAATGCACGGCTGAATGCCGCTTGTGAGGTATAGCCCAAGCGTTGTGCGACAGCATCGATCGACAGGTTGTCCTGCGTCAGCCATTGGCTGGCGATCCGCATCCGCAGTTCGGTGGCGTATCGCAATGGAGGTACGCCAATGGTGGCTTGGAACCGTTGGGCGAACACGGAGCGCGAAACGTGGGATTCGGCCGCCAGCTCGGCCACCGTCCACTCGCGCCCGGGTTGGCGATGCAACGCAAGGATAGAGCGTGCCAGGCGCGGATCTCGCAGCGCAGCCATGAGCCCTTGCGCACTTTCCGAGCCATGCTCGACCCAACCCCGTACGAACAAGGAGGCAGCGACTTCCGCAAGCCGAGCCATGATCCCGGCATACCCGATGCGTCCGGCGCAGATCTCACGCTTGATTGAATCGAGTATCGCTCCCAGCCCTGGATAACGTTGACCACCGGTGTCCGCCACCATGACATTCGGCATCAGCTTGCCTAACGCCCGCATGCCCCCCAGGTCGAACTCCATGCAGCCATAGAACAGGATCGTACTGGGCGTGGAAAGTGTGCTCGGACAAGTGTTCACACCGCTGACAGCCTCGCCCAAGGGAGCGGCATCAAGTTGATCGATAGGCTGGACCGTGACATCCAGGGCGGATAGCAGTTCGTGCCCATGGCCTTGCGGCACCAGTACCGCGTCACCTGCCGAGAGGTGATGTATCGCGCCATCGCCTGTACGCAGGATGGCCGTACCCACCGCCAGATAATGAAAGTAGGCATGGGCCGATTTGTGTTCGAAACCCAAGCCAAAGCTCGGACCCGTTTGAATACGGCGGTACTGAACACCGCGCAGCCGCATCCCCGTGAGCAGTTCGCTAATCAGCTCAGAAGACAGAGCGAATTGTCCTGATTCCGTCATGTTAGGTGTTTCGATCAAAAGACTAAGACTTAGCATCATAGATCATCCTGACGCTCAGCCCTAGAGTGTGTCTCACAATCACTTTCCAAGGATTCTTGAGATGAGTAGCGATGTTCTTGACGCTGCACCTGGCAGCGTTGCTGGAGTAGAGCCGGCCACCCCGGCCTGGACGGCGGTTTTCTCCCTGACCATGGGGGTCTTCGGCCTGCTGACGGCCGAATACCTTCCTGCCAGCTTGCTAACCCCCATGGCCTCTGATTTGAACGTGTCCGAAGCGCTGGCCGGACAGGCCGTGACCGTCACCGCTGTGGTTGCGTTGTTTGCTGGACTATTGGTGCCAGGTCTGACCCGCACGCTTGACCGGCGCACCGTCTTGCTCGGTTTTTCCGCGCTGATGATTGCCTCCAACTTGCTGGTGGCCCTGTCGTCGAGCCTGGTGGTCCTGTTGTTGATGCGAGTGCTGCTTGGCATTGCGTTGGGTGGGTTCTGGAGCATGGCGGCTGCCGTGGCCATGCGGCTGGTACCGGCCAAGTTCGTACCTCGTGCGCTGTCTATCATCTTCAGCGGCATTGCCGTGGGAACAGTGGTTTCCGTTCCGCTGGGCAGCTACTTGGGCGGCCTCTTCGGCTGGCGCAGTGCCTTTTACGCAGCCGCGGCGGTCGGCGTGCTGACGTTGATCTTCCAATGGTTCACCCTACCCCGCATGGCGCCTCGGAAAATGGCACGCACAGCCTCCGTGCTGGAATTGCTCCGCCGTCCTGGCATTGCCATCGGCATGGTCGGATGCGTGCTTGCACACACAGGTCAATACGCATTGTTCACCTACATCCGCCCCGCACTTGAAAGCGTTGTACCCATCGACACCGATGGCCTGGCTTTAATGCTATTGGGCTTCGGCGCCGCCAATTTCGTTGGCACGCTCGTGGCGGGTTGGCTGATGGAGCGTAGCTTGCGCCTGACATTGATCCTTATGCCTGCCTTGGTGGCCGTGGCCGCGTTTGCCATGATCTCGCTTCCGCTCCAGGCGCCGGGACTCGCGCTCGCAGTCGCCCTCTGGGGCCTGGCTTTCGGCGGGGTGCCGGTTGCCTGGTCAAACTGGGTGGCACGTGCGGTTCCGGATCAAGCCGAAACCGCAGGTGGGATGGTCGTCGCTGCGGTGCAGTCGTCAATCGCCGCGGGCGCAGCACTCGGTGGGTTGGTCTTCGGCTTCGGCGGCGTAATGGGCGTCTTCATCATCGCAGGCGCAGTGATGCTGCTGGCCGCCCTGATGATTGCGCTTCGTGTGCGAGTGGAATTGCCGAAGCCTGCGGGAGGCGAACTATCAGGACATTCCCGACTTGCGCTTTGAAATCGAATTTCTGCGAGTCAATAAGGGGAGCGTGCCACGTTCGCGTATTGCTCCAACAGCCAAGCCAAGTCCTGGTAACAGATCGCTAGATGATGTGCCCCGAGTCTGCTCATCGACCTTGATGTGCGCCGGGCCTGGGCGGCGCTGATCGCCGGATGATGAGCATATCGAGCGATCCGCCGGGCGCCGGTTTGTGAGCATTGGCCGACGGGCGATTCAGGATCGATACCACTCGCGTTACGCTGTAGCCGGCTCAATTGTTTACTCAGCTGCAGCGACAAATAACCCGTGTGGTAATCCTGCGTGTTATCAGCGCCAAGCAAACTTTTCAACGCGACGAGCCGGGATTGTTGTTTCGCTTGCCATTTTGAGTGATCGATATGGCTTGCACGGCGAAGTAGCCGGCGTATGTCCTTATGGAGCGAGTGTTTCAATGCCCGAACATGTTTAGCCGGATCCTTCGGCAAGACCTGGAACGCTAATAGGCAGACAAGCATTGCAACGATCCAGGCCAGCGCTTGGTTGGCGAAATCGACGAAATTGTAGAGGGCGGTATCGCCGGTACTCACCAAGGTATTGAACCCGATCAGGTAGGCAATCCCTTGCAGGGCGTAGCGCGGTTGGCTCGTCGCATGGATCCCGAATGACCAGAACGCAGCCAGTAACAGGAATAACAAAGGGAAGCCGTTGATCTGCGGCATCAACAGGAATTTGCACAGCGCTGCCGCCAGAATGGCGTAGAGCGTGCCCCGAATAAAGCTGGCGAGGCCTTGGGCAGGCGCGGGGGCCGGCGCCAGCAATGTGCAGCACGGGCCCAGGACCGCCAGTAGCGCGGGCCCTTGATCCCAACCGCTGAGATACCAGACCGCACCCGCGGCCAACGTGGCGAGCAGTGCCCTGATGCCGTTTCGCGCCGCATCAGCGTAATTGCGCGGATACACCACGGCACGTACCTGCTCGGGGCGAGCATGGTCGAGGCTGGTGAAGTTCAGCAAGGCCTCGCCCAGATCCGTCAGTTGTTCGTCCAAGCGTTCGCTGAGCAACCGCGAGTGGTGGTTTGAGTCAGCGAAATCATTCACCAGGCAACGCAGTTGCCCCACCGTATCGGCGGCGGCGAGACAGTCGCAGCGGCTGTCGCTCATCCGTTCGCCCAGTTGCCGCAATGCCGCGCTTATCCGCGCGAGCAACCTGGGGTCGATCCCGGGGTATGGATCGTCGCTGTGCACATCGAGTACAGCGGATTGCAAATGCGCCAGGCCCGCCTGAATCGCCAGCTGCCGGGAGCGAATCCGCGACGATTCGCCCCGCCCTATTCCCAATTGGTCGTCCACCTTGCCGATATCCATGGCGAGCTGGTGGCGTTGCGTCGCCAGCTCCGCGGACTGCTCGCCTGAGAGCCTCGCGGCGAGCAACCGGGCACTGCGGACACAGACATCGACCAGCGAGTTTCGAAGCTTCTTCTCCATCGTCTTGGAACTGAACAGCGTTACCACCAGGCTCAAGCTCAGCACCCCGAGCGCTACCGCCGTGCCGCGAGTGATGATGTGATCGAAGGCCTGTTCAGGCGCGACGATGGCAGGCCCCAATGCCAGGCAGACCGTATAACCCGCCACCACTGCCGCGGTAGCTTGGTAATGGCGCAAGACACTCATTGCACTGACGCACAGGCCCAGCCACATACCGATGCCGAGTATGAACAGCAGCATCTGTTGAGCGAACAGCCCTGTCAGCACGAAAGCCGCGACCAGGCCTACCAGGGTTCCCAACATCCGGTAGAAGCCTTTTCCCAGCACCGCCCCTTGAATGGGTTGCACCAGCAGCAACACAGTGGATGCCCCCGAGAACGGCGATTCCAGATGCAGTTGGAAGCCGAGCCACAGCGCCAGCCCCGCCGCCAAGACACTGCGCAACACGTAGAAGAAACTGGCGGGCGTCCAGGGCAAGGGGATGAGCGCGAACAGGCGTGTCGCCAGGCGAGTCATCACATGAACGCCTGCAGCCATTGGGTGAGTCGCCAGCGCGGCGCGGCGTTCGGCTGCGTCACTTCGACACTGGCGGTCATGCCCGCCGCCAACTCCACCCCGTCCGGGACCCTGTCCAACTGGATGCGCACGGGTACGCGCTGTGCCAACCGAATCCAACTGAAGGTCGGGCTCACCTGAGGCAAACCGCTGTCGTTGCGCAATTCATTGGCATCGGCGATGCCCCTGCCCATGCTTGCCACATGCCCTTCCAGCAGCGGGGCAAACCCCATCAGCTTGATCGACACCGGCGCGCCGATACGCACACCGGGCAGCTTGGTCTCTTCAAAATAACCCGTGATCCAGAAACTATGGCCATCGACCACGAATAGGTTGGTATGGCCAGCCTCCGCGTAGTCACCAGGCTGCAGCCGCAGTTGAGTGACGTAGCCGTCCACCGGCGAACGAATCGTCGTGCGGTCCAGGTCGAGTTGCGCTTGGGCTAACTGGCTGCGTGCCGCGTCCAGGCGCGCTTGGGCCACAGCCAAGTCACGCGCCGCGTTGTCAATCTCTTCCCGGGCGATGGCGTCGGCCAATTGGGATCGCCGCTTCAATTGTGCACTGCGCTGCTCGAACACACTGCGCGCTTCGGCGAACTCCGCCGCACGCTGTTGCAGGACCAATCGATAAGCACGCGCATCGATGCGATACAGCAAATCGCCCTTGGCGACCCATTGGTTGTCGTTGACCGACAGCTGATCGATTTGGCCGCTAATCTCTGGCGCAATGCGGATGACCTGCGCGCTCACCCGTCCGTCCCGCGTCCAGGGCGCCAAGACATAGGCCCGCCAAAGTTGCAGGCAGAACACCAGGGCCAGCACGCCAAGCCCCAGGGTGGCGGCAGGTTTGAGGATTTTGACGATAGACATGGCCGGCCTCACTCAGCAATTGACGACCATCGCCGACACGACGATAAGCGAGACAAAAAAACGCGCCAGCGCCGGGTGCCACGTCTCGTCCAGCCAACGCCGGGCCAGGCGCTCAATGAGTTTGTAGGCCAGGACCGATGCACCCAGGTAGATCAACAAGGGGGGGACGTAGAGGTTGGCAATGGAGATTTCGCTAAGCATGGCAAGCACCGGGGTTCGGAGGGGGTCCAGGATTCGCCCGCGTACTGAAGGGGGCTTGGTGATGATGCTAAGGAACTACCACCGCTGCCGATATTGAGTACACTGCCAAAATATAATCAAATTCAGACAGACACCGACGACACGCCATGGCCGAAATCCACCGTTTCCACGTCGATCAATTCGAGTACGACAACCTGTCGCAACCTGCCGTGGCACTGATGCTGGAAACCCAGCGCAACGACAGTGAGTCCGCCGAACACAAACATCGCAAGGGGCAACTGGTCGTGGCTTATTGCGGAGGCATTGTGTGTACGGTGGAAGATGGCGTGTGGATGGTCCCGTCAGGGTTCGGCGTCTGGATTCCGGGAGGGGTCGCCCACAGCAACCGCGTCACGGCCAACGGGCAGGTCTGTTTTTTATTCGTGGAGCCCGGCGCCGCGTCGCTTCCCGATCGCTGCTGTACGCTGGCGCTATCGCCGTTGATCCTGGAACTCATCCTTCACCTGAGCGACCAGGTCCAGGATTACCCCGCCAATTCGCGCATTGCACGGCTGGCCAACGTGCTGCTCGAAGAACTCGAACTGGCGCCCACGGAACAGCTTTACCTGCCTTTGCCCGCCTCGAACCAGCTTCGCACAATCGCCCGGGCGCTGGCGCAAGAGCCTTCCAACCGCGCCACCATGGCCAGTTGGGCACGGCACGTAGCCATGAGCGAACGCTCGCTGGCCCGCCTGATAAAAAGCGAAACCGGGCTTACCTTCGGTCAATGGCGCAAGCAATGGCAGATCATCGTCGCGTTGCAAAGCCTGGCCGAAGGGCAGTCGGTGCAAAGAACCGCTGAAGCGCTCGGCTACGAGTCAGTCAGCTCGTTCATCACCATGTTTCGCAAGACCTTGGGCACCTCACCGGCACGTTATCTGCGCAATACCACGCTACGGCAATGAGCCGGGGGTTTGGAATCGCTCACATACCCGAACAGCGACTTGATCTCCAGGTACTCGTCAAACCCCAGCTCACCCCATTCACGCCCGCGATCACACGCGCACCTTTCCATATGGCAACCTGCGCCGCTAGATACCCGACTCCACCGACAACGCCCAACCGGTGCCAGCGGCTTCTTCAACAAGCACTCAAAACAAGGCATCCAATACCCGGTAATAGCTGATCCCGGCCGCAAGATAAAGCCGCTGCAACGCATGAAACGGAATTCGCCGCAGTGGCATGACCGGGAACGGGAAGTCCTGCGTCGCCCCTGAGAGCTTCGCGGCCAGATGCTTGCCTAATGCCGTGGACAGGGCGATGCCGCGGCCGTTGTAGCCGAGCAAGACTGACAGCCCCGGTGCCGGATCATGCACATGGGGAAGAAAGCTTTGCGTCAGGGCGACCCGACCACTCCAGCGGTACTCGACAGGCACCTCCGCCACTTGCGCAAACAGCGCCCCCAGCGAACGCTCCAGGTGCGCCCAGTCACGCTGCCGGGAAGGCTCCGAAAACGGCCCCCGCCCTCCCAGAAGCAAACGCCCCTGGGCATCCAGCTTGAAGTACAGCAGCAAACGGCGTGAGTCCGAACAGACCTCGCCACCGGGCAGGATGGTCTTGCGGATCGCCGGCGGGAGCGGACGGGTCGCAATGATGAAGCTGTTGGCCGCGACGACGGTCTGGCGCAACCCGGGCCACAGGTCGTCGGTATAGCCATCGGTGGCCAATAACACCCGTTGCGCACTGACCTTGAAGCCTTGCGCAGTGGACAACAGCCAGCCTGATCGCTGCCGCTGCAGCCCCGTGACGCGGCTGTGGCCGTGGATCATTGCGCCCTGCCCCACTGCGGCCTTCGCCAGGCCACGGGCGTAACTCAATGGATGCAAGCTGCCAGCCCGAGGATCGACCCACCCCCCCAGGTAATTCTCGGTACCGATACGTTGGCTGACCGCGGCCCGGTCCAACAGCTCCACCTTGACGCCCCGGCGTTGCCATTGCGCGGCGCGCTGCTCGATGGTCTTCATAGCGGTCGTTGAACAGGCCGGTTGAATCCAGCCTTTCTGAGTGGCATCACACTCGATCCCGTACTGGCGAATCAGCGCAAACACTTCGTCAGCGGCTGACCCGGCCGCCTCGATCATCGCTTCGGCACGGGCTGGGCCGAACTTGGCGAGCAATTGATCCGGGTCGAACTTCAGCCCGGGGATCACCTGCCCGCCGTTGCGCCCCGAAGCCCCCCAGCCGGGCTCCCCGGTATCCAGCACACAGACGCTGACACCCGCTTCGGCCAATCGTAAAGCCGTCACCAGACCGGTATAGCCAGCCCCCACGATGGCCACATCCACTTGCTTGTCTTCGGCCAAGGCCGGCGTTTGCACCGCCGGTGTGGCAGTCGCGGCCCACAGCGAGGCCGGCAGTTGCGGGGCGAAAGGTGCATTCATGCCGGCACCTCCCCGCTGTGGTTGAGCAGTCGGCGAAGAAAATCCTGTGTGCGAGGATGCGTCGGCGTACTCAGTACTTCCCCGGCGGGTCCTGACTCGACGATCTTGCCGCTATGAAGAAAACAGACCTTGTCGGCGACGTCTCGAGCGAAGGCCATTTCGTGGGTCACCACGATCATGGTCATGCCCTCATTGGCCAGATTGCGCATCACCGCCAACACTTCACCGACCAACTCCGGATCGAGGGCCGAGGTCGGTTCGTCGAAGAGGATCGCCTGGGGGTTCATCGCCAACGCCCGGGCTATGGCGACACGTTGCTGCTGCCCCCCGGACAGTTCGTCCGGGTAGGCATTCATCCGATGGGACAAGCCGACCTTTTCCATCAGCGCCTCGGCATTCTTGCGGGCCGCCTGAGGGTTCTCCTTCTTTACGTAGATCGGCCCTTCCATGACATTTTCCAGGGCCGTGCGGTGCGGGAACAGATTGAAGCGCTGAAAGACCATCGCCACCCGAGTGCGAATGTCGTGGATGTTCCTGGCATTGCGGTCGACACGTTCATCGCCGACCAGGACCTCGCCCTGGTCATAACTTTCCAGGCCGTTGATACAGCGCAGCAACGTGGACTTGCCCGACCCCGAAGGGCCAATCAGGCACACTACTTCACCGCTCTTGACCTGCAAATCGATGCCTTCGAGGACCGGCACGCTGCCGTAACGCTTGTGAATACCCTTGATCTCGATCATGACGTTCTCCGGGTGCTGAAGCGTGCTTCCAGACGACGCAACGCAAAGGACAGCGGCAGGCTCATCGCCAGGTAGAGCAATGCCACCAGGGTGTAGACCGTCATGTTCTCGAAGGTCGAAGAGGCGATCAGTTGCCCCGCGCGAGTCATCTCGGCCACGGTGATGGTGGAGACCAGCGACGAGTCCTTGAGCATCATGACCAGGGTGTTGCCGTAAGGCGGCAAGGCGATGCGAAATGCCTGGGGCAGCACCACTCGCCGCATCACCATCGCACCGCGCATACCCAAGGATTCCGCCGCCTCGATCTGCCCTTGCTGGATCGCCTGGATACCGGCCCGGAAGTTCTCCGCCTGATAGGCCGAATAAGCGATTCCCAGGCCAATGACGCCGGCCTGCATCGCAGTCAGTTGAATGCCGAATTCCGGCAGGACGAAATAGATATAAAACAGCTGCACAATGATCGGCAGCCCCCGGATGATGTTCACCACACTGATGGCGAACAACGCGACCGCACGTATTTTCGAGACCATCATCAGGGCCAGGAGCAGGCCGATCAGCGAGCTGAGTACAAACGACCCGGCCGTCACTTGAAGAGTGACCACCGCCCCTTTGAGCAAGATAGGGAGGAAGTCCAACGCATTCTGGAGAATCATAAAAGCTACCCACGGAACAATGAGTGGACCCGCCCGCTACCGCAGGCGGTCGACAAAACCATCAGTTGAGTTTCCACTTCTCGATGATCCGTTCGAGGGAACCATCAGCCTTGATCGCAGCGATGCCTTTGTTGACCTGCTCCAGTGTTGCGTTGTCGCCCTTGCGCACGATCAGGCAAACGTCCCCCATCACCACCGGCTGATAGCTCTGCACCAGGTGCACCTTGTTCTGCGTGCCCTGGGCCAATTGGTAGGCGACGATCGGGCGATCGGCGAAACCCGCCTTGATACGGCCGAGGGCCAGGTCGCGCATCAGATCGGGGATCGAGTCATAGCCACGGACTTCCTTGAAGACACCACGCTTGTTCAGCTCATCGATGAACACGGTGCCGACCTGGGCGCCGACAACTTCGCCGGCAAAATCCTCCATGCGGGTGTACGCGGTCGGGTCGTCGGCCTTGACGATCAGACCCTCGCCATAGGTGAAGACCGGATCGGAATACTGCACCACCTTTTCCCGCGCCGGCGTCCGGAGCATGGCGGCAGAAATCAGGTCGATCTTGTTTGACGTCAGTGACGGAATCAGTGAAGCGAAGGTGGTCTGCTGGATCTCCACCTCGAAGCCGCCAGCCTTGGCCACTGCCTGCGCAGCGTCGATCATCATGCCCTGGATACTCTGGCTCTTGACGTCGAGAAAGGTGAAGGGAATCCCCGTTGCGGTTGCGCCGACCTTGTAGACGGGCTCGGCGGCGGCGTTGGCTGAAGTGATGCCAGCAGTCAGGGCAACAACGAACGTGAGTGCACGAAAGCGAGTAAGCATGGCGTATCTCCCATTGGACGCTTTTATTGTCTTAAGTCCGGTAAGGGTTGCCCCATATGGATGGCAGGAGGCTCAAAATGACTGTAAAGCGATTTACAAAAATCGTAAAGAGATTTATAAGTATCGAATATCGATATTCAAAGCGCAGAATATAAGGATTTTCCATGAGCGATAACCCTCATCCGCTGTTCAATCAGTCATTGGAAAAAGGCCTGGCGGTGCTGCGGGCGTTCAACGCAGCCCGGCGCACGATGAACCTGGCGGATATCGCCCAAGCTGCAGACATCAACAAAAGCTCGGCGCAACGCATGATTCATACCCTCGAAGAGCTGGGTTATGTGCGCAAGCATCCGCAGACCAAACGCTTTCAGTTGACCCCGAAGGTCATGGAGATCGGCTACAACTACCTGGCCGCCGACACACTGGTGGACGTGGCCAACCCGTTCCTTGCCGAGTTGGCACAGGCTACCGGGGAGACGACCAACCTGACCGAACCCGACGGGCTGGACATGGTGTACGTGGCACGCTTCGTGGCGCCGAAATTCATCCCTATCCACATGCCCATTGGCAGCCGGATCCCGATGTACTGCACCGGTTCCGGACGGGCCTTCCTGAGCGCCCTGCCCGACGACGAGCTTGTTGCCGCACTGCAAGCCAGCGAGCGCAAACGTCATACCCAGTACACCCTGACCGCGATCGACGACATCATCGAGCAGATCGAGGCCACACGGCGCAGGGGCTACGCCACGAACAAGGAAGAGTTGTTCCTTGGCGACATGTCCATTGCCGCGCCGATCATTGGCAGCCAGGGCCTGCCGGTCGCAGCCGTGCATGTGGTGGTGCCAACGAGTCGCTGGAGCCTGGAGGAAGCCGAGCGCAAGCTGGCGCCCGCGGTGATCGAGTGTGCACGGGCGATTCGCTCGTCAATACGAACCCTTTAGCAGATTGCCCCAGTGGACAGCCACCGTTTCCCTTGCACAAATCCAATTATTACCACCGTCACTTAGAGGGTGGGACTGCACATACTGGATGGGGTGATTGAACCCTAGGCTAGTTCAACTGGGCGCCCTTCCAACGGAACACGCCGGAACAGGTCGCGGTGTTTGAACGAAAACAGCGCCAACGGTTTGATGGTGTAACTTACCTATCACTCCGGCTGCCGCCAAGGTTCGTGAGTGACTACCCCATAAACATCAAACCGGAGCCTTCAGATCCACCCCCAGCGCCTGGGCAAAAGCCTTGACCAAGGGGCTGCGCACAGTGTTGTGACGCAGTATCAGACTGAATGGCGTGACGATGTTGATCAGGTCCGGACGCACTGCGCGCAACTCTCCCCGCGCCACCATCGATGCGGCGTAATGCTGGGGCAGAAACCCGAGGAAACGCCCCGTCTTGATCAGCAACGCCACGGCTTCCACCTGGGTGGCCGAGGCGGAGAAGCTGTCGTAGTGCGCAAATTTCAGTTTGTCACGATGAATCGCGTAGCGATGGTTGACGCACTCATACTCCTTGAGCACATGTTCCCCCATGTCCGCGTCCGCCATGGAGAACAGCGGGTGGCCGAGTGCGCAATAGACCTGCGAACGTTCTTCATAGAGTTCGTAGTAATCGAACTCTTCGCGTTTTTGATAAATCGGTACGATCCCCGCTACCAACCGCCCCTCGACGACACCTCTTTCGACTTCATCGAGTTGCGAAGCCTGAAGTTGAAATCGGACCTTGGGCGACTGTTCATTCATTTGCCTGAGCGCAGCAACTAACGGGGAATTATCATCCGAAATAGTATTATCAATAACCCCCACACCAAGATCACCAACAAGTTCGTTTTGCGCGGAACTAAGGCGATCACGAAAGTTGTCGACCGAGGCAAATAAGTCTATCGACGCCTGATACACCAGGCGCCCTTCTTCCGTCAGATGAAAGCCCTCGCGCCCGCGCGTGCAAAGGCGCATACCGATACGGATTTCCAAGTCGGAAATCTGTTTGCTGATGGCTGCCAGCCCCACATTCAGCTCATTCTGTGCGGCACTAAAGCCTCCCGCCTCGACCACGGCCTTGAACACTTTGAGCAATTTGAAATCCAGCCCGCTGAGGGCCAACGGTGCCCTTTGTGGGGGTCTTGGCGGCGGGTTTCCGGAATTGGAAAGTGGGGTTTCCATAATGCTTATTTACCTCTGGCGCTCTATTCAACAACCTGTGCCCAACAACAAAAACAAGCTGGCCCAATAATAATGAACACAGAAAACCAAGCTTGGCAACCGACAATAAATTCCGAACATCAGCGCCAAAACGCTGGTCGCGAAACATCAAAAGCTGACAGTTCGATCAGCTCTTTCACCGATGCAACTGCCCTCCTGAAAACTGCTCTGGCCTGACTTCGCTCGCTGATTTCGTAGCGACGCCGTGGCCCGGAGTACCCGTTTCAGTTCGCGTAACCGACGAGGAAAACAACAATGTCTCAAACCACCGACCGACTCTGGGGTGCTCGCTTCAAATGCGGCCCTTCCGAAGCCTTGGCGGCCCTGTCCCGTTGCCCTGAGCGCTACTTCCGGCTCACCCCGTACGACCTCGCCGGCTCCAAGGCCCATGCCCGGGAATTGCAGCGCGCCGGACTGCTGACCGAACAAGAAACCCAGACCATGCTCGACGCCCTGGAACGCATCGGCGCGGACTATCGCGCCGGCAGCATCGCGCCGACCCTGGATGATGAAGACGTCCACACGTTCATCGAGCGCCTGCTGACCGAACGGCTTGGCGCCCTGGGTGGCAAGCTGCGTGCCGGCCGTTCGCGCAATGACCAGACCGCCAATGACCTGCGGCTGTTCCTGCGTGACCACGTACGCACCGTGGCCGTTGAAGTGTTGGGCCTGCAGCAGGCGCTGGTGGAACAGGCCGAGCAACACATCGAAAGCATCTGCCCCGGCTTCACCCATCTGCAGCAGGCGCAACCGATCGTGTTCGCTCACCACCTGCTGGCCCACGCCCAGTCGATGCTACGCGACGTACAGCGGTTGGTGGACTGGGACGCACGGACGTCGCTGTCACCACTCGGTGCGGCGGCCATGGCGGGCTCGGCGATCGCTCGCCTGCCTCAGCAATCGGCAAAGGAAATGGGCTACAGCGGCGTTTGCGAAAACTCCATCGACGCCGTGGCCAGCCGCGATCACGTCGCCGAGTTTCTGTTCATCGCCAGCATGCTCGGCATCAATATCTCGCGCCTTGCCGAAGAGTTCTGTCTGTGGTCGTCGCGGCAATTTCGCTGGGTCGCACTGGACGATGCCTACGCCACCGGCAGCTCGATCATGCCGCAGAAGAAGAATCCGGACATCGCCGAACTGGCGCGAGGCAAGGCCGGTCGCCTGATCGGCAACCTGACCGGCCTGCTCTCCACGCTTAAATCCTTGCCACTGTCCTACAACCGTGACTTGAGCGAAGACAAGAACGGTGTGCTCGACAGCGTCGACACGCTGCTACTGGTGCTGCCCGCCATGGCGGGAATGGTGGCGACCATGAAAGTCAATGTCGAGGAATTGCGCCGCCAGGCACCGCTGGGCTTCACCCTCGCCACCGAAGTTGCCGATTGGCTGGCGGTGCGCGGCGTGCCGTTCAAGGAAGCTCACGAAATCACCGGTGCGTTGGTCCAGGCGTGCGAGAAACACGACATCGAACTGTGGGAGGCCTCCCCCGCTCTGCTGGCGGAAATCGATCCGCGCCTCACCCCAGAGGTACGCGAAAGCCTGACCCTAGAAGCCGCCATCGCTGCACGCAATGGCTGGGGCGGGACCGCACCACAACAGGTACGCGAACAGATCGGACGCTTGAAAACCGCCCTCGCCACCCAGCAGCAATGGACCGAGGACTATCAGGGCTTTCGCCTCTGAGCAACACACCGAACTGTGGGAGCGAGCTTGCTCCCACAGCGATAGCGCCGAAACCGAGTACGGAGAAACAACATGAGCCAGACACAGGCAGAACGACTCCAGGCGGAGCGCAAGCTGGCGGAAAACCAGTTTGACATTACCCAGTACGATCATGTGCCCCGGCGCTACTACGGGCGGATCTTCTTCGCCACGCTGATCGTCATCGCCCTTGTTGGCCTGGTGCGTGCCTTCGCCGAAGGCAAGATCGAATGGTCGTACATCGGCCAGTTCCTGACCTCCGAAGCGATCATGTGGGGCTTGCTCAACACCATCGTCATGGCCGTATTGGCCATGGCGCTGGGCATCGTGTTCGGCGTGATCACCGCGATCATGCGCATGTCGGCCAACCCGATCCTGCGCTATGTGGCCGTGACCTATACCTGGCTGTTTCGCGGCACGCCGCTGATCCTGCAACTGCTCCTGTGGTTCAACCTGGCGCTGATCTTCCCCACCATCGGCATTCCCGGCCTGTTCGAAATGGACACCGTGAGCCTGATGACCCCGTTCGCGGCGGCCTTGCTGGGCTTGAGCATCAACCAGGGCGCCTACACCGCCGAAGTGGTGCGCGCCGGCCTGCTCTCGGTGGACACCGGGCAATACGAGGCTGCCAAATCGATCGGCATGCCACGCCTGCAGGCGCTGCGCCGGATCATCCTGCCCCAGGCCATGCGGATCATTATTCCGCCGGTAGGCAACGAGTTCATCGGCATGGTGAAGATGACCTCGCTGGCGAGCGTCATCCAATACTCGGAATTGCTCTACAACGCCCAGAACATCTACTACGCCAACGCCCGCGTGATGGAGCTGCTGATCGTCGCCGGCATCTGGTACCTGGCCACCGTCACCGTCCTGTCCTTTGGTCAGAGTCGCCTGGAGCGTCGTTTCGCCCGCGGCGCCGGCAAGCGCTCTTGAGGAGTTCCACATGAGAAGCATCGTCAAGGCCGTGAGCCTGAATAAATACTACGACCAGTTCCACGCGCTCAAGGACATCAACATCGAAGTCGAGCAAGGCGAAGTGCTGTGCATCATCGGCCCGTCCGGCTCGGGAAAAAGCACCTTGCTGCGCTGCGTCAACCAGTTGGAAAAAATCGACAAGGGCGGCCTGTGGGTCGACGGCGAACTGGTGGGCTACCGGATCGTCGGCAACAAGCTGCACGAACTCAACGAAACCCAGATCGCCCGCCAGCGGCTGTCCACCGGCATGGTGTTTCAACGGTTCAACCTGTTCCCACACATGACCGTGTTGCAGAACATCATCGAAGGGCCGTGCCAGGTGCTCAAGCGCTCCCCCAAAGAGGCGAATGAAGAGGCCCTGGAGTTGCTCGCCCGTGTCGGCCTGGCGGACAAGCGCAACAGCTACCCGATCGAGCTTTCCGGCGGCCAGCAGCAACGCGTGGCCATCGCTCGTGCATTGGCCATGCGCCCCAAGCTGATGCTGTTCGATGAACCCACTTCGGCACTCGACCCGGAACTGGTCGGTGAGGTGCTGTCGGTGATGCGCGATCTTGCGCAGACCGGCATGACCATGATCGTCGTCACCCATGAACTGGGCTTCGCTCGCGAAGTTTCCAATCGCATGGTGTTCATGGACGGCGGGCAGATCGTGGAGGCTGGAAGCCCCGAAGAAATACTAATAAGTCCGCAAAACCCTCGCACCCAAAGCTTCATTTCTGCCGTTCGAACCTAAGCGTCCGTTGACGCTCACAACACTCATAAGAGAACGACCATGAAGAACTTTTTTATCCCCGCAGTACTCGCAGGCGTCATGGCATCCGGCTTCACCTTCGCGGCCGAATTGCCGGCCAGCATCAAGGCCAAGGGCGAAATCGTCGTGGCGATCATGCCGAACTACCCGCCGATGGATTTCAAGGACCCGGCCACCAACACCCTCACCGGCTTTGACTATGACCTGGGCAATGCCCTGGCCGAGCGCCTGGGTGTGAAGATCAAATGGCAGGAAACCGGCTTCGAGCAAATGATCAACGCCCTGACCACCGACCGCGTGGACATGGTGCTGTCGGGCATGACCGACACCGTCGAACGTCAGGCCAGCGTAACCTTCATCGACTACTTCACCAGCGGTCCACAGTTCTACACCTTGCAGAAAAACAAGGACACCAACGAGATCCTCGACCTGTGCGGCAAGAAAGTCGGCACCAGCCGCCGCACCACCTTTCCGGCGGAAATCGCCGAGTGGAGCAAGGCCAACTGTGAGGCCGCCGGCAAGCCGGCGATCAACGTGGTCGGCACCGAAGGCTCGGCCGATGCCCGGGCGCAACTGCGCCAGAGCCGCATCGATGCAGCCATGCAGGGCAGCGAAACCCTGCCTTACCTCAAGACCCAGGAAAAGGACATGTACAAGACCGTGGGCCTGCCGATCTCCGAGCAGTACACCGGCATGGGCGTGAGCAAGAAGAAACCTGAGCTCAGTGAAGCGGTGAAGGTCGCGCTGCAAAGCATGATCGATGACGGCAGCTACCAGGCGATCCTGAAGAAATGGGACCTTGAACTGGGCGCGATCAAAACCGTGACCATCAACGCCGGAAAGTGATCCCACAGGCCATCTGATTCCGATGTGGCAACGGGCTTGTTTGCGAATGGTTCAACGTCAATGTTGCCAGACTCGACGCCATCGCGAGCAAGCCCGCTTCCACAAAAGGGTCTGGTGTCTACGAATAAAGATGGAGCACTACCGATGCCCTCCTCACCCACCTGGCCCGCGCCGCACAAGGCTTGCCTGGCCCTTGCCTTCGACCTCGATGGCCCGACCGGTGATGCCATGCTCAACGGCTCGATCTGGCGCAAACCCGAGTACTTCGGGTTCGGCGGCTATGGCCCTTACCGGGCACTGCCACGCCTGCTCGATCTGCTCGACGAGTTCCGGATCCCGACGACATTCTTCGTCCCCGCCTGGGTCGTGGAGAACTGGCCGAGACAATGCCAGGCGATTGTCGAGCGCGGGCATGAAGTGGCTTATCACGGCTACAAACACGAATCCTTTTATGCCCTGACACTGGATCGGCAAAAAGAGGTGATGCAGATCTCTCGCGAGGTGTTCTGGAAACACCTGCACATCCGCGCAGAAGGCTTTCGCACGCCGTCCGGCGACTGGCGCGCCGAAACCCCGGCCATGCTGGTGGAAGCCGGCGTGACCTATTCCAGCAGCATGCGCGGCGACGACCGACCGTACCTGGTGGACGTACCGGGTTTCGATACGCCGCTGGTGGAAATCCCAGGCCGATGGGAAATGGACGATTACGCGTCCCTCGCCTATACCCGCGCGCCGAACTTTCCTTCCGGATTGGACCGTACGGCCAGTTACGCGCTGACCCTGGACAACTGGTGCCGCGAATATGACGGCGCGATGGACGAAGGGTTGTGCCTGACCACGCTCTTCCACCCAAAGATCATTGGTAAACCGGGGCGCATCCTGCTGCTGGAACAGCTTTTCGAGCACATGCGTCGGCGCGATGACGTGTGGTTCGCCACCTGCCGCGACGTCGCCCACTTCTGGTTGAAGGAGCACCGCCATGGCTGATTCCCCCATCTGGCCGGAAGGCTATCGCTGCGCTGTGGTACTGACCGTCGATTACAACGACATCCACGGCATCCTCACGCAAGCCCCGGAAGTTGCCGGGCGTGACAAAACCTTGTCGGTATGGCGCTACGGCACCCAACGCGGCGTGGCACGCTTGCTCGGCCTGTTCAAGGAACTCGGGGTCTGCAGCAGTTGGTTCGTCCCCGGCATCGTTGCCGAGGAAAACCCGGGGCTCATCCAGGCGATCCAGGGCGACGGTCATGAGATCGCCTGCGCCGGCTACCGTCATCAAGATTACGACGCGCTAGACCTGATCGCCCAGATCGACGATGTCGCCAAAGGCTGCGAGACCCTGGCCAGGTTGACCGGCAAGCGCCCGGTCGGCTTTCGAATCCCGGCGGGCAATGGTGCACCGGGCTTGATCGGCGCATTGAAGGACCAAGGCATCCGCTGGTCCTCGTCATGGCGCGGCGACGACTTGCCATTCGCTCACCCGACTGCGCCCGGCGTCATTGAAGTGCCGCTGCATTATGAGCTGGAAGACGAGCCTTACTTCGCCTTCAACTTGAGCCCGGCGGTGCCACCGGCACAATCACGGATCGCCTCCTACAGCCACACCCTGGGCAATCTGCAAATGGATTTCGCCGGGTTTCACCGATTCGGCCTGTGCTACGTGCTTCGCCTGCACCCGGAAATCATCGCCACGCCGGGACGGATAGGCGTGTTGCGCGAGCTGATCGAGGGCATTCAACAGCACGATGACGTGTGGATCGCCACCGGCGCCGAGGTCGCGCAATGGTGGGCAAACAACGCGGCGCCGGCGGCTGAGGATCATCCCGCATCGGTGTACGAGCGCCATTATCGGGATTACGTCTGATGAGCGAACGTTTGCAACGGCTGGCGCAATTCTGTGTCGATCTGCGGTTTGAAGATCTATCGCCTGGGTTGGTAGCCCAAGCCAAGCGGCACATTCTCGATACGTTCGGCGCAACGTTGGCCGGCGCCGCGAGCGATATCGCCAAACAAGCACACAAGGTGTTCGCCGGTGAAGCGGGCGAGGTACCGGTTTGGGGAACCGATCTGCAGGTCTGCGCGGGCCCGGCAGCGATGCTGAACGGCATCGCCGCCCATGCGCTGGAGCTGGACGACACCGGTGGTTGCGATCACTCCGGGGCCGTCGTGCTGCCAGCGGCGATGGCGGCGGTTTCGCTGCGCGCACGGCCCGTGAGTGGTCGTGAATTCATCAGCGCCGTCGTGATCGGCTATGAGGTTGGTCGTCGAGTGCTCGAAGCCTGCGGCGGCTATAGCGCCCACAATGGCGCCGGCTGGCACTCCACCGCGACCTGTGGAGTGTTCGGCGCAGCCGCCGCCAGCGCGCGCATCCTAGGCCTGGATACCCGGCAAACCCTGGCGGCACTGGGCATTGCCGGCAGCTTCAGCGGTGGCCTGTGGGCCTTCATTCACGACGGCTCGCACAGCAAGAAACTGCACAGCGGGCGCGCCGCAGAAGGGGGGCTGTTGGCTGCGCGGTTCACCCAACAAGGCATCAGCGGGCCGATGCAATTATTCGATGACGTCTGGGGTGGCTTCCTGAACACCCTCGCCCCAGCGACTTCGAGGCCCGAAGCGCTGGATGCGGAGCTCGGCGTGAACTGGAAGCTCGCCCGCTGCTCAATCAAACCCTATGCCTCCTGTCGCGGCACCCATTCGGCCATCGATGCCCTCGGCCAGCTATTGGAGCAGTTGAAGGTCTCCGTCGACCAGGTCGAAAACCTGCACGTCGGGCTGAGCGGTTTTCTCCACGGCATGTGTGGCGGCCGGGATGTCACCCACCTCGCCGCCGCGCAAATGAGCCTGCCGTATGCCCTCGCCGCGCGGTTGGTGCATGGGCATTGCCGACTGCACGCGTATGACGATCGGCAACGCAACGATCCGCTGGTGATTCAGTGCATGTCGCGCATCCATCTTGAAGTGGACCCGCGACTGGATGAGGATGGCGAACCTGTGGTGACCCTGCGGACCGTGGACGGCCGGCAGGCAAGCCTGTGCGTAGAAGTGCCCTTGGGAGCGCCGGGCAATCCACTTGCCGATGAGGCCCTGGATGAGAAGTTCTTCAGTTTGACGACGCGGGTCATGCCGCAGGAACGGGCTGCGGAACTACTGAAGCAATTGCGACGCATGGAAGACCTGGAGTCGATACGTACGCTGGAACGGTGGCTGGGTTGATCAGGGTATTGACGGCTCGGGCGTCATCGCGGTGTACGCCAACAATCTGAATAAGGACATTTGCCCCCCGTGGCCACTTACTCCCTCGTTATTCGACGCTTGATGATCGCTTCGCTGACCATCGTGGTCAGCCGTGCCATCACCAGCCCGTTGCTCACGCTGTTCCTGAGCAACAAGCTGGGCCTCAATCAACAAGATGTCGGCTTACTGCTGGGCATCGCGGTGTTCATCGCCACCCTGCTGGCCCTGTACGGCGGCTACATCATCGATCGCCTGGAAAAGCGCCGGTTGCTGATCCTGGCGATGCTCTCCAGCGCCGTGGGTTTCGTCCTGCTGACCTTTGCCGAAAACCTCTACCTGACCACCCTGACCGTGGTGATCACCGAGACCGCGTCGGCCCTGTTTCTGATCGGTTCCAAGGCGATCCTCAGCGAAAACCTGCCCATCGGCCAGCGCGCCAAAGCGTTTTCCCTGCGCTACACCCTGACCAACATCGGCTACGCCACCGGCCCCATGCTCGGCGTGGTGATTGCGGGGGTCTACCCGATCGCGCCATTCCTGATCGCCGCAGGCATCGCGTTCTCCAGCATCTTTCTGATGATGGGCATCCCCAGCGATGGAACGCCGACAGCGGCCATTGGCCCACCGCCCAGTTTTCTCAAGACCCTGAAGACCCTGAAAAACGACCGCACCCTGATCATGTTCACCTGCGGCTGCCTGCTCAGCACCGTGGTGCACGGACGCTTCACGCTGTATCTGTCGCAATACCTGCTGGTCACCCACGACGCCAAGCGTGCACTGGAGATCATGGCCGCCCTGCTCGCCTGCAACGCCATCACTGTGATCCTGCTGCAATACCAGATCGGTCGGTTCCTCGATCGCGAGAAGCTGCGCTACTGGATCGCTGCGGGCACCAGCCTGTTCATGCTTGGCCTGATCGGTTTCAGCCTGGCAGACGATATGCTGAGTTGGTGCGTGGCGATGTTCATTTTCACGCTCGGTGAAATGATCATCTACCCGGCCGAATTTCTCTTCGTCGATACCCTGGCCCCGGAAGAACTGCGCGGCAGCTACTACGGCGCCCAAAACCTGGCCGCCCTCGGCGGCGCCCTGAGCCCGGTGATCTGCGGGTACCTGCTGATACAAACCCCGGCACCGACGATGTTCTACGTCTTGAGCGCCTTGACCGCGGTGGGTGGGCTGCTGTGTTTCATGAGCGGGCGCCGGGTGGCGGTGGTGCGAAAGTGATTCATGGAGCGGCATCTTTGCTGCAAGACGGCTCGGCGGTGTGATCAACGCGCCAGGTCCGGAGCACCGGATCGATGACTGACGATCAGGGCCGCGGCCAGTGATCAATAGTTTAGAAATCTCTGAACTATCTTTTTGCGCTTCCCTATTCTTCCCGCCAGCCGCCCCTCCCTACTATTGACGGCAACAAAGGAGCCTTTCCATAGAGATGCGGCCCGAAGATTGCCTTTTCTGATTGTCACTGCCGTTCGTTGTGCGTTTCGGTTAGCGCCGCAACGTCGCCGTGTCAATCATGCGAAGGAACCTTTGGAGCAGATCGATGAAGCTGGAAATATTCCGAACGTTGTGGGGCTACACCGCGAGCAAGGCACAAGCGCTCGATGAGTTGCTTGAAGCCGGGTTCGATGGCATGGAAGCCCGCCTGCCCATGACCGCCAGCGAACGTGCCGAGTTCGCAGCCTTTCTACGCATCAACAAAGTCAGCTATATCAGCACCGTCTTCAGCGCCTACGACGTTCTGCCGGAACAGTCGGCAACCGTCGACGAACACCTTCTGGACCTCGACAAGAAACTCGGTTGGGCGGCTGAGTTGGCGCCGCGCTTTGTCAACCTGCTGGCTGGCAACGACCGCTGGCCACTGGCACAACAAGTCGACTTCTTTGGCCGCGCGATGGACCTCGCGCGCAAGCATGGCCTGGTGTGCGCCTTTGAGACCCATCGCGCGCGCTCGTTATTCAACCCCTGGGTCACCCTCGAGTTGATTCGTCAACTGCCCGACCTGCGCTTCACCAGCGACATCAGTCATTGGGTCGTCACCTGTGAGCGCCTGCTCAACGATCCGGAAGACGACCTCAGTGCCTTCGTCGAACGTGTTCACCATATCCAGGCCCGAGTCGGCTATGACCAGGGACCGCAAGTTCCCCACCCCGCCGCCCCCGAGTACAGCCAAGCGCTGGCCTTCCATCAGCAACATTGGGAGGCCATCTGGCGATCCCAGGAAAAACGCGGGTACCAGGTCAGCACGCTGACACCGGAGTTCGGCGCCGACGGCTATCTGCATCACCTGCCCTTCACCAACGTGCCGGTGGCTGATCTGTGGTCGCTGAACGTGTGGATGGCCAACACCGAGCGCGAGCATTTTCGGCGTTTCGCCTGCACCTCAACCCGATAAGGAGTGCTGCCTCATGCCTGATAAAACACCAACCACCGCCAACTTCAATCGCATTCCGGTGGTGGACATCGCCGGGCTGTACAGCGGCGACATCACCCAGCGCCAGGCAGTGGCCGAAGAACTGGGTAACGCCGCCCGCGCAGTCGGTTTCCTGTACATCAAGAACCACGGCATCGAGTCGTCACTGATTGACGGTTTGCGTCAAGCGGCGAAGGACCTGTTTGCCCAATCGCTTGAGTACAAAATGCAGCATTACATCGGTACTTCACGCAGCCACAAGGGTTTTGTGCCCGAAGGTGAAGAGGTCTATGCCAAAGGCAAACCGGATCACAAGGAGGCTTTCGATATCGGTTTCGAAGTGAGCGAAGACGATCCGCTGGTCATTGCCGGCACGCCATTGATCGGGGCCAACGAATGGCCAGACTTGCCGGGTTTCCGTCCCGCCGTCGAGGCTTACTACGCCGCGGTGTTTGCATTAGGTCGGCGCTTGTTCAAGGGCTTCGCCCTCGCTTTGGGCCTGGAGGAGGACTATTTCGAGGCAATGGTGACTCGCCCACCGTCGAAGCTGCGCCTGATTCATTACCCGTTTGACCTGGCGGCTCAAGACGCGCCCGGCATTGGTGCGCATACCGACTACGAATGCTTCACCATTTTGCTTGCCGACAAGCCAGGCCTCGAGGTGATGAACGATCTGGGGCAATGGATTGATGCGCCACCCATGGACGGTACGTTTGTGGTCAACATCGGCGACATGCTGGAGGTCATGACCGCAGGCACATTCGTCGCGACGGCTCACCGAGTGCGAACCGTCAGCGAAGAGCGCTACTCGTTCCCACTCTTCTATGCGTGCGACTTCCATACGCAAATCAAGCCGCTGCCGCAGTTTCTTGAAGGCGGTAAGGATTACGAGGAAATCACCATCGGCGAGCACATGTTTGGCCAAGCGCTGCAAACCTATCAATACCTGCGCCGCAAAGTCGAACGGGGCGAACTCAAGCTGTATGAGCGCGCACGCAAGCCATCGAGCTTCGGTCACTTGAAGAACCAGACGCAGGAAGCGTCCTGATGCCCCCGACCCGTTCCAAAACAACCCTGTTTCAAAACCAGCCCAACCCTACTTTTTCGACGTGGAGTCACCGATGATGCGCAATCCAATGAATATCGCTGTCCGCTTGTCCCTGCTGGCCTTCGCGATCCTCGGTGCGGCAGGAGCCCACGCAGCCACGACGGTGACACCCGGCGCCCTCAAGGTCGGCATGGAAATCACCTATCCGCCCTTCGAATCATACGACGAACAAAAAAATGTCGTCGGCTCCGACCCCGAACTGGCGCGATTGCTCGCCAAACATCTGGACCTCAAGGCTGACTTCGTTGACACCAAATTTTCCAACCTGCTGCTGAGCCTGAACGCCGGTCACTATGACGCGATCATCTCGGGCATGTACATCACGCCCGAACGGCAGACCCAAGCACAAACCATCGCATACGCCAAGACTGGCGCAGCGATCATGGTGCTCAAGGACAGCCCGCTGAAACCGAAAGTACCGGAAGACCTCTGCGGCCTGAAAGTCGGCCTGGAAAAAGGCACCACTTGGGTGACGCAATTCAACAAACTCTCGACCGATTACTGCACCCCGAACAACAAGGGCGCGATCATGGTCAGCGAATTCCCGTCCGCACCTGAAGTGACCCAGGCGCTGCTCTCCGGCAACGTGCAGGCTCAGGTGGAGATCGACGGCGCCGCCGGCATGATCGCAGAACGCACCAAAGGCCGGGTTGTGATCAGCACCGAGCACTCGATCTATCAACAGACACTGGGTATCTACGTCAAAAAGGACAACGACGCGCTCTATCAGGCGCTGCTCAAGGCCTTTGACGCGACGAAAGCGTCGGGTGAATACGCCGCCCTGTTGAAGAAATACAACCTGGAAGAACCGACTAACTGACTCAGTGCAGCCCTGTGGGAGCGAGGCCGCTCCCACAGTCGGCGGCGTTCGCTTGACTGCCCGGCATAGGTGAAGCCTCCGTCGACGCCAGCAGTTGGAGGTACACATGCAATTTGAATGGCCCTACTTTTTTTCTCTGTTTTCGGTCTCGGACTTCTGGAAAGCCTGCATTACGGTGGTGGAACTCAGCACGCTGGCCTGGTTCATCGGCATGCTGCTGGGCTTCCTGCTGGCCTCGGCCAAGCTTTCGGCCACGCGTTGGATCAGCGTGCCGGCGTCGGTTTATATCTGGTTCTTTCGCAGCGTACCGCTGCTGGTACTGGTGGTGTTCGTCTATAACCTGCCGCAGATGTTCCCGGTCACCCGTGGCGTACTGTCCAACCCGTTCTATTCCGGCCTGCTGGCACTGGTGGTCACCGAGGCGGCGTACATGGCGGAAATTCATCGTGGCGGCTTGATATCCGTTGCCAAAGGCCAGAAAGAAGCCGGCCGTGCACTGGGCATCGGCCTGATCGGTCTGCAGCGCCTGATCGTGATCCCACAGGCGTTCCGCATTTCCCTGCCGACACTGATCAACGAATACATCACCGTGGTGAAACTGACCTCCCTGGTCTCGGTGATTTCCTTGACCGAGCTGTTGACCGTGGGCCAACGCCTTTACGCGCAAAACTTCCTGGTCATGGAAACCCTGTCGGCCGTGGCGGTGTATTACGTGCTGATCGTGACCGTGCTCGGCTGGCTGTTTCATTGGCTGGAGCAACACCTGGAGCTCAACAACCGCAAACCACAAACGCTGGATGACATCAGCCTGCGGCGTCTACGTGCGTCACCGGCGGCTCCCTCTCCGGCAGACGCTCTTACAGCGCCGGGGCCTGGCTCGGCACCCGCCCTGCAACTGGTCAACATTCACAAGCGCTACGGCCAGCACGCCGTACTCAAGGGCATCAACCTTGATGTCAACGTGGGTCAGGTGATTTCCATCATCGGTCCGTCGGGGTCGGGAAAAACTTCGCTGATTCGGACCGTCAACGCCTTGGAAAGCATCGACCAGGGCGAGATCATTCTATTCGGAGAAAGTTATATCCACGCCGGTGACAACCCCAACACGCAACAAGTACGCCACGGGATACAGCGTATCGGCATGGTGTTCCAGAGCTTCAACCTGTTTCCTCATCGCACCATTCTCGACAACGTCACCCTCGCGCCGCGCTATCACGGCCGCGACAAGTCCATCAGCGAGCAGCGCGCCTACGCCCTGCTGGACAAGGTCGGGCTGCTGGCCCACGCGCAAAAGTATCCGCATCAGTTGTCAGGCGGTCAGCAACAACGCGTGGCAATCGCCCGCGCATTGGCAATGGATCCCCACATCATGCTGTTCGATGAGCCTACTTCAGCCCTTGACCCGGAACTGGTCGGCGATGTGCTCAAGGTGATCAGCGACCTGGCAAAAGAAGGCATGACCATGTTGATCGTGACCCATGAAATGGACTTCGCCATGTCAATTTCCGACAGGGTGGTTTTCATGGAGGACGGCCTGGTCAAACTGGATGCGGCGCCTGGGATGATCCGAGCTGATCAGTGCGGCGAGAGAATCAAGAAATTCATGAGGGTTTGAACTCGGTCTGATTGGGTCCTGACACTCGAGATGGGATATCCGTCAAACACACTCACGTTATCCGTTGCGAAGCGGCTGGCGAGTCATTCTGATGGGGATTCATCAAGATCGTCGTCAAGGCTCGCAATGCATGCGTCGAGCAATTCGTGCAATACAGCCACGCGCTCCACGCCGAGTAGACCATTGAGCGCGCGCTGTGCCTCCTTCCAGGCCCGCTGGCCTTCGGCTTGCTTTACGCGTCCTGCCTCGGTCGCTTCGACAAGGCGACTGCGGGCATCGCCTCCTGCACCAATCTCCAGCCACCCCTGAGTGGTCAGGGACTGCATGTTTCGAGTCAAGGTCGAATTATCCATCTGCATTTGCCTGGCCAGGTCACTCGGCCGAATAGGCCCCAGCCTGACAACATGCGACAACAGTGCGTACTGCGTGTTCTTGAGGCCGGACTCGGCGACGTAGCGGTCGTAATGACGCGTCACCATGCGATTGAGCTGGCGGAGCTTCAGATTGGTGCAGCCCTGTGGCTTGATAGTATTTTTCATGGGGTATATTGTACCTGCAATATTTGCATATGCAATTATCTGAAGAGAAGGAAATGCCGATGGAAGTCGATCAGGTCGTTGCTCACTGGAACGCGGAGGAAAAATCGATTCGTGCGCGCTTGCTGGTCGCCGATACCGCGCCGCAGGATCAGATCGCCGGTCGAACAGGCATGGAAGTGTTCGAAGCGATCTTTGCTGGAGAACTGCCTCCCCCACCCATCGGCGACACGCTCGATTTCGTGCCGATTCACATGGAGCCCGGCATTGCCGTCTTTCAAGGTCGCCCACAGCGCAGGCACTACAACCCACTGGGCACCGTCCACGGCGGATGGTTCGCTACGCTGCTCGACTCGGCAGTAGGTTGCGCCGTGCACTCGACCTTGCCCGCAGGCAAGGGCTATACCACGCTGGAGCTGAAGGTCAACATGGTGCGCCCCCTGAACGACCAGGTCCCGTTGGTGCGTGCCGAGGGCAAGGTCATCCATGCGGGGCGTACAGTGGCGACGGCCGAGGGCCGGATCATTGGCCCCGACGGCAAACTGTACGCGCACGCGACAACCACCTGCCTGATCTTCGATCATCCCGCAGCCACACAGGGGACCTCTCATGGCCAAGGCTGAGACCGATCCTGGCCCACCCGTTACCCGCAAAACACGCGACGCCCAGGCCTTTGCGCCGACACTGTCTGACAATATCTTCCCGACTTGATCAATGGTGAAAACATGAAATATGCATCCTTCGGCAAAACAGGACTGAGTGTGTCCCAGGTCGTGCTCGGGACAGGCAACTTTGGCACAGGCTGGGGTTACGGCGCGGATCCCGATGTCAGCACGGCAATCTTTAATGCGTACGCGGAGGCCGGCGGCAACTTCATCGATGGGGCGGATATCTACCAGTTCGGACAATCCGAGGAGCTGCTCGGGACCCTTCTGAAGGGCCGACGCGAGAGTTTCGTCCTGGCGACCAAGTACACCCGAGGCGCACAGCCCAATGCTGATCGCCTCGTCACCGGCAATAGTCGTAAAGCCATGGTGGCCTCGGTAGAGGCAAGCCTGAAGCGACTCGGAACCGATCGCATCGATCTCTACTGGGCGCATTGGCCGGATGATGTCACGCCCACCGAAGAAATCGTCCGTGGGTTCGAGGATCTCGCCCGCGCGGGCAAGATTCTTTATGCCGGCCTCTCCAATTTCCCTGCTTGGCGGTTATCGCGCGCAGTCACCCTCGCCGAACTCACCCACTCGGTGCCGATCGCTGCGGCGCAATTCGAGCATAGTTTGGTCCACCGCGAGCCCGAGGCTGATCTGTTCCCGGCTTCGCATGCGTTGGGATTGGGTATCGTCACTTGGTCGCCACTCGGCGGAGGCATGCTGACCGGTAAGTACCGCAAGGGCGAGAAAGGACGCGCCGAGGGCCTCGGTGGCAAGGTGTTCCAGGCAGAGAACAGCGAGCAGCGTACACAGGTCCTCGACACGGTTATCGCCATCGCCAACGAACTGGGCGTCAGCCCCGGTCAGATCGCCATCGCCTGGTCCGGCACGCACGGGTCGTTGCCCATCATCGGCCCGCGCTCGGTCGAGCAGTTGGCCGACAACCTCGCAGCCCTGTCGGTTGAACTGTCAGCCGAGCAGATTCATCGGCTCGACACCGTTAGCAGCTTGTCTCCTTCGATGCCAGCAAGGACAGCGAGCCCTTGGGCTCGCGCAGCAGCGCAGATCGTGGCTTGAACGTGGGTGGGTGATGCAAGCCGGCGACAAGAAGAAGGTCAGATTCAACTGTATGCATCACCTGCCCGGCCCCCTTTATCGCCTGACATGTTCCTGTCAGCCTCCCGTCACCTTGACGTCAGATCGCGCCGCCTAAAGTAACGCCAGGATTGCTCCTGCGGCGCCAGCATGAACCTGCGGGAGCGAGCCTGCCGGCTCCCGCAGGAACCTGGCTTAACCAGAGATTCCGCACCCTTGGTTGCTTTTTGCTGGAGCTCTTGTCATCAGGCGGAAGGAGAAACGCAAATGAACCACCCTGACGGGCACGACAGCGCGCTTGATCAATTCATCTGGCCATCGCCAGACGGTATCCTGGACCGTAAGGACCTGTTGCTTCGCCTGCGCGCCGAACAGCGATTCATGGCCGCACAGGACCCTGCATGCAGGCTCGATCAACAAGACTACCTGCTTTCCCTGATCGATTCGGTATCAACACGGGCCGACGGCGCCGCGCAACGCTCAGGTTTCGATGCCCGGCGAATGCGTAGCGTCATCACCGAAGCGGCCACGAGAAGCCATTGGGGCAAGCCTTCAGGCGGTCGCCGAACCCAGGGCATCGCCGCACACTGCGATGCGCAGACTTGCATGGCCGCGGTACTCGATGTCGAGCTGAGCGACGAGGGCCGCTTGATTGTGCATGACACGGTGTTTGTCGCTGACCTGGGCGCGGTAGAAAACCCCGGTCGCCTACGCGCCCAGCTTGAAGGCGCGTGCCTGATGGGAGTCGCATTCGTGGCATCTGCTGAATTTGGTGTGACGGCGGCGGATCTGTGCCCGACGATCGCCCAACGGCCCCGCTGGCCACTCGTCTCATGGCTGCCAGGGCACATCGCGGTACATTTGATCAACCCAACGGGTGCGCTCCAGGCCTGCCAGCCCAGCCAGCTGAGCTACGTACCCATCGTCCGGGCCTTGTGCAATGCGATTCGCAAAGCCTCGGACAAGCGTACCAGCGATTTGCCGCGCAAAAGCCAGTCGCTCGAAAGAATGGGCGGACGTTAAGTCACTGACAGGCTTCAAATCAAACCCGGCGCCAGGGCTTTCAGCGTCGCCGCCGCACCAGTGGTGCACTGCCATTTGGCAATCCGATAGCCACGAAAGCAGGGTAAATTATCTCTTCCAAATAAGTGAGGTTTCGCCCCATGCCTTCAACTCCCTGTGTCCCGTCCAGCATCCGTGGGCAACGCGGCGCGGACCTGCTCGTAGAAGTACTGCGCAGCGAAGGCGTTCGCCATGTCTTCGGCAACCCGGGAACAACGGAGCTGCCGTTGCTCGATGCGCTCTCGGGCGTCTGCGACATTCACTACGTGCTCGGCCTCCAGGAAGCCACCGTCGTGGCGATGGCCGACGGTTATGCCCAGGCATCCGGCCGCCCCGGTTTCGTCAACCTCCATACAGCAGGAGGCCTTGGCAATGCGATGGGCGCCACCCTGAACGCGAAGATGGCGAACACGCCGCTGGTGATCACCGCGGGCCAACAGGATACCCGCCATGGCGTGACCGACCCGCTGCTTCATGGTGATCTGGTCAGCCTGGCCCGACCGAGCGTCAAATGGGCGGAGGAAATCCAGCATCCCGAACATATCCCGATGCTGCTGCGTCGCGCTCTTCAGGACTGCCGCACGGGGCCGACCGGCCCGGTTTTCCTTTCGCTGCCGATCAACGTGATGGAGCAGCACACCGATGCCGATGCTGGCCAGCCGTCGCGAATCGAACGAGGTGCGGTGACCGCGGCGATTGCCCCGTTGGCTGACGCCTTGGCGACGGTTACCCCCGGCCGCCTGGCGATTATCGTCGGGGAGGAGGTCTTCCAGTCGAATGCCCAAGCGGAAGCGGTGAGACTCGCCGAAGCACTCGGCGCGCCGGTCTTCGGGCCATCCTGGCCCGGGCATATCCCCTTCCCCACCGCTCATCCTCAATGGCGCGGAGCCTTGTCGCCCAAAGCTGCCGATATCCGCGAAACGTTCGCTGACTTCGATGCGGTCTTGCTTCTCGGCGGCCATTCGCTGATCAGTTACCAATACTCGCAAGGCCCGGCGATTCCCCCTCATTGCCGTCTCATTCAATTGACCGGCGATGGCCACCAACTGGGCAGAGTGCATGGAACGGCGTTGGGATTGATAGGCGACATCAAGCTGTCCTTGCAGTTGTTGCTGCCGTTATTGGATCAGACACTGGCCCCACACCGCCAGGCCATCGCGACGCTGCGAAATGTCGCTGCGCACGAGCGCAGTACTCGCCGAATCGAAGTGGCCGAGCGCGCGAAGTGCGAATTCAATACGCCCGTGACCACGCCTTTCGTTGCGGCCCATGAAGCTGTCCGGGCAATCGGCCCTGATGTGTGGATCGTCGACGAAGCACCGGTCACCATCGCTCATGTGCGTGCTTGCCTGGATTCGCATTCGGCCCGCCAGTACCTGTTTACGCGGAGCGCCATCCTCGGCTGGGGCATGCCGGCGGCTGTCGGTACATCCCTTGGCCTGGACCGCACCCCGGTGGTCTGCCTGGTCGGCGATGGCTCGGCGATGTATTCACCCCAAGCGCTTTGGACAGCGGCACACGAGCGTTTGCCCGTCACCTTTGTGGTCATGAACAATGGCGAATACAACATCCTGAAAAACTACGCGCGTAACCAGGCGCACTACCGAAGTGCCGGTACGAACCAGTTCATCGGCATGGACATCCGGGACCCGGCCATCGACTTCCAGGCCCTCGCCTCCTCCCTGGGGGTTGCGTCGCGCAGGGTCGAGCGCGCCGGCGATATTGCTGAAGCAGTCGAGGATGGCATTCGCTCAGGCCGCCCCAATCTCATTGAATTACCGATCATGGCTTGAAGCTAGCGGGCCTTTCGAAAACTGAGTTGCACTGGTTAATGTGGCCCAAAGCATCGGTAAGCAAGCCAAAGTTCGCAAAGTGTTTGGCATCGGTTGATCTTGATCAGGTTGAAGAGATGCAATTACTCCCCAATCTGTGGACGTTCGATCTACCAAGCTTCGTGGTTGCCTCGGTCAGCACAATAGCTGTAGCTTCGATCTTCAGTTAGCGAGGATATGTAATTGAACGACTCTGAACATCTGAAACAACTGTGCGCCCGTTTCAACTCTGGAGAGTGTCTGAGCTTCACGTTTTTCTGGGGGCACCAACGCAGTAAAACTGGCGTCACGGCTTCGTGCTTCAGCCAATGGTTCGAGGCCGGGTTCATTGTCGACGGGCAACATTACCCGACAGCCGAACACTACATGATGGCCGAGAAAGCGGCCTTGTTCGACGATCAGGATATTCGTGCGCAGGTGCTCCACGCTCCGACTCCAAATGCCGCCAAAGCGCTTGGCCGCAACGTGCGCGGATTCAATGATAAGGTTTGGCTGCAACACCGATACGACATCGTCGTTCGAGCGAACCAGGCCAAGTTCTCCCAGAATCCGCAGTTGAACGGATATCTTCTACAAACCGGTTCGCGGGTTATTGTCGAAGCCAGCCCGGTTGATAACATCTGGGGTATAGGGCTCGCACAGGACAGCGCGGATGCGAACAATCCGAATCTCTGGAAAGGCTTGAATCTGCTGGGATTTGCGCTGATGCAGGTGCGGGACGGGACTGGTATGCCGGCCCCAAGGTGAGTGATGGCCAGAAAAATAGTTGGTCCATCAGGTGACGTTGGCGCTCGATAGCAGCCCAGTGCGTTCAGGTGGCGCACCGCGACAGCGGCCAGTTCCCAAGCAGTGCCCTCACCTTCGAGGGTGATCGCCTCTTCCGCGCCAAAGCATTCAGCGCCCGAGAGAATCTGCAGTTACTTGAGCGGCAGTGCTTTTTCACGAAGCGCATTAGGCACCATGGGGTTGTTCCAGGCCCACATCCAACTATCTGCGTCGAAGTCAGTGAAGGCTTTGGACCAAACCGTACGCCTCGGGCTTTGGCAGCCTCCGGCCAGGAGCGGACAGTGGCCATGCATCCAGGTGAGCCATGCTCACTCTGCTGCTACGACGGTCAACATCTTCATCGAGCGCTGGGCTGCTTCATGGAGCGCTTGCTCCAACCTCAGTACTGCGGCGCTGCGAGGTTGATTTGCGGGATGCTCAAGATAGTAATTCCCTGGTCCGGGAGTCACGGGAATGAGCGGGCATATCTCTAACCCAAGCGAATCCGCTAAAGGCAGACAAACTGGAACGGGACCAATAGCGAGTCCTAGTCCTTGGCTCACCATCATGAAGGCTAGAGGGGTCGTATCTACGGGTTCCAACTTCAGACTGTGAGCACGCATTGGGCCAAAATTGTGATTGAGCAGCCCCATCCATCCCATTGAATGCGGCACCATTTCCAGCAGCCGATATTTCAGCAGGGCTTCCAGTGATGTCAGTCCAGGCACGTCGGCTTTGCGGCACATGGCTACGTAGGAAAGTCCCATCAGACGGCCAGGATGACGCACTAAATCAGGATCTTCACCGAATTTTATCGCTAGATCAGGTTCCATGTTCCGTTGTTGCGCACCTTCCATCCAGAGTTCGACCCGAATACCGGGGTTACCCTGCTCAAAGTCCGCAAGCACTTGAGGAAGCCAGCTCATCGACATCAGATGGCTGGCCTGCAACGACACACGTTGAATACGTTGAGGGGAAAAGAGCGCCGCCGCCTTGCTTTCCATTGCACTGATGGAGAGTTGTACGGTGGGAAGAAAATCCCTGCCTTCTGGTGTGAGCAGAATTCGGTTCGCCGAGCGCTCGAACAAAGGACGGCCAAGACTGGCCTCTAGTGACTGGACCTGCTGGCTTACCGCAGCACCCGTCATGCTCAACTCTTGCCCGGCCTTCGAGAAGCTTTGATGTCTGGCAGCGGCCTCAAAGACACGAAGCCAATTCAGTGAAGGAATAAGTGATCTGCTCATAATCCAAGCATAAGTTCAGCTTTCGCTCAGGTCAACTAGATGACGTCTGTAGCACCTCCTGATCCGTGGGTATAGTGAATCCACAACGACTAGTAATTGATTCAAATCCTTTCGCTATCTGCCCTTTTAATAACCTGAATAAAGCAGGGAGATGGAAATGTTGAAAAACCGTGCGTGGCTCGCTTTGGCGCTAATGCCAATGTTTGTAGGTATAGCCAGTGCTCAGGCTTTGCCAAGCGAAATCAAAGTTGCAACAGAGGGCGCCTACCCTCCTTGGAATTATACGAATGCCGATGGCTCGCTGACCGGTTACGAGATCGAGCTGACCCACGTGTTATGCGAACGAATGAAGGTCAAGTGCACCATCGTCAGCCAAGAATGGAACGGAATTATTCCTGGCCTGACAGTTGGTAAATATGACGCGATTATCGCTTCGATGGGCGTTACTGCCGAACGCAAAAAGGTCATCGCGTTTTCTAAATCGTACGCCAAAGCACCTAATGGCTTTCTCACGACTTCAGACAATGAGCTGAAAAGCCTGGCAGATGCGGGCAATAGCTACGATCTGACTGACTCGCCAGCCAGCGCACAAGCTGCGATTGATGCGCTAAAAGCCAAACTCAAGGGCAAGGTAATCGGTGTCCAGACCGGGTCGACTGCGTCGAATTTTGTACGAGAGTACTTCAAAGGTTTGGACATTCGTGATTACCCGACATTTGAACAACTCGCGTTGGATTTGGCTAATGGCCGTCTGGATATCGGCGTAGCGAACGTCACGACCTTTAAGCCCGTCATAGAGGTAAACAAAGGCGTATTGGTTGCTACCGGGCCGACCTTCGCTGGCGGCGTCTTGGGCCAAGGGACGACCAACATAGCGCTGCGACAAGGCGACGAAGCCCTTCGTCAAGCATTTGATGCCGCCATCACCGCAGTCAACAGCGACGGCACCAACAAAGCGCTGACCGAGAAATGGTTCGGCACGGACATCTCGACAAAAGACTGATCCAGAAAACCTCTCTCGGCAAACGGGAGAGGTTTTCAGCCGCTTGCCCATCAAACGCAATTTCACAATTTCATCCTGGCAGGTACAGGCATGTTTATCCCCGTGGGTGCCGTCGAGGCAACAATCACCATTTATTTTAATGACCAGGCGATCACCGCTCGCACAGGCGAAACGCTTGCGGCGTGTTTGTTGAGGGCTGAGATATCGGCATTTCGCACCACCCCTGTCACAGGTTCAGCTCGCCTGCCCTATTGCATGATCGGTCACTGTTTCGACTGTCTGGTCGAGATCAACGGCATTGGCAACCGGCAGGCCTGTCTCCAGATCGTTGAAGACGGCATGAGAGTCACCACCCAACAAGGTGTGGCATCAATTGAGTGGGGGTGTGATGCCTGATTTATCGCAAGAGTCTCGTGCTCCAGCAGCAGACAACCCTCGTGCTCTAGATGCGGATGTCATTGTTATCGGCTCAGGTCCGGCGGGAATGTCCGCTGCAATCGGAGTCGCTAAAGCTGGCCTGAAGGTCATTGTGCTCGACATGCAGCCAACGCCTGGAGGGCAGATTTTTCGCGCTCTCGAATCCAATCTTCTCGCCCGCCCATCGACTGACAAGCTGCTGAATGCCTTGGGTCCTACCTATCTCGCAGGACAAGCGCTGATAGAGGAGTTCCGCTCCGTAGCTGCCATCGATTACCGACCCGAAACAACGGTGTGGGAGCTTCGCGCGGAGGCAACTGTAGGATGGCTACGCGGTAACTCTGCCGGGTATCTGCGGGCGCGACAAGTAGTCGTAGCCAATGGCGCCATGGAACGCCCGATGCCGTTTCCAGGTTGGACCTTGCCAGGCGTAATGACGGCAGGCGCCGTACAAACGTTGCTCAAGGCTGGGCGGTTACAGCCAGATGGCCGAGTGGTATTGGTCGGAACTGGCCCACTCATTTTGCTGTTGGCCGAGCAACTGCGCAGGCTTGGCGTCAGACCTAGTTTGATTGGTCGTACCGACACGATACGCGACAAGCTCGCTGCGGTTGGCTCGATCAGACTCAGTGCCATGGCTCCTCTCGCCAAAGGGTTTGGATGGCTCTCTCGCCTCAAGCTCGCTGGTATCACCATGCGCACAGGGGTATCTGATCTCAAGGCCTACGGACGTGACAAAGTTGAATCGGTCAGCCTGTCTGTCGCCGGGCGCACTATTGAACTGCCTTGTGATCTTTTGGTGGTACACGATGGCATCGTACCCGCGACCGACGTTGCCCAGTGCGCTGGGCTGGCGATGGAATGGCTACACGATGACACGAGCTGGAAACCTAAAACGACTGAAGATGGTCGAGCAGAGTTAGCCGCGGGCCCTTCGCTGACGGAACGTCCCTGTGCCATCTGGATTTCCGGTGACGCTCGACGCATTGGAGGAGCCGACGCGGCAATCGCCCATGGACGACAGGTTGCTTCCTGCATCGTGGCCGAGCTTCTTGGAGTAAACCTAAGAAGTGAGCTGGTTAAAGGGGCTTCTCACGTCGCTCGGACACTCTCCGCTCGCCCATTCATTGATAAAGCCTTTCCTCGCGGTATCGCCGCGCAACTTCCTGAAGACTCCACGATAGTCTGCCGCTGTGAAGAGTTGACCGCCGGTGATATTCGGTCAGCGATTCATAACGGTGCTACTGACATGAACCATCTGCGGGGCATCATGCGTTGTGGGATGGGACCATGCCAGGGACGTAGTTGCGCAGTGACCGTCGCCCGCCTCCTGGCTGAAGATTCCGGTACTGCCTCCCCAAGCCCTTTCAGGGCTCGTCCCCCTCTGCGCCCTCTGCCCCTTGTCGCACTGGCAAATCTCACAGGTGTGGATCCCGATCTAGCGCAAATCGTCTCCTTGGAAGATAAGCCTGTCGACGGAGTTGAGGTGCACGCCCATGAATAAGCGAACAGATGACGTTCTGATCATCGGTGGTGGACTGCAAGGGTGCTCAATTGGTTTGTTCCTTGCCCGGTCGGGTTGGAAAGTGACCCTCATAGATAAGGGCTTACCGGGTCGCCATGCTTCAGGTGTCAACGCGGGCGGACTTCGCCTTTTGATGAGAGATGTTCGGGAATACCCGCTTTCCATTCGTGCCATGGAGATGTGGAAGGATCTCGGAAGCATCGTTGGGCATGAGCAAACACTAGCCTGCGAGGTGCAACTCGGCTCTTCCCAGATTGCTCTTGCGCTCGACGATGCGGAGATGAAATGGGTGCGTGACCGGCATCAAAAAATGATGCGTCGGGGCTACACCAGCGAAGAGTTCATAGACGCTCATGAACTGCATCAGATGCTTCCTGGCTTAGCCGACTCCGCATTGGGAGGCCTCATTTCCCGGGGTGATGGTCATGCCAATCCTGCCAGCGCTTCACAGGCGTTCCGGCGAGCGGCGGAAACAGCCGGGGTGGTGATCCATGAGAGATGTGCAGTCAAGGCGCTCGATCAATGTTCCAGTGGGCGCTGGGCGGCGCGAACCGAACGAGGACTCATTGAGGCCAATTGGGTTATCAACTGCGCAGGGGCTTGGGGTTCGCAAGTTGCGGCGTCATTGGGGGACGAGCTTCCCATGAGGGTGTTGGCGCTCAGCATGATGGTGACTGCTCGGGTAAAGCCATTTATCGAACCCGTGGTGATAGGCATTGATCGACCACTGTCATTCAAGCAAAGCGCGGTGGGGTCATTGGTCATCGGTGGCGGCATATCTGGCAAGCCCTGCCTGGACGACGGGACGTCCTTCACCGTCATGGATCGCATGGCATCCAGCGCCGCCGCGACGCTTGAGGCCTTTCCTGTATTGGCAGGTGTGCCCGTGCTTCGCACCTGGACAGGGCTCGAAGGAGCAACGCCGGACGGCGTCCCCTACATAGGGCCGAGTGCCACGCACAAAGGGCTATGGCACGTGTTTGGCTTCTGCGGGCACGGTTTCCAATTAGCACCGGCTGTAGGTGAAACCGTCGCTCATTCGTTGATCAGCGGTTCAGTCCACCCGCTGATCGAACCTTTCAGCACGACACGATTTACCTCTTCTCCCTCTGCGCAACTACAAGGCCAAAAACAATGACGCTGAGTATTTTTGAATTGATTGGGTTCGGCCCCCATGGGTGGGGTTTGCCATTACTGACTGCCGCTAGCATCACCCTAGCGGCTGCTGTTAGCGGATTCGCCCTCGGCAGTTTGCTAGGGGTCATCGGTGCCGCATTGAAACTTTCGAGAAGCAGGACTCTGCGTGCTGCGGGTACGTTTTATACGACAGTTTTTCGCGGCATCCCGGAGATCCTCATCGTTTACCTCTTTTATTTTGGCGGCAGCGTAGCGTTCACCAAAGTCATGAACATGAGTGGGTTCCCTGGCTTTTTCTCCCTACCGGCATTTGCCATCGGCGTATTGGCGGTGGGAATAGTATCCGGCGCTTATCAGACCGAAGCTTATCGCGCAGGTTTTCTTCGACTTGATCGCGGACAGATAGAAGCGGGGTTGTCGTGTGGTATGTCCGACTTCTTGCTGCTGCGCCGAATCATCGCCCCTCAAGCTTTGCGTTTCGCATTGCCTGCATTGGGGAACGTCTGGCAGTCGGTATTGAAGGAGACCGCTCTGCTATCGGTAATTGGTCTGACCGAGTTACTTCGCCAATCAATTACTGCTGCTGGGTCAACACGTGAACCGTTGCTGTTTTACGGCGTGGCAGCTGCGATGTTCTTCATCATTGGCCGTTTAACTGGATCACTGCTGAGCCGCACGGAAAAACGTCTTGCCAGACCGTGGAGTCGTTGATGATGGATTGGAATTTTCTAACGGATGTATTTCAGCAGTTACTGACAGGCTTACCGCTGACTCTTCAGCTTTCGGCAATGGCGCTTGCAGTGGGCTTTGCGTTGTCGATCCTGGTGGCGGCTGCGGCAGGGAGCAGCTTTCGGCTGTTTCGGTGGATAGGCAATGCCCACATCGAACTATTCCGAGGAACCCCGTTGTTAGTGCAGATCTTTTTGATCTATTACGGGTTAGGTCAGATTCCTGGTTTGCGTCAGTCGTTTCTCTGGCCTTTTTTGCGTGAACCCTATTGGTGTGCGGTTTTGGCGCTTGCGCTCAACACTTCGGCATATACAGCAGAGATCATCCGTGGGGCATTGCAGGCTGTTCCCCTTGGAGAGATCGAAGCTGGCCGGTCCTGTGGGATGTCCGGGCTGTTGCTGCGGCGCAGGGTCGTATGGCCAATCGCGGTTCGCCAAGGGCTTGCGGTTTACGGCAGTGAGGTGATTCTCATGCTCAAAGCCACATCGCTCGCGAGCATCATCACTCTGACAGAGGTGACCAGGATTGCTTACAAGCTGATCTCCTCCTCCTACCGCGTCATGGAAGTGTTCGCCGTCACGGGAGCGCTCTATCTGACGCTGACCTTCCTCATCAGTCTGGCGTTTTCGGTCATCGAGAGCCGGCTCAATAAACATCTTGCCTATCGCCGCAATTAACCCTGCCGAGCGCTGGGAAGGAGCATTTAATGTCTGTTGCTGTTAACGAGTCATCGGCTCGCGCCACTGCTATCGCGACTCAGGGGCTGCGTAAAAGTTATGGTGAAATCGAAGTGTTGAAAGGTATCGATTTTACTGCTCGCGAAGGCGAAGTGGTTTCGATTCTTGGAGCCTCTGGATCGGGTAAGTCGACGTTCCTGCGCTGCCTTAATTTGCTGGAGCTTCCCTCCGCAGGATCACTTGATGTTTTTGGGGAGCGCGTAAAGCTGAAACAAGGCGCTTCGGACGCCCATATTGCTGACCGCAAACAAGTGGACCGTTTAAGAACCCAGGTCGCCATGGTCTTCCAGAACTTCTGCTTGTGGAGTCATATGACCGTTCTGGAAAATCTGATGGAAGCCCCTGTTCATGTCCAAGGGCGAAAAAAGGCTGAGGTCCGTGACGAAGCGCTGTCGATTCTGGAGCGCGTTGGCCTGACACATCGAGCCGATGCATACCCAGCACAGCTATCGGGTGGGCAGCAGCAACGAGCGGCCATTGCACGCGCTCTGGTGATGAAGCCTCGCGTGCTGCTGTTCGATGAACCGACGTCAGCTTTGGACCCGGAACTGGTGGGTGAGGTGCTCAAGGTCATGCGCGATCTCGCGACTGAAGGTCGAACAATGTTGATCGTCACGCACGAGATGGCTTTTGCCCGCGATGTTTCTAATCGGATTCTGTTCCTTGACCAAGGGCGCATCGAAGCCCAAGGGCAGCCCCAGCAACTTTTTGCAGGAGGGGTCAATGAACGGTTCGATCAGTTTGTTCGCCGCTTCAACGAAAGCGCAGCTCATTGATTAAGTAGATGACGTATTCGTGCCAGGCAGTCGCCCAGCGAGACTGCCTGGTGTGCGGGGGGCGTGAGGGAAATATGACAAAAATCACCACACGATCCGCTCACCATAGCGAGTAACGTTCGGAAAGTAGATATACCGTTGGCGGGCTCAGGTATGAGGCGGCTGTATTTGTTCAGTGAGCCACTGCAGGGCTAGACTGGCGCTAGCCCCAGTCGTCACGCCGGTCAGCCAATGCCTCTCCTTCCGCCAGATACCGCCGAACAGACAACGCTGACCCTGGAAGTGGTGCTGCGTTACCACATGGCATGGAAACGCCGTGACTTGGAGGCGATTCTCGCGTTGTATCACCCGCAAGTGCAGTACAACGATTTCTTCCAGAACCGCAGCATGGGCCTGACCGAGTTGCGCGCTTACATCACCAGCACGTTACCGCGCCATCCCGACGAGTATCTTGAACACAACGACCGCATCCGTGCAGATGGCTGTACCGCATTCATCCAGTACCAGACAGCGCTCAAAGGCAGTGGCGAGCGGGTGGTTTTTCGCACCAGTGAAGCCATCACGGTATGTGATGGCCTGATCCTTCGTATAAACGAATATGCCTCACTGGTGCGCGACAGCGAGCCCCAGACTGGGCGCCACGCGCCCGCCATCAGTAAACTGGGGCTCTCGGCGCGTCAGCTGACGTTCATGGCGCGAGACTTGGCCGACTATTTTACGCGCCAGCAGCCCTTCCTCGACCCGGATCTGGACCTTGCACGGATTGCCAGCGCCACCGGGTACAGTCGCAATCAGCTGTCTTACCTGCTGAATCAAGTGCTGGGACAAAGCTTCTATCGCTACGTGACCCAAGCACGGTTGGCCTACCTGCTTGAGCGCCTGGTCCATCACGGTGAAAACGCGCCCATCGATGCCCTTGCGGCGAGTGCCGGATTCAATTCCACCTCGGCGTTCTACAAGGCCTTCCGCAGTCATACCGGCTGCACACCCAAGGCGTGGTTGAAAGCCAATTGCGCGCGTGCCCGCAGATAACACAGCCCCCGTCGCAGCGCATTAATCTCTGTCGGCAATCAACCGATGGAGCATGGGATGTCTGGCTGGGGTGGTGTGAGTTTGTGGATGGAGCAACTCGGCGAGGCGCTGATGCCGCGCCCGGCGTTGTATCAGGATCTGCAAGCAGACGTTGTGATTATCGGCGCCGGTTACAGTGGCCTCTGGGCGGCCTATTACCTTAAACAGCAAGCACCGCACCTGAACATCGTCATCGTTGAAGCACAGATTGCCGGCTTCGGCGCCTCCGGCCGCAATGGCGGCTGGTTGATGGGCAACCTGCTGGGCGAAGACCGGCTCCTGGGCCCTTTACCTGCCGCGCAACGCCACGCGGGCTACCAACTGCTGCATGCAATCCCCGACGAGGTGGCGCGGGTGTGCCAGCTCGAAGGCATCGATTGCGAACTGCGCAAAGGTGGCGTGCTGTACTGCGCGGCGCGTTATCCCGAGCAAGAACGGCGCCTGCGCGAACAGCTCGATGCTGTCCGTGCGCAAGGCCTGGGTGAAGACGACTACCGCTGGTTGAGCCCTCAGGCTTTGCGTGAACAGTTAAATGTGGCCCAGGCGTACGGCGCCCTGTACTCACCTCACTGCGCGACCATCCAGCCTGCACGGTTGGTACGGGGCCTGGCCGAAGCCGTCGAACGGATGGGTGTACGCATTTACGAGCAAAGCGCGGTACTCGACTGGAAGCCAGGCCAGGTCCGAACCGAGCACGGTCGGGTGAGCGCCAATTGGGTGGTGCCGGCGGTCGAAGGTTATGCCAGCACCCTGCCCCCGTTGAACAAACATCAACTGGCCGCGCAAAGCCTGATCGTCGCGACTGAGCCACTCCCGGCCGATGTATGGGCCGAAATCGGCCTGACCCGTGGCCAGGCGTTCAGCGAAAACAGCCGACAAGTCACCTACGGTCAGCGCAGCCGAGACGATCGCCTGGTGTTTGGCGCCCGCGGTGGATATCGCTTTGGCGGTCGCCTGCGCAGTGACTTCAACCTCACTCAGGCCGAACGAGCATTGCGGCAACACCTGTTTAGTGAACTCTTTCCGATCTTGCGCAATGTGCGCCTGACCCATGCCTGGGGCGGCAATCTGGGGGTTGCCCGGTCCTTTCACCCGCACATGCTCGCCGACCGTCGCCAACGGATCGCGCTGGCGGGTGGCTACGGGGGTGAAGGTGTAGGCGCCAGCAATCTGGGCGGCCGAACCGTGGCGGCGTTGATTCTTGGCCAGGACAACGAACTGACTCGCCAGCCCTGGGTGCTGGATGATCGGCCCCTGGCCTCGTTGCCACGATGGGAGCCTGAGCCTCTGCGCTGGCTGGGTTACAACGCCATTATCCAGAGCTTCGTTCACGAGGATCAGGTATTGGCCAACCTCCATGCGCCACGCTGGCGTCGCCGGATGGCTGAAGGCCTGGCCGGTTGCATGGAACGTCTGATGAAGTCCAAGGAGCCGTTTGCATGAAGATCAATCATTTTCGCGACACCGCCCGTTTGCCGCTCGGTGAGCCTGGCGCTGTTGGTGTACCGCTGGGCGAGCCGCTTTCACAGGTTGCCACGGCATGCGTCGAACGCGACGACGGCGTCGAGGCCGGCGTGTGGGAATGCACCCCCGGCCGCTGGCGGCGCCAGATCGTGCAACAGGAGTTCTGCCATTTCATTCAGGGGCGTTGCACCTTCACCCCGGACGGTGGCGAGACCCTACATATCCAGGCCGGCGACGCGTTGATGTTCCCTGCGAACACGACGGGAATCTGGGATGTACAAGAAACCGTTCGCAAGAGCTACGTGCTGATTTTCTGAACTGCCTTCATCCATAACGCCTAGAACAAAGGTTGAGGTCTCGCATGTTGAAGTCGATCGTTCCGTTACTGTTGATCGCGTCTACCGCTCAGGCAGCAGACACCGTCAGGATCTACAACTGGAGCAGCTACATCGCTCCAGATACCCTGCAAAACTTTACCACCCAGACCGGGCACCAGACTCAATATGACCTGTACGACAGCAACGAGGTGCTCGACGCCAAACTGATGGCCGGCCATTCAGGGTATGACGTGGTGTTTCCGTCCAACCACTTCATGGCCCGGCAGATCACGGCCGGCGCACTCAAACCGTTGGACCGCAGCAAGCTCCCGAACTGGCACAACCTCAACCCGACGCTGATGAAGGTCCTGGAGGCCAATGACCCTGGTAACCGCTACGGTTTTCCCTACCTGTGGGGCAGCACCGGCATCGGCTACAACGTGGCCAAGGTCAAGGCGGTCCTGGGCGATGTACCGATAGACTCGTGGGACATTGTGTTCAAGCCGGAAAACATGAAAAAACTCGCCCGATGCGGCGTGGCGATGCTCGACAATGGTCCCGAGATCCTCCCCATCGCCTTGAACTACCTTGGCCTGCCGCATCACAGCAAGGACAAGGCCGACTACGAGAAGGCGCAGGCCCTGCTACTCAAGGTGCGCCCCTATGTGAGTTACTTCCACAACTCCAAGTACACCAGTGACCTTGCGACGGGTGACGTGTGTCTGGTCGTGGGATTTTCCGGCGATGTGATGCAGGCCGCAGCGCGCGCCAATGAGGCCGGGAACGGCCAGCAGATTGCTTACGCCATCCCCAAGGAAGGCTCACCAATGTGGTTCGACATGGTCGCCATGCCCGCCGATGCGCCGAATGAAGGCGCCGGCTACGAATTTCTCAACTACCTGCTGGACCCCAAGGTGATGGCTGGCATCAGCAATCATGTGCACTATGCCAACGGCAACACCGCCGCCGAGGGGCTGGTCGACAAGGCCATCCGCAACGACCCGATGGTGTACCCGCCTGACAGCGTGATGAAAAAACTCTTTGTGCTGGAGGCCATGCCATTAGAGAACGACCGGCTGCGCACGCGGGTCTGGAGCCGGATTAAAAGCGGGCAATGAAACCTGTCGCCGATGAAGCAGGCACCCGGATCATCGGCGACATCTCCCGGGTCTCATCAGCCCTCTCGCGCATCGGGCAAGCGCAAGCGATCTATTTCGTCAAAGAGATTACAAAAGACGTCCACCAGGGAAGGATCGAACTGGGTACCGGCTTGATCGGTGATGAAACGCCTCGAACGCTCGACATCCCAAGCCTGTTTGTAGGCTCGCGGCATTCTTATGGCGTCATACACATCGCATATCGACACAATCCTTGCCGATAACGGAATCTCCTTACCTCGCAATCCCTTGGGATAACCGGTGCCGTCCCAACGTTCGTGATGCGCCAGGGCAATTTCCGCTGCCAAATCCGTCAAAGGAGAACCCTCCGGGTCATGCAGGATTTCATAACCGATACGGGCATGTTCCTGCATGATCTCTCTTTCCTGCGGTGTCAACGCGCCAGGTTTTTGCAGAATGGCGTCTTCAATGCCGATTTTTCCAATATCGTGCATCGGGGCCGCCATCTTCATGAGGTCGCACCATTGAGAGGGCATGCCGATCGCCTTGGCCAACAACGCAGCGGACTCGCCAATACGAACAATATGATACCCCGTGTCATCGTCGCGATAGCTGGCCGCTCGACTCAGACTGCTGCTGATCGCCTTGTAGCTGGAAGCCAGTTGGGCGGTGCGCAGCTCGACTTTGCGCTCAAGTTCGACATTGACGTCGCGCAGCTGCTTCGCCGCCTGCGCCAGCTCCAGGCAATTGCGTACTCTGAGCAGCACTTCAGGCAGGTCGATGGGTTTGGAGATGAAGTCGTTGGCACCCTTTTCCAGCCCTTTTCGTCTGCTCTGCTGGTCATTCAAAGCCGTTACGATGATGACCGGTGACTCAGTGCGGTCTCGTTTATTGAGCCGATCAAGGATCTCGAAGCCGTCAAGCGCGGGCATATCCAGGTCCAGCAACACCAGGTCCCAGGCGTTCGAAAGCAGCCAATCCAGTCCTTGCACCGAGTCGCTGAAGGTCGTGATGTTGCGCAGGCCTACGGCTCGCAAGCATGAATCCAGAAGCCGGAGATTGGTGGGCACATCGTCAATAATGACAACCCTGCTTTCAGCATTTACTTTGGCGAACATGCATCTGCCCTCTTCGTGGCGAGCGTCAATACCAGATGGCGAATACTCTGCCTCTCCAAGGGAGAAGCCACGATGGCCTGGCACTCCAGTTGGCTAATCGAAGCGTGATCGACGGCAGCACGCACCACGATGATCGACAGGGCAGTTTCTGCGATCCTCGTGCGTAAACCGCGGAAAAAAGTCTCCAGCACAGGCACACGGTCCGCGGTGGCAACGATCAATACGCTGATTGCCGTGGCATCAAGCACAACGCTGGCGTCGGGCAACGTGTTGACCCATTGCAACTCGAAATCACCGGCCAGTGCCTCCCGGACCACCTCATCATCCTTGGGGTTGCTGCTTACCAACAGGACGCGTGGCAACGCTATCGTCGACAGGTTGGACTCCCTCCCGGGTGCGGGAAAAGCCGACGAGTACATGTCGATCCAGAAAGTCGACCCCACATTGACGTGGCTTTCAAAGCCCATGCTGCCGTGCATCAGAAGTGCCAGGTCCCGACATAGCGCCAAGCCAATACCCGTGCCCTGGATGGAAGAGTTCTCTTTACCCAAGCGCTGGAAGGGCCTGAACAGCTCGTCCTGCAACGCCGGGGGAATGCCCACACCGGTATCCGTCACATAAAGACGCAGCCGGGTTCCCCCCTCGACAACCATGGCCCCCAGGGTAATGTCTCCACCGGGTCGGTTGTATTTGATTGCATTGGATAACAGATTGATCAGGACTTGCTTGAGGCGACGCTTGTCCGCCCAGACATGCCATGTATCCAGAGGAGCGGTGGTGTGCAAGGTCTGGCCCTGCGCTGCGATCTGCTGGCGAACCATGTCAGCGCAGTTGGATAACAGGCTCGCCACATGCACCGGTTTGAGATCCAGCAGAGGCCTCTCAGCCTGCAAACTGGAGAGTTCGAGCAGATCGTCCATCAACTGCATGAGGTGCTCGCTGGCCTCGATGATTTCCTGCAGGTTGGCCGTTTGCTGCGATGCGTCGTCAGGCGGCTGCATGAGTCCCAATTGGGCAAACCCGTAAATGGCATTCAATGGCGTTCGCAACTCATGACTCATGCTGGAGATGAACTTGGATTTGGCTGTACTGGCGGCCTCTGCCTCCAGGGTTTTCTCCCGCAGATCCAACTGGGTCTGCTTGAGCGTCGTGATGTCGACACACGCCACGACCACGACACTGGCATCCTCAAGCCGCGAGGGTTCCAGCATGCGCCCCCGGCAAAGGATCCAGATCAACTTGCCATGCACGTCCCGGATCCGGAACTCCGCTTCCGGCGCCACGCTGGCAGTACCCCTGGCCTCCTCCAGAAACCGCATGAAGGTCTGCCGGTCTTCAATGGGTATGTTCTCCAGCAGTGTCGCCATCGGCACTTCATTGGCGGCAAAGCCGAAACGCTGGCACAGGGCGCCCTTGAGAATAAAACGCTGCCGCTGGGGGTAATACTCCCAGAGCCCTTCGGCAAAACTCTCCATGACCAACTCTAGACGCTGCTGTGTGGAACTGCGAACAAACTCGGCCTGGGCCAACTGCCTGCCCATTCCCAGTGCCTGGTTGGACATTGACCAGAGTTCGGAGATATCGGAGGGGCTCTCCGTCGGTTGCCAGTTACCCCGGCCAATCTCTCGCATCATTCGTGAAACCCCCTGCACCGGCGCGCTCAATTGGCGACTGAGGTTACGTGTCCGCCACCACATGAAGGCAAAGAACAAGGCGTAGAACAGGACCAGCCCCGCGACCAACAAATAACCCACATCGCGGTAATGACTGGCGAGCAGATTGGTTTCCTGCATGACCGCTGCTTCGTCCACCACCGCCAGCAAGAACCACCCGGTGGAGGGAATCACATTCCAGGCGACCAGATGAGGCCGTCCATTCAACGTCAGGGCAACAATGCCCCCCGGATGGCCCGGTAAGTTCTGATTGAGGCTGGCGAGGTCCGGATGACGGGTAAGATTTAAATCCGGGGACTGCAGACGCTCGCGATCAACAGGCTCTGCGGCAGGCTGGTTCTCGACTCGCAGGGAGAAGTCACGTTGGCCCGCCTTGGGTACGGCCATGACATCGAGCTTGTCATTGACCAGCATCAGGTAGCCATCCCACGGCATCTGCAACTGCTCTATTCGCTTCAAGATGCCGTCGACCGTGACATCAACTCCGGCGACACCCTCGAGAAAGTCGCCCTTATAGACCGGCGCAATGGCAGACATCATCCACCCCTGGCCGGCGGGGTCCAGGTAGACATCCGTCCAGACTACTTTTTTATCAGGATTGTGCTGTGCATCGGCCAGGTAGTAGAAGTTGTATTGGGTGATGTCCATATCATGGGGGTATTGCTCGAGCGTATTGAACCAGGGGTAAATCCGGTTATAGCTGTCCCAACTGTTGAAATAGATACTGGCAATCAGAGGATCCCCGTCCTTCAACTGCTTCATCATGAAATCCTGATTGGCCAGCAGGGATACCTTGTAGAGATCCTGATCTTGCGGCGCAGTGACATTCGAATAAAACGAGGCGGATGCTCCATCGTTTGCTGCGCTGTAACGGACACCGTCGGCACTTAATGATAGCGATGCTGCCACGAGGTGCTGTTTCTCGGTGAGTTCATGCTCCGTGGATTTGGCATAAAGATCGATCGCCTTGTGGATCTGCTCAAGTTGTCCCTGCACCAGCAATGCATTCTGCTGAACCGACACCTGAATGTCTCGTGTTGCACTTTGATGCAGGTACTCGATCTGAGAACTTCGAATGGACTGGTTGGTGATGAAGTAAGTGGTGATCAGCACACCCTCCACCAAAACAAGCGGCAACAGGCTGGTACTGGCGAATGCTCGCCAGATCCATCTGCGCAAACTCACCCTCTTCTTCTTTGAAGTTGTTTGCATAAGCACGCTCGTTGCGTTGGCGGCACAAACGATATCACTGTGACATCAGTGTGAGCCCATCCTCGGTTTCTGTCCAACGGGACTCTCTTCTATCGTTCGCCGTCTACACGACCTTGCAGGTCCCCCAGCATCGATCAAAAGCGTGTGGGCAGCCTTATGACCATAGTCGAACACTCGATTTCGGCCTCAAGACTTAAGCTATGCTCAAAAACAGTGATCAGAGGATGGGGCGAATGGATTCAGCCATAGCGGTAGCAACACCGTTCACGCAGGATGCGGATGACGTGGGTGTCGTGTTGCTGGATGCCCAGGGAACGTTGCTCATCATGGATGACTGCGCCAGTCGGCTACTGGGGCTGAGCGAAAGCGTCGCCGCCCTTGTTCCCTCGCCTGCATTGTTTTCTCTCAAGCGTCTGACTTTTGAAAAGCACCTGACCCATGCGCGACTCAAAGGGAACTGGCATTTTCAAAGTGCGTCGGCGAACGGCGACACGCTGAAAGTGACACTCGACTACAGGGCACAACAATCCACATTCCTGGTGAAGATCCGCCACGCCGAACGCATCCACCTTGCCGAACAGGACTATCGCCTGGCGTTCGATTCTGCTGGCACAGGCCTGGCCTTATTGCGAATGAGCGGTGAATGGATCGCGGCCAATCAAATGCTGTGTCAGATGCTCGGCTACACCGAAGCAGAACTTCGCGCCACATCTTTCCAGCGTTTGACGCATCCGGACGACACCGATATCAGTAAGGATGAATTGCACAGACTCATCCTGGGACACCGTACGAGCCTGACGTTGGAAAAACGCTACATCCGTAAGGACGGCAGCACGCTGTGGGCACGCCTGACCCTGGGCATCGCCCGTAACGCTGATGCAGAAGCGCTTTACTTCGTATCGCAGCTGGAAGACATCAGTGAACATCTCGCCTTGCGTCAGGCATTGTTCAATAACGAACAGAAGTACCTCTCACTGGCCAAAAGCTCACAAAACATCATCCTTCGCTACAACCGGCTAGGACAACAAATCTATGCCAATCCCGAGCTTGAGCGCGCCCGGGGTTTTCCCAACACTCACATCACCGAACGCGCCTCGACGCACAATCCGCTGGACGAATACTTTCGCACGCAAGTAGAACTTACGCTTTCAACCGGCGTAGCCAATACGTTCCTGCTGGAAAACAGGGGCTCACACTCACGTCGCTCCGTGGATTTCCTGTGCAACCTGACGCCGGAGCATGACGAAACAGGCGAGCTGTGCGGGGTGCTGGTCACCGCCCAGGATATCAGTGCGTTGCGCCGACAGGAGCGGGCCGAGAATGCGCGCTCCGCCATTTTTCAAAAGATGGTCACTCACGACACCCTCCGGGAGGTGCTGCCACTGCTCGGCGCCTACCTGGATATTCTGACGCCCGGGCTTCACAACGCCATGGCCTTCAAGGCTGTGCCTGGCGACGAATCCCATCGCGCCCCTCCTACGGACACGTCCTCGATTGCAACCTGTCTGGCCGAAGATCTTGATCGACACCCCGAGCGGTTCGAACACCATCACTTCATCGCTGATTTGAAAAGCGACGCCGCGGGCCTCGCGTTCAGCCAGCCCGCCTTGCAGGCAGGCTATCGAGGTTGTTGGGTAGAACCGGTGGTCAATAAGACCGGTGTCGCGATGGGGGCCATCCTGTTGTTCGTCGGTGGGGACGCCCAACTGAGCGAGCAGGATCGCAAGCATGCACAAATGGCCAGTCATATCGGTGCCATCGCCTGGGAGCGCTGCTCGGCCCACAGCCACCTGGCGCAAAGCGAACGCCGTTACCGCGAAGTCTTCGACCATTCGCAAGATATGCTTTGCCTGCTCGCCGTGGATGCCGACCAGCAACTCAGTTGCCTGGAGGCCAATCCAAAGCTATGCGAAATGCTCGCCAAAAGTCACTCCGACATGATCGGCCAATCGTTGGGCCAGTGCCTGGAAAAAGAAGCCGCCAGTATCGTCGAGGCGATCTGCCTGCACTGCATCGCCGTGGGAGCCCCCATCGAACTGGATGCACATCTGCCCTGCGGTCAGCGCTCACTCGTTGTCCATTTCAACCTGGTACCCGTAGCCGATTCAAACGGGCGCTTGCATCGCCTGGTGTGCATTGCTCGCAACATTACCGACATCCTGGAGGCCCAGCGCAACGAACTGGCCCGGCAGCAGGAAATCGGCACGCTGGTTGAAAACTCTCCGGACGGTATTGCACGACTGAGTCGAACGGCAGAGCTGCTGTTCGTCAATCCGGCATTGGAAGCCTGGCTGGATCGCCCGCAAATCGATTTACTGCACAAGGACCTGCTCGAGATTCTGCCGAAAAACCTGCAGAGCCAATTATTCCATGCAGCCGTCATCGAAGCGGTGGAAAAAGGCCAGCCTCTGGAGCATGAATATGTGCTCACCGAGCAACATCGATTGCAGCGCGTCTATCACATCAGTCTCGTTCCCGAGCAGGACATCCAGGGAAAAATCGCCACCGTTCTGGCTGTCGTTCGCGACATATCGCAGCTACGCCTGGCCGAACTGCGCCTGGCTTCGCTCAACAAGCAACTGCGCCAACTGATGTCCAGTCGAGAAAGTGCGCGGGAAGAGGAACGCAAACTCATTGCGCAGGAGATCCACGATGAGCTCGGACAACATCTGACCGCCATACGCATGGGCACTTCGCTGCTGCGCTTCCAGTACGGCGAGCAACTGCCCCAGCTCAGCGAACAGGTGGCACGCCTGCTGCAACTGATCGACCAAACGGTGCAGGTGGTCAGGAACATTTCCACCAGCCTGCGCCCCTCCATCCTTAACATGGGCATCGTCGCGTCATTGGAATGGCTGACCGACACGTTCAAGCAGCAATGGGGCATCGACTGCAACCTGCAGGTTCCTGCGCAAAAAATCCGTTTGGACGATGCCAGCGCAACCGCTGCATTTCGGATCGCCCAGGAGTCGCTGACCAACATCGCCCGGCACGCCGAAGCCACTCGGGTCGATATCAGGTTTGAGCAAGGCGAGCATGACTGGTCACTGGAAATCACCGACAACGGCAAGGGCTTCGAGCAACGCGAACAATCATCCAGGACCCTCGGCTTGCTGGGAATGCGCGAACGGGGCCTGACCTTGGGGGGAACCACCACCATATCCAGCACCCCGGGCAGCGGCACGACTGTCCAACTACGTGTACCCGCTTCAAGGAGTCAAGACTCATGATCCGTTTAATGGTGGCCGACGATCACACGATCATGCGCGAAGGCCTCAAGCAATTGTTCGCGCTGGTCAAGGATATTGCCGTGGTGGCAGAAGCGGAGAACGGGGCCCAGGTCCTGGAGTTGTTGCGCCATACCGAGATCGATGTGCTCCTGCTCGACATGACCATGCCTGGTTCGAGTGGCGAGGACCTGATTGGCCGTATCCACGCCCATTACCCCAAGCTGCCGATGCTCATCCTGAGCATGCACAATGAAGCCCACATCGCCCAGCGAGCCCTACGCGCCGGCGCTTCAGGTTACATGACCAAGGACCGCGACCCGGAAGCGCTGCTGGCGGCGATCCGCAAGGTGAGCACCGGCGCGCGCTACCTCGATCCACAACTGGCCGAACAAATCGCACTGCAAAGCAGCGGTGTGACACCCGAGAACGCCTCGCAGAGCCTGACCTCCCGTGAATTCCAGATCCTGCGCATGCTGGCCCAAGGGCTGAGCGTCAACCAGATCGCCGAACAACTGGTGATCAGCAACAAGACCGTCAGCACGCACAAGACTCGGCTGATGGAAAAGATGTGCTTTGCCACCAGTACCGATCTGGTGCGCTACGCCTTGAATGAAGGGCTGGTCTGAAGACGCCGCGACTCAGGGCTGATGACCGCGAACGCCAAGGATGGCGGAAGCAATCTGCTCCAGGGGCAGCTCACGCTCGACCGCGCCCAGCTTGAACGCCTCGCGCGGCATTCCATACACCACGCACGACTCTTCATCCTGCCCCAAGGTCCTGGCGCCGGCATCACGCATCTCCTTGAGGCCCCGAGCGCCATCATCCCCCATGCCCGTCATGATGATGCCCAAGGCATTGCTGCCTGCGCTGCGTGCGACCGAACGGAACAATACATCCACCGAGGGTCGATGTCGGCTGACGGGAGGTCCCTGCACAATATCCACCTGGTATTGGGCGCCACTGCGCTTGACCAGCATGTGAGTGCCTCCCGGTGCGATCAGCGCCCGCCCGGGAATGATGCGATCACCCTGTACCGCCTCGCGAACCTCGATCTCGCAAACGTGATTGAGGCGCTCGGCGAAGGCGGCGGTAAACTTCTCCGGCATGTGCTGCACCACGACAATGCCGGGACATACCCGCGACAACCCTTGCAGGACCTGTTCAAGGGCCTGGGTGCCTCCGGTGGAAGTGCCTATGGCAACGATGCTTTCAGTCGTGCGGGCCATGGCTACGGACGCAGGGGACAGGATCGAGTCGGCACTGAGCCGGGGCGGTACGTCGACAGGCGCCCGGGCGCCCACCAGGCGCCGCAGGTTGGCCTTCGCTGCGCCCCTGACGGCCTGGACCAGTTCGTCCGCGTTTTCAGTCAGGAACTGTCGCAGGTTGGACTGTGGCTTGGTGACGATACTGACTGCACCGGCCGCCAACGCCTGCAAGGTGGTCTTGGCGCCCTTCTCTGTCAGCGTCGAACAAATCACCACCGGCGTAGGCTTTTGCGCCATCAGTTTTTTCAGGAAGGTAATGCCGTCCATTCGTGGCATCTCGACGTCCAACACAATGACGTCAGGCCATTGCCTGCTCATCTTCTCCATGGCGTACACCGGATCGACGGCGACGTCGATCACCTGGATTCCACTGGCCTGGTTCAGAACCGCACTCAGCACCTGGCGCACCACGGCGGAATCATCCACGATCAAGACCTTGATATCCGTCATCAGACATTACTCTTGGGCGATTCGAATACTTTGCGTACCGAATCGGCATGATTGAGCTGAAGGCGTCCAGTGCTCACATCGAACACCAAGTGACGATACCCCCGGCCACCTACGTGATAGGCCCGGCATTGCAACCCATGGTCCTGGATCAGGCGCCTGGCGGCATTGACGTTCTGTTGGCCAATCCCGATAGCGTCACCGCGCTCCACTCCGGGAAACATGTCAGCCCCGCCAAAAAGGCTCACCTCGAACTGCTCGGGCCGGGCGCCCGCTTGATGAATGCACTCGAACAGCAGCATCAATGCATCCGTCGCATAACGACCGTTCAGGTGTCCCGCGCCGTGGCCTCCTCGACGAGGCAACATGAAATGACACATGCCGCCCAACAAGCGTTGCGGATGCCAGAACACCAGGGCAACACAAGACCCCAGCACCGTACATAAGCGCATCTGGCGCCCTCCGAACGCCACCTCGCCGGGCTGCAGGAAATATTCGACCACCCGAGCCATCTCAAGCATCCGGTTTGCGATAGATCGAAGGCTTGACCACCTGCAATTCATCGCTGATACCATTCAGGCTTTCCGAATGGCTCACGATGAAATAGCCCCCCGGCCTCAGGTGTTTGCTCAAGCGCTTCACCACTTCGGACTTGGTCTGGTTATCGAAATAGATCATCACGTTGCGCAGGAAGATCACGTCGAACTGCCCCACCGAAGGCAGCGCATTGTTCAAGTTGATCGAAGTGAACGTGATCCGTGACGCCAACGCGCGGTCGACCATGAAAATACCGTTGTTGCAGCCCACACCCTTCAGGCAGTACTTGTTCAACAGCGCCTCGGGAATACCGCGGATACCATCCAGTGGGTAGCGTCCGCCCTGGGCTTTTTCCAGCACCCGGCTACTGATATCGGAAGCGAGGATCTCCCATGGCCGGGTGCCCAGGCTGTCGGCCAGCACCATGGCCAGGGTGTAGGGTTCCTCTCCCGTGGAGCAGGCACCACTCCAGATACGCACTGGGCCATTGCCACGAAGCCCGGGAAGAATCACGTCGCGCAGAAACTCGAAATGCTTGGGTTCGCGGAAAAAGTAGGTTTCGTTGGTGGTCAGCAAGTCCACCGCCATTTGCAACTCGGCCCGGTCCTTCATCAGCAAACGGTAATAGCTGCCATAGGTGGTCAAGTTGAAAAACTGCAGACGCTTGGCCAAGCGGCCACTGACCAGCTGTTTCTTGGCGACGGATAAGCTGATCCCGGCGATTTCATGAATCATTGACCGGAACTGCTGGAACTCGTTGTCGGAGAGAACGGCATTCATGCTTGCAACCCGTCCTCGTTGATGTTCGAAGGAAACAGCGCCGACCAATCATCGCTTCCGAGCATGCGCTCGATGTCCAGCAACAAGACGAAACGATCACTGAGCTTGCCAATCCCCACCACGAACTCAGGGCTAAGGCGCCCCTGGAGTGCCGGTGCCGGCTCGATCTGCTCGGCCGGTATCTCCAGCACCTCGCTGACGGCGTCCACGATGATGCCCACCAGGCCTGTGCCACCGCTGCCGTGGACTTCCAGCATGACGATGCAGGTGCGTGGGTTTTCCAAAGTCTGGGCGCCGCCAAAACACAATCCGAGATCCAGCACTGGAATGGCCGCACCGCGCAGGTTGGTGATGCCGCGAACCTTTGGCGGCGCCATCGGCAACGGGGTAATCGGGCCGTATTCGACAATCTCCCGGACGCACAGGGTACCTACCGCAAACATCTCCTGACCCACGCTGAAGGTCAGGTACTGTGGGGCTGCCGTCCCTGGGGCCGGCGAACGCGATGCGGATATGGACATGTTTCACTCCTCGGGACCCACCGCAGGCGGCGGCCCCCTCTCAAGACAACGTACGCACGCGTGGGCGCGACGACTCAATGCAACTGGCTGGCGATCTCACGGACACACAGCACCTGGTCGAGCTGAAGCACCGTCAGGAACGCCCCTCGTATCTTGACCATCCCTCGAATGAAGTCTTCACGGATCCGGTTCCCGATCGCTGGCGCGGCCTTGATGTCGGCCAGCTCGATTTCGATCACTTCGCTCACCGAGTCGACGACAATGCCCAGCACGTGGGGTTCGCCTTCCTGGATCAACTCCAGGATAACGATGCAGGTCCTGTTGCCTTGCTGCGTGGTGCCCTTGCCAAAGCGCGCCTGCAGATCGATCACCGGGACCACCGAACCGCGGAGGTTGATCACCCCGCGGATAAAGTCCGGCATCATCGGTACGCTTGTCACCTGGCCGTATTCGATGATCTCGCGTACACACAAGGTATCGATTGCATAGACCTCCCTGGCGGACACGAATGTCAGGAATTGCAGGAACTCGCTGTCGCAAGGACTCTGCGGCGCATACTCGAAATGACTCACGACTGCAGCGTCCATGGCTCAACTCCCGAAGCGAATGAAACCGCCTTCCTGGGCATGCTCACTGCTTTGCATACCGCCCAGACTGGAAGAAGCGGCCCGAGGAACGGCAGACACCGCCACCCGACCCTGCAGGGTGAAAAAGCCCATCAACTCCTGCAACTGTTCGGCCTGGCTGCTCATTTCCTCGGCGGTGGCGGCCAGCTCCTCGGAAGCCGAGGCGTTTTGCTGAGTGATCTGACTCATCTGCGACATGGCGGTATTGATCTGCTCGGAGCCGATGGACTGCTCTTCAGATGCAGCGGCGATCTCCTGGACCAAATCGGAAGTCTTGGTGATCGAGGGTACGATTTCATCCAGCAAGTTGCCGGCCCGTTCAGCCAGGGCAACACTGCTTTTGGCCACCTGGCCGATTTCCTGTGCCGCGACCTGGCTACGCTCGGCGAGTTTGCGCACCTCAGCGGCGACGACCGCAAAGCCCTTGCCATGTTCACCGGCACGGGCCGCTTCGATGGCCGCGTTGAGCGCCAACAGATTCGTCTGATAGGCAATCGAGTCGACGATCCCAATCTTCTCCGCGATGGTTTTCATGGCCGAGACGGTGTCCTTGACGGCCTGCCCACCCTCGCTCGCTTCCTTGCTCGCCTTGCCGGCCATGCCATCGGTCACCTTGGCATTCTCGGTGTTCTGCGAAATCGACGCCGACATTTGCTCCATCGACGCCGACGTCTCTTCAACCGACGCCGCCTGTACCGAAGCCGATTGGCTGATGCTCTGGGCCGTGGCGGAGATCTCTTCCGAGGCACTGGACAGCGAATCGGCGGAGCTGCGAACTTCGCCAATGATCTGCGAGAGTTTGCTCACCGTTTCGTTGACCGCGTTCTTCAGGTCTTGCAGGCTGCCCTGGTAATCACCTTTGACGCTGCGGGTCAGGTCACCACCGGACAGGGCCACCATGACCTCCATCGCCTCGCTGAGCGGCGCAACAATCGAGTCCAGCGTGCTATTGATCCCCGCCACAATGCGGCGGAAATCCCCTTGATGGCGAGTACTGTCCGCACGGGTATCGAGTCGGCCGACCACCGCATTCTCGCTGAGCATCTGGGTGTCTTCGATCAGCGCCTGGATGTTGCGGCGCAGTTGCTCGATGTTGTCGTTGATAAAGGCTTTTTTGCCGGGGAACTGGGCCAGGGGCGCCGACAGGTCGCCTTCACCGAAAGAACGTATGCAAGCCATGGCCTGTTTTTTCACGCTGATGTGGCCATCGACCATGTCGTTGATGCCTTGGGCGATCTGACGGTACGAGCCTTGGAATCGCTGTACGTCGATATGCACATCGATGTCACCTTTCTCATGCTCGTCCGACATGTGACGCATCTCTTCGATCAACGCCATGATGGTGCTGCGCAGATGCTCGATGGTGACGTTAATGAACGCCTTCTTGCCGGGGAACGCTTGCAGGGGCGCCTGCAGATCGCCCTCGCTGATCGACTTGATGCAGGCCATGGCTTGCTTCTTGACGTTGATATGCCCGGCAACCATGTCGTTGATACCTTGCGCCATCAGCCCATAACTGCCAGCGAAGCGTGCCGCATCGATCTGCACGTCGATGTCGCCTTTGTCGTGCTCCGCGGACATCTGGGTCATATCGCTGATCAACTGATTCAAGGTCCCGCTCAGGCGGTCCATGGAACCCATCAGTCCGGTACGTTCAAGGCCATTGCTACTGCCTTGCACGTCCAACTGCCCGGCCACGAACCGCTCCGCCAACAGGCGTACATCGTCGGGCTCGCCACCCAAGGTGTGCAGCAGCCGGCGTACCAGGAAGAAACCGATCAAGCCGATCACCAGCAAGGTGGCGCCACCGACCAAGGCAATGCTGTAGATCGCCGTCTGTTCGGTCGATGCCGCAATCGCTGCATTTTTTCGTCCCAGGTCCAGGTTGTGCTGGCGGATATCACTCAAGGCCGAAGTGACCTTTTCACGTGTCACGTCCAGGTCGAGCAGCACGGTGCGGGCTTCAGGGGCTGCATTGCGCAGGGCGTTGTCGAAACGCTCCACACCCCGGTTGTATTCGTTGACCGTGCTGCGCAAGGCGCTGAGCAGCGTCGCATCACGATCGTCGGAGACGAACTCTTTCTGGTAGCGATCAAGTGCCTGGAGTACCGACTCCTTGTCACTTTGCTGGGAATTACCGGCAGGTCCGGACAGGCTCTGCCATTGGCGGCTGTGGCTATCCGCAAGGGCCAGGGCCACATGATCCAGCAACTGCAGGCTGGGCACGGTATTGACTTGCGCATAGCTGGCGGTGCTCCTGACCCCACCCATCAGATAAAGACTGAGACTGACCAGGACCAGGATGCCCAACAGAGCAGAGGCGACCAGCAGCGAGATATTTTTTTTGACGGTCATGATGCTGTACTCCAGGGAAAACTATTGAGTCAATTCAGGGCTGAGGGTCGTACCGTGCTTCTGTCGGCTGACGACTTGCCCGAGTAGTTTGGGAATATCCAGGATCAACGCGACTGCTCCGTTCCCCAGGATGGTGAAGCCGCCCAGTCCATGAGCTGTACCGAAAATCTTGCCCAGCGGCTTGATCACCGTCTGGAACTCACCCAGCAATTGATCGACGACCAGGCCCACCCGCATCCCCGCGTAATGCACCACCACGATGTTTTCACGGCCATGGTTAGGCTCATCGATGGCGAACATCTCGCGCAGGCGCAGGACTGGAAGCACCGAGCCCCGCAGGTCGAGGAATTCTTGATTGCCGTAGTCGTCGGTCGACAGTTCGATGCACTCCTCGACCAGGTCCAGAGGCACGACATAAGAGGCATTGCCGACCCCGATCAGAAAACCATCGATGATGGCCAGGGTCAGCGGCAGGCGGATACGCACCGTGGTGCCCACGCCCTCCTCGCTTTCCAGATTGACCGAGCCGCGCAGGGCAACGATGTTCCGTTTGACGACATCCATTCCCACGCCGCGCCCGGACAGGTTGCTGACCTGGTCGGCCGTGGAAAAGCCGGGTTCGAAAATCAGGTTGAGAATGTCGCCGTCGGCCAACTGTTGCCCTTCGGCAACCAGGCCACGCTCCATCGCCTTGGCCAGGATGCGTTGCTTGTTCAGGCCACCGCCGTCGTCACTGACTTCAATGACGATGCTGTTAGCCTCGTGATAGGCGTTGAGGCGAACCGTGCCCTGCTCCGGCTTGCCACGGTCACGACGCAGTTGGGAGGCTTCTATGCCGTGGTCCATGGCGTTGCGCACCAGGTGGGTCAGGGGGTCGCCGATGCGCTCGACCACCGTCTTGTCCAGCTCGGTCTCGGCGCCAAGGACCTGCAAGGCAATGTCCTTGCCCAGTTCCTTGGAGACATCGCGCACCACCCGCTGGAACCGGTTGAATGTGCCGCCAATCTGCACCATTCGCAGGGTCAGGGCACAGTCGCGCACCTCCTCGACAAGACGCGAGAGCGAACTCGTCGTTTCAATCAACTCGCCGATACCGCTTTGGATGGCTCCCAGGTTGGCGCCAGCGCCGGCGATGATCAGTTCGCCCACCAGGTTGATCAATTGATCCAGTTTTCCGGCGTCGACCCGAATCAGATTACCTTCGGCCGGACGGGCCTCTTTTGCCACCCGGCTCTTGGTCGCGTCATCGCGCGTCGCCTGGTCTGGCACCACGGGGGCAACCGCAACGGTAGTCGACTCGTCAGGAGACGAACCGGCCAGCCATGCCTCACGGGTCACGGAACCACAGGCGACAAAGGCCTCTACCATGGCATCGGGCTCAGCTTCGAGACGGCCGATCAACGCCCGGAAACCTGCCAAGTCGCCGTTGCACGGCAACACGCAGATCTGGCTGCCCTCGCGAACAAAGTCGAAGGCCCCTTCAATGGTAGCCTGGCCGGCATCGCTGACAAACCCTAGTTCAAACCCCAGGTAACACGCTTCCGGATCCATCGTCGCGATATCCGGCATGCCATCGGTCATGCATACGACTGCACTGATTTGGCCGAAACTGTTGAGGTAGCGCAGCAACGAAAGCGGATCCATGCCGTTACGCAGGACGTCCGGACACAGGCGAAGGGACAGATGCCAACGCGCGGCACAAGCCGATTGCGGCGGCTCGATCGGTACCTGGGACAGCTCCGGTTCGTGACGGTTTTCCAGGTAACGGTTGAGACGCTCGACCAACGCCGCGCCCTGCCGCTCATGCTCTGTGGTCATGCCTTGCAAGTCACCGTGGCTGGCAAGCAATTCAATCAGCGTGCACAGGTGGTCCCGCACTTCCAGGAACAAGGCACTCAGCGACTCGTCCACCCGCAGTTCATGTCCACGGACTCGATCCAGTACGCTTTCCGCCACGTGGGTAAAGGCAACGATCGGCGTGAAGCCGAACAGGCCGGCGGAACCTTTGATGGTGTGGGCGACGCGAAACAGCGCGTTGATGGTGTCCACATCGTCCGGCGCCTGTTCGATCTGCAGCAGTGCGTCTTCCATCAGGAGCAAGAGCTCCTGGCTTTCGGCGATGAACGTCTGTAGCACGTCGTCCAGATTCATGGGCGAGCTCATGGTTTCAACCTCTCTGCTGACGAGGCGTGGCCGACTCGTCGAAAAAGTTGTGCAGCCCACTCATATCCAGTGCATCGAGCACCGCTGTGCTGGGATTACTCAGCAACAGACTGGAGCCGTGGCGCAGTGATTCCTGCTTGATCAGCACCAGCAACTGGAGCCCGGCGGTATCCATTTCGTCCACGCCCCCCAGATCCATTTCGACTTCCTGAGCCAAGGGAAACAGCTCCAGCAACAGGTCTTTGCGTTCAGCGGCGGTGTAAATGGTCAGCGGCCCTTCGAGAACCAGAATCCGACGCAGACAAGCCGTGGTGTTTGTCATGACAACCTCCTTTCCAGGGACTCTGGGCAGCGCTACGGCATGATCAGTTTGGAGACGGCGCCCAGCATCTGAGCCGGTTGGAAGGGCTTGACCATCCAGGCTTTGGCACCGACGGCCTGGCCCTGCTGCTTCATGGCCTCACCGGTTTCGGTGGTCAGCATGATCACGGGCGTGAACTTGTAGGCCGGCAGCTGTTTGGCTGCCTTGATGAAGCTCAGGCCATCCATGTTCGGCATGTTCACGTCACTGACAATCAAGTGGATCTTGCGTCCGTCGAGCTTGGTCAGGGCGTCGCGGCCGTCGACACCTTCGATGACCTCGTATCCGGCGCCCTTCAAGGTGATGCTCACCACTTGGCGAATGGAAGCAGAGTCATCGACAATCAGGATGGTTTTGCTCATGGGGAAACTCCCTAGAAAAAAGTGATCTCGGATGAAGGACTGCTCACCACAGGCTTACCGTGATGGATCGCGTGCTGTTCAGGCATCGTGTAGGTGCTTGCCAATTGCTCAAGCCAGGTATCAGCGATAATCGGGGCAGGCGTACCGCCGGCGAGGGCCAGTTGCTGGCGTTCGGCGATATGCGCATGCAGCTTGCAAAGATCGTTGTTGACCAGGGAAAGCATCTGGCCCACCCGGTCCTGGAACTGCAGGGCGACCAGTACCCCCGATATCTCGGTGGCAACGTTTTCGCTTTGCTGCTGAAGACTGCTGCTGGTATCGACGATGGCCTGGGCGTTGTGCCGGAAGTGCTCGATCACCTGGGACACCAGTTGCTCTGACTGAGCCAGGGTTTGCGAATCCTGCTGCGCCTGATGCCGGGAAAGCTCGACGGTGCGGGAGATGGCAGCATTGACAGTGTTCACCGTTTCACTGATTTTCTGCCCCGTCTCCCCGGATAAGCTGGACAGCTTGCGCACTTCATCCGCCACCACCGCGAAGCCGCGCCCGGCATCCCCTGCCCGCGCCGCTTCAATGGCAGCGTTGAGCGCCAGCAAATTGGTCTGTTGGGCGATATCACCGACGAACTTGGCCATTTCCTGCAACTGCGAAGTGAAGTCGGAAAGGAGCAAGACCTCCTTGAGCTCCGACTCCTTGCGCAAAAGCGCGTCGCGCAGGGCAACCATGATCGAATCCAGGTCCCGCTGGCCAACTTCAAGGATTTCCAGCAACCGAGCTCCCGAACTCTGGCCTGCGCCATGGGAAGCAGAAGCACTGATGTCCCCCGACAAAGTCGCGAAGCGGTTGCTCAGCTTGAGGATCGATTCCTCGCTGAGGATGCGCGCCGCTTCGATCTGGTGGCTCCAGATCGGCAGTACCTGCGCGCACACTTCGCCCAGCCCTTCATCGGGTGAAACGGCCAGCGGGAGGTGACTTGGCTGATCGTCTTGCCGGGCGTGCAAACAGCTGCTCGCTAAACGCTTGCTCCACATGCCCATGAACAGCGAGCCCAGCAGGACAAAAGCGCAACTGGCTGCACTGCGCAGGGTGAAGTCCGCGTTGATCAGAATCGCGGCGCAACCGAGCACTCCCGTCAAACCCGCAGGCAGCAGCATCAAGATCAGGGGGGAGGAAATTACCTGTCCTTTCACCTTCATCTCTCCAGTTCAGTGCGGATCCGGCGGGATCCTGCGCAAGAGCACCCACCCTTGGGATGCCCGGTTTTGTTGGCCTGAAGAGATAATGGCCAAGTAGTGGCAGCGAAACTATCGGAGCATCCTGATTTGCAGCTAAGGATTGCGGCTGCGTCGTAGGAGAATTCCTACACCCCACTGACAGCCCCCCCCAAAAACGCAAAAAAAACCAGCGACAAGCGCTGGTAAGAAAACTCAGGCTCGCACCGCGCTACCCAAAATGCGCCTCGCCGCCTTGCACCTTGCCGGCCCAGAGCGCTTCAAGGTTCTTGAAACCCCAGGTTTTCTCCGACTCGAAGCTGACAATCCTGTCCTGCCCGCAGGCCAGATCAACGCTTTCGGGCGGCAGCGGCGTGCGACTCGACGCCGAGAAGAACACCTTCACCATGGGCGTGAGCAAACATTCTGTGTGCTGTTCCATGACCACCGCCAACCTGCCGCTTTGCAGGCGCACCAACGCGCCCACCGGATAGATACCAATGCATTTGACGAAGGCGTGAAAGACTTTCTGATCGAAATGCCCAGTCCATCCGGCCATTTTTCGAATGGATTCGGCCGGGCACCAGCGATCTCGATAAGGTCGGTCGGACGTCACGGCGTCATATACATCGCACACAGCGGCCATACGCGCGAATAGGCTGATTTGGGTTCCGCACAACTTATGGGGATAGCCAGTGCCGTCCACCTTCTCATGGTGATGCAGACAAACGTCCAGCACCCGGGCCGTGAAATGCCTACTGTCGGCCAGCATCCTGGCTCCCGCCTCAGGGTGGGTGCGCATCGTCGTGTATTCGTTGTCATTCAAGGCTAATGGCTTAGCCAGGATGGCCGTGGGTATCGTCATCTTGCCCACGTCATGCAGCAAGCCAGCCAACCCGGCTTCTTCCACCAGCTGCGGTGGTAGATCCAGTTGACGAGCCAAACCAATCATCAACCCACAGACCGCGACGGAATGCATGTAGGTATATTCATCGGCGTTCTTGAGGCGCACCAGACTGAGCAGCGCGTCAGGATGACGTAGCAGCGAATCGGATATTTCACCCACCATGTCCGTGACGCGATCGAGCTTAACGATACGCCCCATTCGCAAATCGCCGAACATCTCCATGACCGCAGCCTTGGACCTGGAGCAAAGCTTGAGCGCCCTCGACAACTCTTCACTCATCGACACCCGGGGATGGGGGCCGGCGGCTTGCGCGCAAGATTGGTTAGACGCACAAGCAGGTTGCCGTCCACCATGATCCGCCTGCACAAGGCTTTCATCAGGCGCAGAGGCCGGCACATCCGCCCCCTTTGAAGGGTCGATCCATGCACCGACGATGCCCGAAACAAGGATTTTTTCCAGCACCTCTTCATTCTGGATCAGGAAGCTGTTGTTCCAGAACGGACGTTCTACACAGGAACCAGATAGCTCCTGGACATACATTCCTACGCAAAGATCGGTCACGCCGATATGTTTCAGCACGATGCAGATCCCCTTTCTATCCCCAACCGTCTTCCCTGAATTGTCCGAACTCAATCTCCAAGCGCGGTATGTCTTGGATTGGTTTCAGGATGCCACTCCGGCCTTTGAATAATAGCCATGAGCCACCCTTCAAAAAATCGGAGCAGTCCTATTTAGACTAGGAATTGAGGATGATGGCGTAGGGATTTCCCTACAAACACCGGGCATACTGGGAACGGTTTTCCAACGCGCCGCGCTGCAAAATGCCCTGATCCAGAACGGACCGTTGAAAAACCTGTCATTCCGCCTGCGCCAGGCGACCTATCGCAACTCGTTCAGTGGTGACGTCGACGACGTCAGGTTCATCACTCAGTACCCGATCAACTGTAAGACGAAGAGCCCGGAGGGCAGTCATCTCCGGGCTCCTTTCATTTTTCCCGTGCGCGCTTGATGTCTCTCGAGGGAGGCGCTCCGAAGCGCCGGGCATATTCGCGGCTGAATTGGGCAACGCTTTCATAGCCGACTCGCAACGCGGCGGTGTTCACGTCTATCCGCTCGGTCAACATAAGGCTACGCGCGGCTTGCAGCCGTAGTGATTTTTGATACTGAATGGGGCTCGTGCCTGTCAGCTTGCGAAAGCGATGATGCAGCGTGGAGCTGGCCATGCCGGATCGTTCGGCGAGGTCGGCCACCTGCAACGGTTTATCGTAGTGATATTTCAGCCATTCAACGGCTCTCACGATGCCGCTATCCCGGTAACCATCGCGAGTGACGCTGCGCAACAACTGCCCCGCTTCACTGAGCAGCAGCCTGCCGTATATCTCCCGCTTGATAAGGCCTGACATCAAGCCTGCTTCAAGTGGCCGTTCGATCAGCGTGGCCAGTCGAACGAACGCATCGAGCATCTCGCTCGTCGCCACACCGGATACGAAGCCCCGCGCCTCAGCAGCCAATTCCTGCTTTGGCGGCTCGAGGGTCAGGATCACCTCATTGAGCATGGAAAAATCGAGCTTCAACACAACGGATAAATAGGGGGTTTGCTCGTCAGCCGCGGTCACGCGAGCCAGTGTGGGGATATCGACCGATGTGACGAAAAACGTCCCTTGCCCGAACTCACAGGCTTGCTCGCCGAACGAAATCTCCTTCGCGCCCTGCAGGATAATGGCCACGCAAGGTTCATAAATGCAGTACGTGGGCGTACCTAGCTCGGCCACTCGATAAAAGCTCAAGCCTGGAATCGACGTCGTGCAAACCTCGTTCAAGCCAATTTGCAGGGTGACTTTTTCGACAAGCCGTTTGAGCGCCTGGGAGCGTTCGGTGGGCTGCACGGGGTCGCGCAAGGTCAGGGAATGCACACGGCTGAAACCGAACTGCGAGAAGGAACCGCTCGTCATCACATGCCCCCCAATTTACGGAATGTTCGAGTCTGCTGAGAGTGCGTGACCAGCACAAGAGCATCGGCAGGATTGTGCAAAAGATATGGCGAATTAGGGTCACTCGGCCAACCCTCGTTGTTCTAACTTCTAGTCCGTGAACCGGCTTCGATGATCCCGTGAAACCTTGGTGGCGAAAGGAAAGTTGGATGGACAGACGAGATTTTCTTACTTATTCGGCAGTGGGTACTGTTGCAGCCGCTTTGCTGCCAGCATCGGGTGTCGCAAGTTCGCTGGCGCCTGCCGCGGTGCCCTCTTCGCTGACGGAGCCCGGAAGCGTGATGCGTACCGAAGGACGGATCGTGCGCGCAGACCTGCCCGTCAATTTACCCTCGCATGCAATGCGATACATGACGCCTCAACGCTTTGGCATGGGCGGGACGCAGATCGGCAATATCTTTGCGCCGATCAGCGACGAACAGGCGAGCGCGGTTCTGCAGGCTGCTTGGGAGGCAGGTGTCAGGCTTTACGACACTTCGCCTTTCTACGGGTTTGGCCTGAGTGAATATCGTCTAGGCCGCTTCCTGCGCGGCAAGAATCCAGACGACTATGTGGTGTCCACCAAGGTCGGTCGCGTATTGACGGCCGCTGGTGGCCGGCGCGCGGACCATGCTATCTGGAAGTCGCCGGCGCCCTTCAACTACCGATATGACTACACCGCGGCAGGCGCGCGTCGTTCCGTGGAAGACAGCCTGCAGCGGCTGGGGCTGCCGCGTATCGATATCGTCTTTATCCATGACATCTCGCCAGATAACACCGAACTGGAAGGTGGTTGGGAAGCGGCGTATCGAATTGCGCGCTCAGGGGCGATGGTCGAGCTTGAAAAGATGCGTGATGAGGGGTTCATCAAGGCATGGGGCTTCGGAGTCAATACGCCGAATGCCGTGGTTCAGGCAGTAGCCGGTTATGACCCGACTCCCGACATCGTGTTGCTGGCCTGCCAGTATTCCCTCCTTGACCACGGCGAGGCGTTGCGCAACACCTTTCCGGCGTTGAGCAGCAAAGGCACCAGCGCTGTGGTTGGAACACCACTGAACGATGGATTTCTGGGAGGGCGCAGCCGCTATAACTTCAGCCCGGATCTGCCTGCCGGAGCGGTGGAAAAGCGCGCGCGAATCATGGCGGTTGCCAGAAAACATGGCATCGACATTCATACTGCCGCCCTGCAGTTCGCGGCAGCACATCCGCAAGTGTCCGCGATCATTCCAGGTGCCCGCTCGCCGGGACAGATCGTTTCCAATGTGCAGGCAATGAAGGTCGGTATCCCAGCAGCCTTTTGGGAGGAGCTGAAGAGCCAGGGTTTGATCGATGCTCAAGCACCGGTTCCTTCCTGATCAGGGTCTGCACCCGTGCTACCTGCTGATGTGACGCTATCGTCGCTAGCCTCATTCAACCCGAGGCGGGTTTAAAACGCCTTCTCTTGGTAGCAGCAGCGAAGCACTAGAACTTTACCGAAGCAAGCTTGAACGTCTAATCGCGGCAACCACTTGTATCCATAACGTTGAGAATTCAAGGACCTTATTCTTCAGCAAATAAACTGTGCACGCGTTCAAATAAGAACGCTAGCCTAAGGTCGTAATAATGAACAGACGAACGTCACTCCTGATTTTCGGCGGCCTACTTGCATTCTCCAGCAGTGGTCACTTACTCGCGGACACACTTGCCCTTAGCGTTCCGTTGCCTGATCCACTCCCACAGCTAAAGGTGCTGACATTCCTTGTAGGCTTACACCTGCTTGGTATGTGCTTCGGTCTCGGCGGGGCGACGATGCTAGATCTCTGGATCTTGCGCTGGATGCGCAAGGGTAGCCTCCCCGTTGAAATCGGACGCACTTTTCACTTCATCAGCGGCGCAGTCACTCTTGGACTATGCCTCCTGTGGCTCTCAGGCCTTGGTTTCCTTGCCCTTTACGCGATGGAGTCGCCGGAAAAGTTTGAAAACCCTAAACTTTGGGCGAAGGTCATTGTGGTGAGCGTCCTGACCATCAATGGAATAATCATCCACGCGTTTGTATTGCCAGAGGTACTACGCGACATGAGTCGGCCGCTGCTTTTTGGAGTCTCCCGCAGGAGAGCTACCTTGTTTCTCGCATCCGGTGCAGTTTCGGGGGTGTCTTGGTACACAGCTTTCGCCTTCGGCATTTTTCGAGAGTTAAATAATAGTGTCACACTTTCTCTATTGGTCACTATGTGGCTTACATTGATAGTAGCCGCCTCTCTTGCAGCCGTTCTACTTTATACCTTCCTGAAGCCGTTGTTAGAAGTTAGAACCTAGTGGAAGGCAGATAGCGACTTAAGTGAGCTTTAATTCCTCAGTTCGATAATGCCATGCCGTCAGAAACCATGGACGAGACGATTGAAACCCTGAACATGAAGGTCAATCGCGATCAAACGTAAGCGCCTGGCAGATACACCTTGTCTGCCATGCCTTGACCACGCTCAACCTCGATACATCCCCAAAACCGGTGGGCGCCGCTCGTGTTCGATGAGCACGCAAAACTTTCTGGCGCTGAGCTGGACGCGATAATCGGCGGCCGGCTGAGGATGAAACTGCCTCGTCGACAGGACTTACCGTACCTGGTACAGCACAGCAGCCCCTGGCTTGGGCTCGAAAGCCGGCACAGTGCGCTGCTCAAGTGGCATACCCTTGGCATCCCAAACTAAGGTGTCCGATGGATACTCGTCCTTGCGGGTCATGGCGTCGATCTGCTTGGCGATCACCTCCGAGCTTGCAGGCACCTCGGGGTTCCATTGGAATACGCCAACTCGACCGTAGAATACAGCCGGCGCGCTGGCATCGAGACGACGATCGGGACACATCACCAAGCCGCGATCAAGCATGACCCGCAACGCGCCGACAGGCACCGCCTTCACCGTGGGCGTGGTGCGCTCGGCGCTGTGGCCTGGGCAGACATTGGCCGAGCGAGTCACCATGTCCTCGACCACTTGACGATCAGATTGAGCCTGCGCCGAAAAGGCAACGGCAGACAAGGCGAGCACTACAAGATTTGACTTCCAGGGCACGCGAAACCTCCTATGGAAAAAAATACTCCAACGTTTCGGACCGCCCCCATGTAAGAACCGTCCGTTGCCCAGGGGCACTCTTGAAGACTACCAAGCCATTAGTTTGTTCCACTTGCTGATTGATAACCCTAGCGCTGGGTGTTCAGGAAAGCATCATATCGCTCCAAGGTTGTTCCCGTTTCCTCAGGATCGGACAGGTCCCTATGAATGCCCCCCACCCTCATGTTTTTTCATAGGCCGTCGATACCCTGCTAACTTCAGACGTTCAAGGAATGACGACATGACCCTTTCTATCAATTCCGTATTTATCCGGCCATCAGCCGCTCAGCTGAGCCAAACCAGCCAGCCATTGACCACCAAAACCCTCAGTGAAGACTTGCTGAAAACCAAGGTCAACATCAATCCGGCGGCGATTTACCATCCAATCAATGAAGCCCCCGCGCCGAGCCCGGAAACGGCATCGATCGAGAGCATGATCGCGCGCACCCAGTCGCCGGATTACCCGCAAATTGCCGAGGGGCACAAAAGCGCCCATCAATCGCTGAAACTTTCTTTCGAAGAGTTCCAATCAGCGTTGGCTCACACCGATCCGGATCTCGCCAAGAAGAAATTTGGCTTCACCATCGAAGCGGATGGCAGCCTCAAGGTTCTCAACAGTTCAAGCCAGCTCAGCGCGTCCGACATGGATCGGCTGAACGAGCGGCTGAATGCTTCCAGTGAGTTGAAATCGGCAGCGAGCAGCTACCGCGACGCCTCCATCGCCCTGGTGGCCGCCGACGCTACGTGGGGTGGCAACTTTACGGGTGGGTACATCCTGAACAAGGAGAACTTCGCCAACACCATCGATCTGGGTGCCCTATTCCTTAAAAAAGGGACAACCCCAAACGCTGAGACCCTGAACGGCTTCTTCTCCTCCCAGTTGTGGAGCAAGGGCGAGCGGATGACGCATGAAACAGTCACCCAGATGACCGTAGGCGCCAATAAGGTCGACGTGACGGTTTGACTAAATGATGCGCAGACTATCCAGGTAGCTGTCAGGCCAAGTGTGGGTTTTTCATTGCCTATCACCTTGAGTTAGCTGAACTCAAATGTTGGCCGGACGCTTACCAAACAAGCAACGTTGCGCGGGGACAGCCTGGTTCGGCACGTGACGTACGATCTCCAGCGCCTGCACCGTTCGCCGTTCCATCCTATCGCTCGCCCCTACGCTCATGTCTCCATATCTCCCGCCTGCAAGGGGCGGGACCGCCCCCCCGGTGAGCGAGCAGGCAACGCACGGGCTCAAGCCTGCGCGGCAGCTCTAGCCCGCGGCGGGGCGGGGAAATGATTCCGATATGACATCGTACAACCATTAAAAAATGCTTCCCATCTGCAAAAGCGCTGTTATTTTAAATGCGCATCGAGCCCGTCCCACCCCATCGAAAGACGCCGGAAATCCGTTTCCAGCGCAGCCATATCCGGCCAGGGGGCGGCGTCGAGGTTTGTCTGCCGTTGTTTTTCTAAACAGGACCGGTCCGTATCGCGCAGGCCACAAGCCTTGCCGCGTCGACCCAGGGGCACGACCCCTGCACAAGGAGGTGTCATGATCGAACCGCGATGCATTTCGTTGAGTTCCACGCAACAATCCGTCTGGCTCGACCAACTGCTATCGCCCGACACACCCTCCTACAACATCGGCGTAACCGTGGAAATCCACGGCACGGTGGACCACGCCCTGTTCGCCGCGGCGCTGCGAGCCGTGGTGGCCCAATTCGATGCGTTGCAGCTGATAATCAGCGACCGCGATGGGCAGGTGCAGCAGCAGGTCGCCGATCACCTACAGGTGCCGTTCACCTTCCACGATTGGCGCGGTGAGTCCGAAGGCCGGGCCATGGCCGCCATCGAGCAATTGAATCGCACGCCGTTCTCGCTCCGCGGGCAACCTCTGTGGGGCATGGAATGGTTTCAACTGTCCGACACCCATGCGCTGTGGAACAGCCGCTACCACCACCTGATCAGCGACGGCACTTCGGTGGGCCTGGTCGGCCAGGCTGTCAGCGCCGCCTACAATCAACTGCTCGTCGGCGAGCCACTCCAACTGGACCCGGTGTTAGCTCAGGGCTATCGCAGCTTTGTCGCCAGCGACCGCGATTACCTCGATTCGGCGCGCCACGCCAAGGCGCGGGATTTCTGGCTGGAGCAGTTCCCGGCATTGCCGGAACCGTTGTTCCAGAGTGCTTCGCCGTCCCGTGATCCGGCCAGCACCAGCGAGCCGCAGCCCAGTGCCCAGGCGATCTGGACCCTGGGCCACCAGCGCCTGGCCCTCATGACCCAGTGGGCAAAAACCCAGGGCGCGACGTTGAGCCATTGTCTGAGCGCATTGCTGGCCGGCTACTTCAGCCGGGTGACCGACCAGCGTGAGCGAATGGTCATCGGCGTTCCGGTGCACAACCGCAGCAATCCCCTGCAGAAACGGACCGTGGGCATGTTCTCCTCGGTGCTGCCGCTGACGGTCGAGGTCGACCCTGCCGCCAGCTTCGTCGAGACCGTGCAAAGGGTAGCCAGCCAGACCCTGCGCAGCTACCGCCACCAGCGCTACCCCCTGCAAAGTCTGCATCGTGAGTTGCGGGCTCGCGCCGGCCATCCCGGCCAGTTGTTCGAGCTGATGCTGTCGGTCGAACAGTACCCCGGCGACGTCAACCTTGCCTCGGCCCGCTGCGCTCTGCGTACCTGGCACAACGGTTATGAGCGCTATCCGCTGGCGATCTATCTGCGGCATTACGAAGCCCAGGTCGAACCCTTCCTGGAATTCAACTACGACCCGCGACTGTTCAGTGCCGAGCAGATGACCACGCACCTGCGGCGCCTGGAGTGCTTGACCGATCAGGTCCTCGCCGAGCCAACCCGGGCCTTGGGCGACTGGGTGCTGCTGGACACAGCCGAACGGCAGCAGGTCCTTGACGATTTCAATGCCAGCAGCCGTGACTACCCGGCCGATGAACCGCTGCCTGTGCTCTTCGCCGGGCAGGTGCAACGGCGCCCCGATGCGTGTGCGCTGCTGGACGGCGCGCAGACCCTGAGCTATCGCCAGCTCGACCAACGGGCCGAGCACCTGGCTGGGCATTTGGCGGCCTGCGGGATTGGCGCCGGTGATGCGGTGGCGCTGTGCCTGGCCCGGGGGGCGGCGTTGATCGTGTCGATCCTGGCGATCCTCAAGCGCGGCGCATGCTACGTCCCCATCGACCGAGAGGCCCCGACGGCCCATCAGGCGCGGGTACTGGCGGACTGTGGCAGCGCCTGGCTGCTGGTGGCGGGTGATGATCGGCCCGCACTGGAAAACGTCCGCTTCATTGACGTTGCAGCGCCAGACCATGCATTGGCTGAATCCCACCCGGCCCGCGAGGCCGGCGATGTCGCTTACATCATGTACACCTCCGGCTCCACCGGAACACCCAAGGGCGTGCAGGTGCCGCACCGCGCCATCACCCGACTGGTGCGCAACAACGGCTTCGCCGAATTCACCGCCCAGGACCGCTTCGCCCTCGCCGCCAATCCGGCCTTCGACGCCAGTACCTTGGAGATCTGGGGCGCGCTGCTCAACGGCGGCTGCCTGGTGGTCTGTCCCAGGGAAACCCTGCTGGACGCGGCCCGCTTCAACGAGCACCTGCTGCACCACGAAGTCAGCGTGCTCTGGCTCACCGCCGGGCTGTTCCATCAGTACGCCGAGGCCCTGGCGCCGGCCTTCGGTGCGCTGCGTTACCTGATGGTCGGCGGCGACGTGCTCGATCCGCGGCGCATCGAAAAGGTCCTGCGCCATTCGCCCCCCCAGCACTTGCTCAACGGCTACGGGCCGACGGAAAACACCACTTTCACCACCACTCACGCCATCACCCTCGCGGATGCATTGGCCGGTGACATTCCCATCGGCCGGCCCGTGGGCAACACCCAGGTCTATGTGCTGGATGAACAGCGCCGCCCAGTGCCGATTGGGGTGGCCGGCGAGCTTTACGTCGGTGGTGATGGCTTGGCCCTGGGGTACCTGAACCAACCCCGACTGAGCGAAGAACGCTTCGTCGCCAACCCCTTCAGCCAGGCGCCCGGGGCACGCTTGTACCGCACCGGCGACCTGGTGCGCTGGCGCACCGACGGCGTGCTGCTGTTTCTGGGCCGCAATGATTTCCAGGTGAAGATCCGTGGCTTTCGCATCGAGTTGGGGGAAATCGAAGCCCAGCTCAAGGCCCTGCCGGGAATGAGCGAGGCGCTGGTGCTGGCCGATGCCCAGCAGCGCCTGCTGGCCTACTTCAGCGCCACCGAGGCGCAAGAACCCAACGCCCTGCGCGCCCGCCTGGCAGCCGTGCTGCCGGACTACATGCTGCCGGCGGCTTTCGTCCAGGTGGACGGTTTCGCGCTGACCGCCAACGGCAAGCTCGACCGCCACGCCCTGCCCGAGCCCGACGAACAGCATTTCGCCCTGCACTGCTACGAAGCGCCCCAAGGGCCAGTGGAAACCCGCCTCGCCGAGCTGTGGGCCGAGGTCCTCGGGGTGCCGCGGGTCGGTCGGCAGGACAACTTCTTCGCCCTCGGCGGGCATTCGTTGCTGGCGGTGCAGATGGTCGAGCAGTTGCGGGCTGAAGGCTGGCAGCTGGACGTGGGGACCTTGTTCAGCGCGGCGAACCTGCTCAATCTCGCATTGCTGCTGGAGAACCCGCTGGGTCCGGCCAAATCACAGGCGCTGCCTGAGGCACCCGCCATCGCGCCGGACTGCAGGCGCATCACCCCGGCCATGCTGCCGTTGCTCAACCTGCCACAGTCTCAGGTCGACCTGATCGTGACGGCGGTGGAAGGCGGCGCCGCCAACGTGCAGGACATCTACCCCCTGGCGCCCCTGCAGGAAGGCTTGCTGTTCCAGCACCTGCTGCAACCGACCGACGACGCCTACCTGTTACGCGCGACGCTGGCCTTCGACAGCCGCCCTTTGCTGGACGCCTTCATCGCCGCCTTCGATCAGGTGATCGCCCGCCATGACATCCTGCGCAGCGCCGTGCTCTGGGAAGGCCTGGACGAGCCGGTGCAAGTGGTCTGGCGCGAGGCGCCCCTGCCGGTGGTCTGGCTGGCGGCATGCGACGCCTTCGCCGAACAGCCCCTGGACATCCGCCGCGCGCCCCTGGCCCAGGCCTACGTGCGCTTCGACATGCCCAGCGGCCAATGGCAGTTGCAGTTGGTCCACCACCACCTGGCCATCGACCACGCCACCCTGGCGCTGTTGTTCGGCGAAGTCCGCACCTTGATGCAAGATCCGGAGCATCCGCTGCCTCCGACCGTGGCGTTTCGCCGGTTCGTCGCCCAGGCCCGCGAGCACCGGCGCCAGGCCAGCGCCGAGGCCTATTTCCAGCGGCTGCTCGGCACGCTCGACGAACCGACCCTGCCCTACGCGCTGCACGACATCCAGGGTTCCGGCCGCGACAACCGTGAGGCCCAGCGCTCACTCGACCCCGCCCTGGCCCGCCGCCTGCGGCAACTGGCCAAGACCCAGGCGGTGGGCGTCGCGAGCCTGTTCCACCTGGCCTGGGCCATGGTGGTGGGCAAGGCCAGCGGCCGCGACGACGTGGTCTTCGGCACGGTGCTGTTCGGCCGCTTCAGTGCCGGCCAGCAGGTGGAGCAGGCCCTGGGGCTGTTCATCAATACCCTGCCCCTGCGCATCGACCTCGACATGCCTCTGTATAGCGCCTTGCGCCAGACCCATGGACGACTGACCGAACTGCTCGCCCATGAACACGCGCCGCTGGCCCTGGCCCAACGTTGCACGGCGCTGCCCACCCAGACAGCGTTGTTCTCAGCGCTGCTGAACTTTCGCCACAGCCAGGCACAACGCTCGGCCCGCCCAGAGTTCGACCTGCCCGGGGTGCGCCTGCTGGGCAGCGAGGAGCGCAGCAACTACCCGTTCTGCCTGTCCATCGATGACCTCGGCGAAGGCTTTGCCCTGACCGGACAGGTCCATCGTTCAGTCTGCGTCGACGCGGTCCTTGCGCAAATGATTCGGGCCCTGGAGGTAGTTGCCCAGACCCTGGAAACCGCTCCGGCCACCCGTGCCTGTGCCTTGGACATCCTACCTCTGGAGCAACGCCAGCAACTGCTGGAAGGGTTCAACGCCACACGGCAGGCGCATCCACGGGACACCCTGCTGCACCAGCCCTTCGAGCGGCAGGCGGCACTGCATCCCGACGCCGTGGCGGCGCAGTTCGAAACGGTCGCGGGAGCCCAGCTCAGCTATGCCCAGCTTAACCAGCAGGCGAACCAGTTGGCCCACGCCCTGCTGATGGCCGGGGTGCGCCCCGATGACCGGGTAGCGATCAGCCTGCAACGTGGTCCAGACCTGTTGGTCGCCCTGCTCGCCACCTTGAAGGCCGGCGCGGCCTACGTACCGCTGGACCCCAACTACCCGCCGGCGCGTCTTGCGCACATGCTCGAAGACTGCGCGCCCCGGCTGGTCCTGAGCAGCCAGGCCGTGGCCAGTGGGTTACCGGCCACGGCGGTCGAATGCTGGCGCCTGGATGCAGCGCAGTTGCGGGACCGGTTGGCGACCCTGCCCGCGGAAAACCCCAGGATTGCGGACCTGGGCCCAGCGCACCTGGCCTACGTCATCTACACCTCGGGCTCCACCGGCCTACCCAAGGGCGTGATGATCGAGCACCGCAACGCCTGCAACTTGCTGCATTGGGCCCTACGCAGCTTCGACGCCGAGGAATGGCGCCGCAGCCTGTTCGCCACGTCGATCAACTTCGACCTGGCGGTCTTCGAATGCTTCGTCCCTCTCGCCGCCGGCGCGACCCTGCACCTGGTGGAGAACGCCCTGGCGTTGGTGGCCCGACCCTGCCCGGTGTCGCTGATCAACAGCGTACCCTCGGCGGTGGAAGAACTGCTCAGGGTCGGCGCCGTCCCGGACAGCACCCGGGTGGTCAACCTGGCGGGCGAACCGCTCAAGCCGCGACTGGTGGAACAATTGTTCGCCCACAGCACGACGCAACGGGTCTGCAATCTCTATGGGCCAACGGAAACCACCACCTATTCCACCTGGCTGTCGATGGACCGTGCCGGGGGCTACCGGCCCGGCATCGGCCGGCCCCTGGACAACACCCGTGTGTACCTGCTCGACCGTCATCGCCAGCCGGTGCCGTTGGGCGTGGCCGGTGAGATCTACATCGGCGGCGCAGGCGTGGCGCGGGGTTATCTCAATCGTGCCGAGCTGACCCAAGAACGCTTTTTGTCCGACCCCTTCGTCGACGATCCCCAGGCGCGCATGTACCGCACCGGTGACCTGGGGCGCTGGCGAGCCGATGGTTCGCTGGATTACCTGGGACGCAACGACTTCCAGGTCAAGGTACGCGGGTTCCGCATCGAACTCGGGGAGATCGAAACGCAGTTGCTGGGCATGCCGGCGGTGCGCGAAGCGGTGGTGCTGGCGCAGCCTGGCCCTGCCGGTGATCCGCGGTTGGTGGCCTATCTGATAGCGCAGGTCTCGACCACGCCCGTTCCGGACCTGGCTGAAGTACGCGCCTATCTGGAAAGTCGCTTGCCGGACTATATGCTGCCCAGCGCCTGCGTCGCCCTGCAGGAGTTGCCACTGACGCCCAACGGCAAACTTGATCGCCAGGCCCTGCCGCTGCCCGAGGCACAGGCCAGCAGTGCCGCCAGGCAGGCGCCGCAAGGGGACACCGAACGGCGGCTGGCGGCCATCTGGACCCAGGTGCTGGGCGTCTCGGAAATCAGCCGTGACGACGACTTCTTCAGCCTTGGTGGGCATTCGTTGCTGGCGGTGCAATTACTCGAACAGTTGCGTCGCAATGGCTGGGACCTGGACATACGCAGCGTGTTCGAACGCTCGACACTGGCCGCCCAGGCCCTGCGCCTGGAAAACCTGGCCAGCGTTCCGGCGCCGGCACCAAGCGTAAGCGCCATCCCGACCCCGTGCGCCCGCATCAGCCCGCAGATGCTGGATCTGGTGACCCTTCCCCAGGCACAGATCGACCTGATCGCGGCGCGAGTGCCCGGCGGCGCCGGCAATATCCAGGACATTTATCCATTGGGCCCCTTGCAGGAGGGCATGCTCTATCACCACCGCGCCCAGCGCGAGGGCGATCGATATGTGCTGCGCAGCCTGCTGGCCTTTACCGACGAGGCGCGCCTGCAACGTTTCTGCGCGGCGCTGGGCCAGGTCATCGGCCGGCACGACGCGCTGCGCACCCTGGTGCTCTGGGAGGACCTGGAGGAACCTGTGCAGGTGGTGCTGCGGCAGGTCGCGTTCACGCCTCGGCGCCTGGCGCTGGAGGATGACGATATCGCGGCGCGGCTACAGGCCAGTGCCGACCCGCGCCACTACCGCCTCGACCTGCGACAGGCCCCGCTGATCGAGGCCCGGGTGGCCTTTGACCCGGCGCAGGAACGCTGGCTGTTGCTGCTGTTGCATCACCACGTGGTGGTCGATCACACCTCCCTGGAATTGATGATCGAAGAGATCGCCCTGATCGAGAGCGGACGCCCGGCGGACCTGCCGCCGCCCACCAGCACCCGAGCCTTGGTGGCCCAGGCCCGGCGACCAGAAGCGGTGGCCGCCGCCCGCGCTTTTTTCAGCGAGCAGTTGGGCGATCTGGATGAACCCACCCTGCCCTTCGACCTTGACCTGCAAACCGATCCCCGCTGGCAGGCCCTGGAACACCAGCAGCCGCTGGCGCCGGAGCTGGCGCGCAGCCTGCGTCGCCAGGCCGAAGCCCACGGGGTGAGCCCGGCGAGTGTCTGCCACCTGGCCTGGGCCCTGGTGCTGGGGCGCCTGAGTGGGCGCGACGATGTGGTCTTTGGCACGGTACTGTTCGGCCGCCTGCAGGCCGGCGCCCACGCCGACCGGACCTTGGGCCTGTTCATCAACACCCTTCCACTGCGGGTACGCCTGGACGGCGGCGTCCACGCCATCCTGCGGCAGGTCCAGGACACCCTCAACGGTCTGCTCTGCCACGAGCAGACCCCGCTGGCCCTGGCCCAGCGTTGCAGCGCGGTAGCGCCGGGGACGGCGTTGTTCAGCGCCTTGTTCAATTACCGCTACAGCCATGCCGGCCAGGCCAATGTGCACCAGGCCATGCCCGGCATGACCCTGCTGCACAGCGAGGAGCGAACCCATTACCCCTTCAACCTGGCGGTGGACGATCTGGGCGAAGGTTTCCAGCTGACCGCCCAGACCCACCCCGACCATGCGCCGGAACGGCTGCTGGGCTTCATGCTGACGGCCCTGCACGCCCTGGTGGAAGCGCTGGAACAGACCGACGATGGGCACATCCAGTCATTGGACGTATTACCCACCGCCGAGCAGGCACGGTTGAATCGCCTCAACCCAGTGCTGTCCGTGTCAGCGCCCGACGGCACCCTGCACGGGCGCTTCGCCGAGCAGGCCGCCCGCCGCCCCGACGCCCTTGCGCTGATCGACGAGCATCGCCAACTGAGCTTTCGACAGCTCGACGAACAGGCCAACCGCCTGGCCCATCACCTGCTGGACCAGGGCGTACGGCCCGGGCAACGGGTCGCGGTATGCCTGGACCGCGAAGCGCACCTGGCGATCGCCTTGCTGGCGGTGTGGAAAGCCGGCTGCGCCTATGTGCCGCTGGACCCTGATTATCCGGCTCCGCGGCTGGCCTTCATGCTGCAAGACAGCGCTCCGGCGGCGCTGCTCACCCAGGAGCGAGTGCGCGAGGGGCTGCCGACATTCGACGCCGGGCCGCTGATCTGCCTGGATGCCGTTGGTGCTGCCTGGCAGCAGGCCGCAACCGACGATCCGGACATCGGCACCCAGCCCAGCGACCTCGCCTATCTGATCTATACCTCAGGCTCCACCGGCCAGCCCAAGGGCGTCATGGTCGAGCACCGCTCGGTGCTCAACCTCTGGGCCGGGTTGCACCAGCGTCTGGCTGACCTGCCGGCCGGTACGCGCTGCTCGCTCAACGCCTCGGTGGCCTTCGACGCCTCGGTCCAGCAGTTGTGTCAGTGGCTGAGCGGCCACTGCCTGGTGTTGATTCCAAAACGCGTGCGCCTGGACGCGGCGGCCCTGCTCGATTACCTGCAGAGCCAGCAGGTAACCCTATTCGACTGCACCCCGACCCAGTTGCAGGCGCTACTCAAGCATCGCCAGACGCTGGCCCTGCCCCAGCCGTTGCCCCGCCGCCTGCTGCTCGGCGGCGAGGCCGTCCCCGCAGAGCTCTGGCAGCAACTGGCCGGCGAACCCGGCGTGCGGGTGCTGAACGTCTACGGCCCGACCGAATGCACGGTCGACACCACCAGCGCCTGGCTGGATCAGCATCCGCTGCCCAGCCTTGGCCAGCCCCTGCCCAATACTCAGGTGCACGTGCTCGATCATCATGATCGGCGCGCACCGCTGGGGGTGGTGGGTGAAATCCACATTGGCGGCCAAGGCCTGGCCCGTGGCTACTGGCAGCGCGAGGCGCTAACCCGGGAGCGGTTCATCGCCGACCCGTTCTCGCTCCAGCCCGGCACGCGGCTGTACCGCACCGGCGACCTCGGTCGCTGGGAGCTTGATGGCAGCCTCAGCTACCTTGGCCGCACCGACTTCCAGGTGAAGATCCATGGGCACCGCATCGAGCTGGGGGAAATCGAAAGCCATCTGTTGGCGCTGCCCGGTGTTCGGCAAGCGGTGGTGGTCGGTCGTCCCGATCGCCATGGGGTGGCCCGACTGATCGCGTACCTGTTGGGCGACGCGCCACCGACGCCGGCACAGGCGCGGACGGCCCTGGGCGAACGCTTGCCCGAGTCGATGCTGCCCAGCGCCTATGTGCGCCTGGATAGCCTGCCGTTGACTGCCAACGGCAAGCTCGACCGCAATGCCCTGCCCGAACCCGACGCCCAGGCGTACGTGCAAACCCGTTACGAAGCCCCCCAAGGCGACATCGAAATAGCCCTGGCGGCCATCTGGTGCGAGCTGCTGAACGTCGAGCGGGTCAGCCGGCACGACAATTTCTTCGCCCTCGGCGGCCACTCGCTGATTGCCATGGGGCTGGTGGAGCGCATGCGCCAGCACCACCTGCGGGTCGACATCAGCCAATTGTTCACCGCACCGACCCTTGCCGGTCTGGCCGCGGCCACTACTCCATTGAAGGAACTGCTCCTGTGACTGCGGATCAATTGCTGGCTCTGCTCAAACACCGCGGCGTGACCCTGTCGTTGCGCGGCGACCAACTCTCGGTGGTGGCCGACGATGAAGTGCTGGCCGACCAGGAGTTGATCGCCCTCCTGCGCAGCCACAAGCCGGCGCTGATCGAAGCCCTGCGCCAGCCCGCGGCGCAGCCCGCCGGCACCAGCGGACTGCCGGCGGGTACCACCGCCATCACCCCGGCGCTGCTCGAGCTCTGCCAGCTCGACGCGGCTCAGATCGAGGGCATCGTCGCCAGCGTTCCGGGCGGTGCCGCCAATATCCAGGACATCTACCCGCTGGTGCCCCTGCAGGCCGGCATCCTCTTCCACCACCTGCTCCAGGAGCGCGGCGATACCTACCTGCTGCACGTGCTACTGGCCTTCGATGACGAACCGCGCCTGCGCCGCTTCATGGACGCTCTCAACCAGGCCATCGCCCGCCACGACATCCTGCGCACCGCGCTGGCCTGGGAAGGTCTCGACGCGCCGGTCCAGGTGGTGTGGCGTCAGGCCCCGCTGACGCTGGAACTGTTCAGCCCGCCCGCGGGCGACGTGGCCACCGCGCTGCGCGCCTGGACCGATCCCAGGGAGCATCGGCTGGATCTGCGCCAGGCACCCCTGATGCGCGCGGTGGCCGCAGCGGATCCGGCAAACGGTCGCTGGCTGCTGCAACTGCTGCACCACCATGCGGTGATGGACCATACATCGCTGGAGCGGCTGGTGAGCGAGGTCGCGGCGATCCAGCAGGGCCGCCTGGCCGACTTGCAACCGCCACGCCCGTTCCGTGATTTCGTGGTGCGCGCCCGCCAGGGCCTGAGCGAAGCGCAGCACGCGGCATTCTTCACCGAGCTGCTTGGCGATATCGACGAGCCCACCGCGCCCTGCGGGCTGCTCGATGTGCGCGGCGACGGCAGCCAGGTGCAGACCCTGGAAGCGCCGCTGGCGCTGGATCTGAGCCGGCGCATCCGCGAACTGTCGCGCCGCCTGGAAGTCAGCAGCGCCAGCCTGTTCCATCTGGCCTGGGCCCTGGTGCTGGGCAAGACCAGCGGCCGTGACGATGTGGTGTTCGGCACGGTGATGTTCGGTCGCCTGCTGGGCGCCGCCGAAGCAGCCACCGCCATGGGCCTGTTCATCAATACGTTGCCGTTGCGGGTGCGCCTGGCGGTGCCGGTGAGGCAGGCGCTGCGCGACACCCATGGGTTACTCAGCCGGTTGATCGCCCATGAGCACGCGCCCTTGGGCCTGGCCCAACGCTGCAGCGCGCTGCCCAACGGCACGGCGCTGTTCTCGGCGCTGCTCAACTACCGGCACAGCACGGCCCAGGGGCCTGCCCCGGTGCTCGATGGCATGCAGGTTCTGGGTGGTGAGGAACGCACCAACTATCCCTTCAACCTGTCGGTCGACGATCTGGGCGATGGGTTTTCGCTGAGCCTGCAAATCGATCCCCTGGTGGGCGCGGCCCCGGTGCTTGGCTGGCTGCAAACGGCCCTGGATAACCTGCTCGACGCGCTGGAAGACTCACCCCAGCGCCTGGCCTGCCATCTTTCGATACTCCCGGCGGCGGAGCGTGAGCAACTGCTGCGCACGTTCAACGCTACTGCCCGGCCGCTGCCCGAGCGGGACCTGTTGCACCTGGCCCTGGAACGTCAGGCCGAACACCAGCCCCAGGCCATCGCCGCGCGTTTCGACGCGGCCGATGGCGCCAGTCCGTTGACCTATGGAGCGCTCAACGCCCAGGCCAATCGCCTTGCCCACCTGTTGCTGGGCGCCGGCGTGCAGCCGGACAGCCGGGTAGCGATCTGCCTGGAGCGTGGCCCGCATCTGCTGGTCGCCCTGCTCGGCATCCTCAAGGCCGGCGCGGCCTATGTGCCGCTGGACCCGGCGTACCCGCGCGAGCGGCTGTCGCACATGCTCGAAGACAGCGCGCCCCAGGCGTTGCTGACGACCACCGCACTGCAAGCCAGCGTGACGGCGCCGGCGGGTTGCACCGCCCTGTGCCTGGATGATCCGCAGACCCAGGCCCGTCTGGCCGAGCAGCCGGCCGACAACCCGGACCCGGCGCGCCTGGGCCTGACTGGCGCGCACCTGGCCTACGTGATCTATACGTCGGGTTCCACCGGCCTGCCCAAGGGCGTGATGATCGAGCACCGCAATGCTTGCAACCTGTTGCACTGGGCGCTGCGCACCTTCAATGCCGAAAGCCTGCAAGACAGCCTGTTCGCCACCTCGATCAACTTCGACCTGGCGGTCTTCGAGTATTTCGTGCCCTTGGCCGCCGGTGCGACCCTGCACCTGGCCACCAATGCCCTGGCCCTGCTCGACCGTCCGGTGCCAGTCACCCTGATCAACAGCGTGCCCTCGGCGCTCGATGCGCTGGTGGGGGCCGCGGCGATCCCGGCCTCGACGCGAGTGGTCAACCTGGCCGGCGAACCACTCAAGCAGGGCCTGGTGCAAAGGATCTTCGACCACAGTGACGTGCAGCGCCTGTGCAACCTGTATGGACCATCGGAAACCACCACCTACTCGACCTGGGTCTCGATGGACCGCGCCGAAGGCTTTGTGCCGGGCATCGGTCGACCGCTGGACAACACCCAGGTCTACCTGCTCGATGCGCACCGGCAACTGGTGCCCCATGGCGTGGTGGGCGAGCTGTACATCGGCGGCGCCGGTGTCGCTCGGGGTTACCTGAACCGGCCGGCGCTGACCGAGGAACGTTTCCTCCCGGACCCGTTCGCAGCCCAGCCCGGCGCGCGGATGTACCGCACCGGCGACCTTGGTCGTTGGACCTTGGATGGGCAGTTGCTCTATTTGGGGCGCAACGACTTCCAGGTCAAGGTGCGCGGCTATCGTATCGAACTGGGCGAGATCGAAAGCGCCCTGGCGCGTGTTCCGGGGGTGCAGCACGCGGTGGTCGTGGCTCGTCAGGAGCCAAGCGGCGATGCGCGGCTGGTGGCGTATTGGGTGGCCCGACCGGAAGCGGCGCCTGACGAGGCGATACTGCGCGACGCCCTGGCGGCGGTACTGCCCGAGTACATGCAACCCAGCGCCTACGTGGCCCTGCCCGTCCTGCCACTGACGCCCAACGGCAAGCTCGATCGCAGCGCGCTGCCGGCACCGGAACAGGCCGCCAGCGGACACTTCGAAGCGCCCATGGGGCCGCTGGAAAACCAACTGGCGACGATCTGGGGGCGCCTGTTGGGCCGGCCACGGATCGGCCGCGACGAGCATTTTTTCCAGGCCGGTGGCCACTCTCTGCTGGCGGTGCAATTGGTCTCCCAACTGCGTCAGCAATTGCGCGTCGAACTGCCCTTGGCCAATGTGTTCGATCACCCGACGCTGCAACGCCAGGCACGGGCCATCGAAGCCCTGGGCGCGGCCGGGCTCCACGGCGCGGCGCCGATCCCGGCTGGCCCACGGCCGGCGCGGCTGCCGTTGTCGTTTGCCCAACAACGCCTATGGTTCATCGCGCACCTGGATGCCCAGGCCAGCGCGGCCTACCACATGGCCGGAGGCCTGCGGCTGCGCGGCGAGCTGAATGAAGCGGCCCTGGGCGCCGCGCTGGCGCGCATCGTCGAGCGGCACGAAGCCTTGCGCAGCCGTTTTGTGTCCGACGGTGGCGAGCCGTGTCAGGTGGTGGATCCTGGGCATTCGCTGCTGATGCCATGCCTTGACCTGCGGGATCAGTCGCCAGCCCAGTTGCAGGCCCATTACACCGCTGAAGCCCAGGCGCCTTTCGATCTGGCCAGCGGCCCGCTGTTTCGCACCCGCCTGTTGCGCCTGGCCGAGCAGGAACACGTCCTGCTGGTGACCTTGCACCACATTGTCGGCGACGCCTGGTCCCTGGGCGTGCTGACCCGAGAGTTGAGCGAGCTGTACCGGGCTTTCAGCCGGGGGCAAGCCGATCCGTTGCCACCGCTGGCCATCCAGTACGCCGACTACGCCCTGTGGCAACGCTCCCCACGCCAGGCGCAACGCATCGCTGAGCAACTGAACTACTGGCGCACCCAACTGGCCGACGCGCCCCCTTCGTTGAACCTGGCCCTGGACCGGCCGCGCCCGGCCCGACAGGACTTCACCGGAGCCAGCCTGGAGCTGAGCATCGACGCCGCACTGGTGCGGTCCCTCAAGCACTTGAACGAACGCCACGGCACGACGTTGTTCATGACCGTGCTGGCCGCCTGGTCAGTGGTCCTTGGCCGGTTGTCGGGTCAGGATGACCTGGTCATCGGCTCGGTGCTGGCGAATCGCACCCGTGCCGAGGTCGAGCCGCTGATCGGCTTCTTCGTCAACACCCAGGCGTTGCGGGTGCGCCTCGACCGGGTCAGCCAGGTCGGCGAGCTGCTGGCCCAGGTACGGCGCACCGCGCTGGATGCCCAGGCCCATCAGGAGCTGGCTTTCGAGCAATTGGTGGAAGCCTTGAACCCGTCGCGTTCGTTGGCTCACAGTCCGATCTTCCAGGTCATGCTGGCCTGGCAGAATGCTCCGCAGCCGAGCCTGGCCCTGGGCGACCTGGAAGTGACCCCGCTGTCCACCGATGAGGACAGCGCCAAGTTCGACCTGACCCTGAACCTGTATGAGCGCGATGGCGCGATCGGCGGTCGGCTGACCTACGCCACGGCGCTGTTCGACCCCGGCACCGTGGAGCGTCACTGGCAGGCGCTGTGCGCCACGTTGCAGGCGATGGCCGAGAACGACCAGTTGCCGCTCCAGGCGCTGTCGATCCTCGGCGCGGACGAACGTCGGCAGGTGCTCCACGGATTCAATGAAACCACCCGCGA